>DASQWB010000051.1:0-19900 GCA_035640455.1 Gaiellaceae bacterium | reverse complement strand
GGCCAGCCGCCGCCGACCGCTCCAACTGAGCGCCGCGTTACCGTGAAGCTTCATCCGGGTCCCTCCTTGAGCTGATTGCCTCGCAGCTCTCAGCCTCCAAGCAGGCCCGGATGAACCAACCTGCTTAGGAACTACACCTAGGCCGCCGCGAGCATCCGGCGCAGGAGGACGAGTGCGCCCGCCTTGTCGAGCGGCTCGTTCAGGTTCCCGCACTTCGGCGACTGGACGCAGGACGGGCAGCCGCGCTCGCAGGGGCAGCCGGCGAGCATCGTCGCGGTGTCACCGACCCAGCCCTCGAAGACCTCGAAGCCGCGCTCGGCGAGCCCGACGCCGCCGGTGTGGCCGTCGTAGACGAAGACCGTCGGCCGCCCGGTCTGGAAGTGGACGTTGGTCGAGAGGCCGCCGATATCCCAGCGGTCGCACATCGCCCACAGCGGCAGGAGCGCGATCATCGCGTGTTCCGCGGCGTGGAGCGAGCCGAGCAGACGCGGCATGCCCTCGAGTCCGGCGAGCATGTCCGGCTCGGGCAGGTACCAGACGGCCTCCGTCTCGAAGGTCGTCTCCGGAAGATCGAGCGGGCACGTCTCGAGCGTCGATTGGTCGGCGATCGCCTTCCGCTGGTAGGCGACGACCTGCTCGGTGACGGCGACACGGCCGAAGGCGAGCTCGAGGCCGAGCCGCCGCTCCGCGCGCAACGTCTCCTCGATCGCGGTCGTCGTCTCCTTCTTCGCCTGCGTGTAGTACGGGCCGCGGAACGGCTCGACGAGCGCCCGCCGCGCGCCGAGGTCGAGCTCGCGGACGAGGTAGCTCTCGCCGAGGTGGAGGTAGACGGCGCCCTTGTGGATGGTCGAGTACGCGCGCTCGCGCTCGACGAGCCCGAGCAGCGAGCCCGACCCGACGTCGACGACGGTGAAGGCGTCAGCGCTCGTCGAGCGCAGCGGCACGCGGGCGGCCGGGTAGTCGCGGCCCGACCAGACGAAACCGGCCTTCGTCCGCCGCAGCTCGGGCAGCGCCGCCGCGCGCTCGAGGGCCGCGTCTCCGAGCGTCGCCCGGTCGGTATCGCCGAGCGGCGCCTCGAACGCGGCCGCGAGGACGTGGCCGTCGAGAACGCGGATGTTCGAGTGGTCGAGGATCGCCGCCTCGACGCGACGCCCGAGCAGCGTCTCCGGCCGCCGCATGAAGTACTGGTCGAGCGCGTCCTCGCTGGCGACGAGCACGGCCAAGCCATGGCCGCGGCGGCCGGCCCGTCCCCACTGCTGCCGCAGGCTCGCGACGGTTCCGGGAAAGCCGACCGAGATGGCGCAGTCGAGCAGGCCGATGTCGATCCCGAGCTCGAGCGCGTCCGTCGCGCTGACGCCGAGCAGCTCGCCCTCGACGAGCCGCCGCTCGATCTCCCGCCGCTGTCCGGGCGTGTAGCCGGCCCGGTAGGGCGCGAGCCGGTCGCCCACGTCCCCGTCGACCCGCTGGACGGTGAAGCGGTGGACGAGCTCCGCCGCCTTGCGGCTCTTGGCGAAGCAGATCGTGCGCAGGCCGCGCGAGACGAGCTTCGCGTAGAGCCGCGAGGCCTCACCGAGCGCACTGGCACGCAGGCCGAGCTCGGGGTCGACGAGGGGCGGGTTCCAGAGCGCCACCGTCCGCTCGGCGCGCGGTGCCGCGTCCCGGTCGACCACGGTCGCGTCCACGCCGAGCAGCGCGCGGGCGAGCTCGCCGGGGTTCGCGATCGTCGCCGAGGCGAGGAGGAACTGCGGCTCGGAGCCGTAGACGCGCGCGAGGCGGCGCAGCCGGCGCAGGACGTTCGCGACGTGCGAGCCGAAGACGCCGCGGTAGACGTGCGCCTCGTCGACGACGACGTAGCGGAGGTTCGCGAGCGCGTCGCCCCACCGGTCGTGGTGCGGCAGGACGCCGACGTGGAGCATGTCCGGATTCGTTAGGACGAGGTTCGCCGAGCGGCGGATCTGCCACCGGCGCTCCGTCTCGGTGTCGCCGTCGTAGATCGCGGGCCGCACCCCGGGCACGCGGAGCGCCGTCACGCTGCGTGCCTGATCCTGCGCGAGCGCCTTCGTCGGGTAGAGGTAGAGCGCCCGCGTCTTCGGCTCGCGCGCGAGCGCGTCGAGGACGGGGAGGTTGAACGCGAGCGTCTTGCCGCTCGCCGTGCCGGTCGTGACGATGACGTGCTCGCCGCCGACGGCCGCCTCCCAGGCGAGCGCCTGGTGCTCGTAGAGCGAGTCGAGCCCCCAGGCCGCGAGCGCGTCCCGCACGCGCGGGTCGAGCTCGGGCGGGAGGAGCGCGACGCGTGCGTCGGCCGCCGGCACCGTCTCGAGGTGCGCGAGCTCCTCGCCCTGGAGCAGGTCGTCCCACAGCGCGGCGGCGGTGGCCATCTCGCTATTGAAGCTAGAGTGGGGCTACCGGGGTGCCCCGATCCGGGGCTGAGATCACACCCGTCGAACCTGATCCGGTTCGCACCGGCGAAGGGAGTGAAGTGTCAGTACCGCGTTGTCTCACTATCGCCACGTCCGATTCGGGCGGGGGCGCCGGCATCCAAGCCGACCTGAAGGCGTTCGCCGCGGCCGGCTGCCACGGGATGAGCGCGCTCGTCGCGCTGACGGCGCAGAACACCGTCGCCGTCACGGCGGTGCACGAGCTGCCGAGCGACTTCGTCGGCGCGCAGCTCGAGGCGGTCTTCGATGACATCGGTGTGGACGCGGCCAAGACGGGCATGCTCTTCTCGCGCCGGCTGATCGAGACGGTGGCGGACTTCCTCGACTGCCGCGGAGTGCCGCTCGTCGTCGATCCCGTGATGGTCGCGAGCTCGGGCGCGCGCCTGCTCCAAGAGGACGCGGTGGCGACCTACGTCGAGCGCCTCTTTCCGCTCGCGACGGTCGTGACGCCGAACCTCGCCGAGGCGGAGGCGCTCGCGGGCTTCCGCAGGCCGAGGCTCGCTTTGGCGGAGCGGATCCGCGAGCTCGGCGCCCGCGCGGTCGTCGTCACCGGCGGCCACGGCGGCGAGCGCGGCGATTTCCTCCTCGACGACGAGGGCGAGCTCGTGATCCCGGTCGACCGGCATGATCGGGCCGCGACGCACGGAGCCGGCTGCACGCACTCCGCGACGCTTGCGGCGCAGCTTGCCCGTGGCTCGAGCCTGCGGGACGCCGCGCGGGCCGCTGCAGCGGCTGCTGAAGCAGCGGTCGCGAATGGGCTCGAGGAGCTCGGAGCGGGCGAGGGGCCGGTCGACATCCTGGCGATTGGAGCTCCGCGATGACGGTCTCGCCGGGAGCGACGCTGCGGACGATCCGCGAGACGAAGCCGCTCGTGCACCAGATCACGAACTACGTCGTCATGAACGAGACCGCGAACGCCACGCTCGCGCTCGGCGCGCTGCCCGTGATGGCGCACGCGCGGGAGGAGGTCGAGGAGATGGTCGGCCTGGCGGGCGCGCTCGTGATCAACATCGGCACGCTCTCGGCGCCGTGGATCGAGTCGATGCTCGTCGCGGGCAAGGCCGCCTCGGCGCGAGGCATCCCCGTCGTCCTCGACCCGGTGGGCGCCGGCGCGACCCGGCTGCGGACGGACACGGCCCGGCGGATTCTGTACGAGGCGGACGTGACCGTCCTGCGCGGGAATCCCGGTGAGGTGGCGACGCTTGTGGGCGTGGAGGCCGAGGTGCGCGGCGTCGAGTCGATCGGAAGCGGCGTCTCGGCAGCCGAGATCGCGAGCGAGGCGGCGCGGCGGTTCGGGTGCGTCGCGTCGGTGACGGGTCCCGTCGACCACGTGTCCGACGGCGGCCAGACGATCGCCGTGGCGAACGGGCACGAGCTGCTCGCCGCCGTCTCGGGCACTGGGTGCATGTCCTCGGCGCTCACGGGCTGCTTCCTCGCCGGCAATCCGGTCGAGCCGCTCGCCGCGGCGGCGGAAGCTCTTGTCGCCTTCGGCGTGGCAGGCGAGGACGCGGCCGTCGGGGCGCGTGGCCCCGGCTCGTTCCACGTCGGCCTCTACGACGCGCTCGCGGCGCTCGACCCGGCGACGCTGGACGGGCGCGCGCGGGTGGAGGCATGAGAGTCCACGCGCTCGTCGCCGACGCTGCCGCGGCCGAGCAGGCGATCGCCGACGGCGCGACGGTCGTGCAGCTCCGGATCAAGGGCACGCCGGCCGACGACGTGGTCGAGGTGGGCCGCTCGATCCGGGCTGCGTGTGCCGCCGCCGGAGTCACATTCGTCGTCAACGACGACGTCGACGCGGCACTGCGGGCCGGTGCCGACGGCGTCCATCTCGGCCGGGACGACGTCGGAGCAGAGCGTGCGAGGACGGCCGGGGTCCTGCTCGGGCTGTCCGCGGCCAGCGTCGCGGAGGCACTAGAGGCCGAGGCGGCCGGTGCGTCGTACGTCGGCGCCGGGCCGGTGTGGGAGACGCCCTCGAAGCCGGATGCGGGGCCGCCGCTCGGCCTGGACGGCCTCGCCGCGATCAGCCGGGCCGTGGCCGTGCCGGTGGTGGCGATCGGCGGCGTCGACGCGTCGAACGCCGGCGACTGCATCCGCGCGGGCGCCGCGGGCGTGGCCGTGATCCGCGCCGTGGCGGAGCTGCGCGAGGTTCGAGCGGCGGTCGACGCCGCGCTCGCACGGGCGTGACGCTTTCGGCGCAGTATCGGCACAGTGGCGTGCGGCCGCGCGGCGTACGCTTTCGTCAGGGGGCCTCGCTGCCCCCTTGGGGGGTGGTGGAGGCGGGCCGGCGGTGAAGCTCTCGGAGCTCGGGGAGCTGGGCCTCATCGCCGAGCTCGAGCGCCGCGGCCTCGCGCACGGGATCGAGAACGACGCCGCCGAGCTGGCCGGCGGGCTCGTCGTGACGCAGGACGCGCTCGTCGAGGACGTCCACTTCCGGCTCGACTGGATCTCCTGGCGCGACCTCGGCTGGCGCGCGGCCGCGGTCAACCTCAGCGACCTCGCGGCCTCCGGCGCGGCGCCGGACGCTCTTGTCGTCAGCCTCGCGCTGCCGCCGCAGAGGACCGTCGAGGACGTGCTCGAGCTCTACGAGGGGATCGCGGAGACGCAGGTGCCGGTCGTCGGGGGCGACACGTCGCGAGCGGAGCGCGTGACGCTATCCGTCACCGCCATCGGCCGTTCCCCACGCGTCCCCGGCCGTGGCGGCGCGCGCCCCGGCAACCGGCTCGTCGTGACCGGGCCGCTCGGCGCAGCCGGCGCCGCCTTCCGCGAGCAGCGCTACGTCCGGCCGCCGCTCCGGCTCGAAGAGGGTCGCGAGCTCGCCGCGCATGCGACCGCGATGCTCGACGTCTCCGACGGCCTCGCCGTCGACGCCGCTCACATCGCCGCCCGCTCGCGCTGCCGCCTCGTCGTCGACCTCGACCGCGTGCCGCTCGCGCCTGAAGCACGGCTCGAGGACCTCGGCTTCGGCGAGGACTACGAGCTCCTCGCGGCGGTCCCCGAGCCCGGCCGCTTCCACGAGATCGGGCGCTGCGAGAAGGGCGAGGGCGTCGTGCTACTGCACCGCGGAGAGCCCTTCGAACTCGCCGGCTGGGATCACTTCAAGACGTAAGTTGCAGAACCGACCGCCCGGGACCGCCGCACATCCCTCTGAACTGATCGCCCGACCCGCTCCGGTGCCTTGCAGAACCGGTTGAAGCCAGGCACCGTACAGCCGACAGTGCTGGCGTACCTGGTGAGGCGGGTCCTCTGGGCGGGCGTGCTCTTCCTGGCGATCACGGCCGTCACGTACATCCTCTTCTTCGTCCTGCCCGTGCAGCAGCAGCAGAACGTCCGGCGGACGGAATTCGCCGCCACCGACGTCCGGCAGGACCTCAACATCCACGGGCCGGTCTACTCCGAGTACGCGAAGTTCCTCGTGCACACGGTGCACGGCGACCTCGGCCGCTCGTTCGTCAACCGCGAGCGCGTGACGCAGATCATCGGCGACGCGGCGCCGGTGACCGTGTGGCTCGTCGTCGGCGGAGCGGTCATCTGGCTGCTCGTGTCGATCCCGGTCGGGATCATCTCGGCGCTCCGGCCGCGCAGCCTCCTCGACCGGATCACGATGACCTTCGTCCTGATCGGGATCTCGGCGCACCCGCTCTGGATCGGGCTCATGCTCTCGTACTTCTTCGGCTACCGGCTGCACGCCCTGCCGATCGGCGGCTACTGCGACCTCATCCGCCCGGCGACCGGCTGCGGCGGCCCGGCGAAGTGGGCCTACCACATGATCCTTCCCTGGATCACGTTCACGATCCTCTTCGCGGCGCTCTACGTGCGGATGATCCGCGCGAACGTGCTCGAGACGCTCGACGCGGACTTCGTCCAGACGGCGCGGGCGAAGGGCGCCTCGGCGTGGCGCGTGCTCCGCTCGCACGTCCTCCGGAACGCGATGCTGCCCGTCGTGACCATGCTCGGGATGGACATGGGCGTCGCCTTCGGCGGCGCCGTCTTCGTCGAGACCGTCTTCGGCCTCCCGGGCCTCGGCCAGACGGCGGTCGTCAGCCTGCGCCGCCAGGACCTGCCGACGATCATGGGCATCGTCGTCTGGTCGACGCTCGCCATCCTCGCCTTCAACCTCGTCGTCGACCTGGTCTACGCGGCGATCGACCCCCGGGTGCGCGTCGTCACGTCGAAGTCGACGCCGGCGCAGGCAGGGCAACCAGTCGGAGCACGCCGTGCGTCCGAGCCCGCCGTCCAGCCCTAAAGGCTTAGAGCCAGGGCGCGAGGGCGCGCTCGTAGTGCGACCGCGGCCGCGCGCCGACGAGCGTCTCGCGCGGCTCGCCACTCTCGAAGAGGATGACGCTCGGGATCGAGAAGACGTCGTAGCGAGCTGCCGCCGAGGGGTTCTCGTCGACGTTCAGCTTCGCGAAGTCGATCCGACCCTCGTGCTCGGCCGCGAGCTGCTCGAGCACCGGGTGGACGGCCCGGCACGGCCCGCACCAGGGCGCCCAGAAGTCGACGACGACGGGCTTCTGCGACCCTAAGACGTCCTGGTCGAACGTGGCGTCCGTCACGTCGCGCACGCGATCATCCTAGTTTCCCGCGCAGCGCCGCCAGCCGCAGGACCGGGACCTTCCAGATCGCCTCGAGCACGATCGAGCGGCTCATCTTCGAGCCGCCGACCTCGCGGTCGACGAACGTGATCGGCACCTCGACGACGCGGAAGCCTGCCTGGAGGGCGCGGTAGGTCGTCTCGATCTGGAACGCGTAGCCGCGCGAGTCGATCGCGTCGAGGTCGATCCGCTCGAGCACGGCGCGCCGGTAGCACTTGAAGCCGCCCGTGAGGTCGCGCAGCCCGACTCCGAGGATGACCTGCGCGTAGACGCAGCCCCCGCGCGAGATGAAGCGCCGCACGAGCCCCCAGTTGCCGATCCTGCCGCCGCGGACGTAGCGCGAGCCGAGAACGAGGTCGGCGTCGGCGGCCGCGTCGATCAGCCGGCGCGTGTCCTCGGGCCGGTGCGAGAAGTCGCAGTCCATCTCGAGCACGAGCTCGGCGCCGTCCGCGAGCGCGCGCCGGAAGCCCGCGAGGTACGCAGGCCCGAGCCCCTCCTTCTTCGGCCGGTGGAGGACGTCGACGAAGGAATGCTCTGCGGCGAGTCGGTCGGCGATCTCGCCCGTGCCGTCGGGCGAGTTGTCGTCGACCACGAGCACGCGGTCGTCCGGGCCGAGCACGGCCCCGAGCGCGCGCACCATCGGCTCGAGGTTCTCCTTCTCGTTGTAGGTCGGCAGGCAGACCGTTGCGCGCACGTTTGGAGTCTCGCTCTCGAAGGAGGGGGTTCGTGGGGGAACCATGGGTTCCCCCACGATGCCTCCGTAATATCGCCCGGGTGAGCAAACCCCTGCCGAGGAACAGCGACGTGGCGGATCAGCTCGAGCTGCTCGCCGACCTGCTCGAGATCGAGGGCGAGCAGTCGTTCCGTGTCCTCGCCTACCGGCGCGCCGCGACGCGCGTGCGCGAGACCTCGACGCCGGTGGCCCAGCTCGCGCTCGAGGGCAAGGCGAAGCAGCTGCCGGGGATCGGCAAGACGATCGAGGAGAAGATCCTCGAGGTCGTCGACAAGGGCGAGATGCGCGCCCTGACGAAGCACCGGGCGATCGTCCCGGCCGAGGTCGTCCTCTTCACGCGCCTGCCCGGGCTCGGGCCGAAGACGGCGCGGCGCATCTGGCAGGAGCTCGGCATCACGACCCTCGAGGAGCTGCGGCAGGCGGCGGCGGACGAGCGGCTGCGGCGGCTCGGCGGCCTCGGTGCCCGCAGCGAGGAGAAGATCCTCGCCGCCCTGCAAGCCGCCGCGGAGCCGGAGCCCGACCACGGCCGGCGTCTGCTCGGCGACGGGCTGCCGGCGGTGCTTGCGGTGGTCTCCGTGCTACGCGAGCACCCGGCGGCGGTGGAGGTCTCCGAGGCGGGCAGCGTCCGCCGCCGCAAGGAGACGTTCCGCGACCTCGACCTGATCGCGACCGCGTCCGACCCCGCGGCGCTCACCGACTACTTCACGAAGCTCCGCTGGGTCGAGCAGGTCGTCGCGCGCGGCGACACGAAGGCGACTGTCGTCTCGAACGACAGCCTCCGCTTCGACCTCCGCGTCGTCCCGCCGGAGTGCTTCGGCAACCTCCTCCAGCACTTCACCGGCTCGAAGGATCACAACATGGCGCTGCGCGAGGAGGCCGTGCGGCGGGGCTTCTCCGTCTCCGAGTACGGCGTCAAGGTCGTCGAGAGCGGCGAGACATTCCAGACCGGGAGCGAGGAGGAGCTCTACGCCTTCCTCGGCTACGAGTACATCCCGCCCGAGCTGCGCGAGAACAACGGCGAGCTCGAGGCGGCGCGACGGGGCGAGCTGCCCCACCTCGTCGAGCTCTCCGACCTGCGCGGCGATCTGCACTGTCACTCGACCTGGTCGGCCGACGGCAAGAACTCGGTCGAGGAGATGGCGCGCACGGCGATCGAGCGCGGCTACTCCTACCTCGCGCTCACCGACCACTCGCACTACCTGCGCGAGGAGCGGCTCGAGGCGCAGGCGAAGGAGATCGCCGCCCTCAACGAGCGTCTCGCGCCGTTCCGGATCGTGCGCGGGATCGAGGTGAACGTCCGCGCGAACGGCGAGCTCGACGTGGCGGACGAGACGCTCGCGGAGCTCGAGTGGGTGATCGCCTCGCTCCACACCGCCTTCGACAAGAACCCGACCGAGCGGGTGCTCGCGGCGATGGAGAACCCGCACGTCGACTGCATCGGCCACCTCACGGCGCGCAAGATCACGCGCCGGCCGCCGGCCGACGTCGCCGTCGAGCGGGTGATCGAGAAGGCGCTCGAGACGGGGACGTTCCTCGAGATCAACTCGCAGCCCGACCGGCTCGACCTGCGCGACGTCCACGCCCGCGCGGCGGCCGAGGCCGGGGTGAAGGTCGCCGTGTCGAGCGACGGCCACAGCGTCGCCGCGCTCGCCTTCCCCGAGCTCGGGATCGCACAGGCCCGCCGCGCCTGGATGACCGCCGACCAGGTGCTGAACACGCGTCCTTGGCCCGAGATCGAGCGCCTGCTCGCGCGATGACGCGGCTCGTCGTCCTGCACACGAACGACGTGCACGGGAACGTCGAAGGCCTCGCTCGCATCGCGACGCTCGTCGAGCAGATCCACGCCGAGAGCCACTGCCCGGTCGTCTACGTCGACGCCGGTGACATCGAGGAGACGACGACCTGGATCAGCAACGCGACGAAGGGCGCGGCGATGCATCGGCTCCTCTCGGCGGCCGGCTGTGCGGCGGCGGCCGTCGGCAACGCGTCGTGGTTCCGCTACGGGACAGGCGTGCTCCCCGACCACGCTGCCGCCGCCTCGTATCCGCTCCTGCTTGCAAACCTCCGCGCCGAGGACGGCTCGCGCCTCGAGGACGTCGTCGACAGCACGCTGCTCGAGATCGGAGGGAGCCGCCTCGGCCTGATCGGCGTGACGGCCCCGGCTCTCGCCTTCGGCTTCGACGACCTGGGCGTGTCGCGGATCGAGGAGGCACCGCTCGTGCGGCGGCTCGCGGGCGAGCTTCGGGAGCGCGGCGCCGACCACGTCGTCCTCCTCTCGCACCTGGGGCTGGACGTGCCCGACGACGTGGTCGACGACCGGCGACTCGCGCCGGCGCTCGACGGAGCCGTCGACGCCGTCCTTGGGGCGCATACTCACGACCTTCTGCCGGAGGGCGAGCGGATCGGAGGCGTGCTCGTGGCGCAGGCAGGCAGCTTCGGCTCGCATCTCGGTCGCCTCGAGCTTGGTCCGGACGGCGCGCGTGCCGACGTCATCGCCGTCGGCGACGACGTTCCGCTCCATCCGGCGGTGCTCGCGGCCGCCGACGAGGCCGAGAGCGACGTTGCGGCCTTCGTCTCCGAGATCGTCGGCGAGCTTGCCGAGCCCCTCGACCCAACCGCGGCCGCTCGTTGGCTGGCGGACGTCCTGCGCAGGCGGCTCGACGCCGACGTCGCACTCGTGACCCCGGGGCAGGCGTTCACGAAAGGTCTTCCGGCCGGCCCGCTCACGCGCTCCAGCTTGTGGGACGCCTGCGACTCGTCGGCGAACCCGGGCATCGCCGTCATCCGCGGTGCCCGCCTTGCCGAGATGCTCGCGCGCGGCCGTGACCCCGAGTTCGCGCGCGGCACTGCGCGGCCGCTGCGTGGACGGCCCCGCGGAGTGCTGCAGACGAGCGGCGACGAGCCGATCGAGCCCGGCCGTGACTACCGCGTCGCCGGCACGGACTGGGAGCTCCATCCGCTCGGCGGTCTCGTCGCGCCCGAGTGGGGGATCGAGCCGCGCTACGAGTTCCCGACGATCCTCCGCGAGGTGATCGAGGAGCACTTGGGCGGGGACGTCGATTCCTTCGTGTCGACCGGTCGTTTCAGACGGACGTGCGGGAGACCCGCACGTCCTGACAGCGGCACCGCAAGCGGTGCCTTCGCCCGGAACGGCCGATGAGCTTCCGCGAGGACGGTCACGCCGCCGTCGACTGGGCGGCCGACTACCTCGAGCGCGTCGGTGAGCTGCCGGTGCTGGCGCGCGTGCGGCCCGGAGACGTGCGCCGCTCGCTTCCCGCCTCGCCGCCCGAGCGAGCGGAATCGTTCGCGGATGTCCTCCGCGACCTCGACGAGCTGCTCCTGCCCGGGATCACGCACTGGCAGCACCCGCGGTTCTTCGCGTACTTCGCTACGACGGGCTCGGAGCCCGGCATCCTCGCCGAGCTCCTCGCAGCAGCGCTCAACTCGGTGGGCTTCATCTGGCGCACCTCGCCGGCCTCGACCGAGCTCGAGGCGGTGGCGATGGACTGGCTGGCGCAGCTGCTCGGCCTCCCCGCCGGCTGGCACGGGCACATCGAGGACACCGCCTCGACCTCGACGATTGCCGCGCTCGCCGCGGCCCGCGAGACGACCGGCGGTCGCGTTGTCGTCTGCTCCGAGCAGGCGCACTCGTCGGTCGACAAGGCTGCGCGGCTGCTCGGGCTTGAATTGCGTAAGACGCCCGTCGACGAGGCCTTTCGCCTGCGCCCGGAGGCGCTCGACCTCTCCGATGGGGCCGCTGTCGTTGCGACGGTGGGCACGACCTCGACGGCGGCCGTCGATCCCGTGCCGGCGATCGCCGACGCCTGCGAGGCGGCCGGGGTCTGGCTGCACGTCGACGCGGCGTACGCGGGCTCGGCGTGGGTATGTCCCGAGCTGCGCGAGTCGCAGGCGGGCGTCGAGCGGGCCGACTCGCTCGTCGTGAACCCGCACAAGTGGCTCTTCGTGCCGATGGACTGCTCGGCCTTCTGGAGCCGCCGGCCCGAGGCGCTGCGGCGCGCCTTCAGCCTCGTCCCGGATTACCTCCGCACCTCCGACGAGGCCGACAGCCTTTCCGACTACGGGCCCGCGCTCGGCCGCCGCTTCCGCTCGCTGAAGCTGTGGGCGGTCATGCGCTGCTTCGGGCGCGAGGGGCTCCAGACGGTGATCCGCGAGCACGTGCGGCTCGCCGAGCTCTTCGAGGGCTGGATCCGCGAGACCGACGGCTGGGAGCTCGCCGCGCCGCGCGGCTTCTCGCTCGTCTGCTTCCGCCGCCTCGGCTCCGACGAGGAGAACGAGGCGCTCCTCGAGCGAGTGAACGCGACCGGCGAGGTCTTCCTCTCCCACACGCGGCTCGAGGGTCGCTACGTCCTCCGCCTGGCGATCGGCAGCGCGCGGACGACGGAGGCCGACGTGCGGCGCGCGTGGGACGTCCTGCAACGGGAAGCGCAGGAGCTCGGCCGCGCCGAGCCCCTGCACAGTGGACCTACCGAGTGAGCGTGCCGCGGATCGCGCCGTTCGGGAAGTCCGTCGTGTGGACGTTCACGTAGTACCCGCTCGGGTTCGTCAGGATGGCCCTGACGATGGCGCGCGTGGTGTTGGCGCAGCCGCTCGCCTTCCCGCTCGCGTTCGGCGCCGTCAGCGGCACGACGATGTTCCCATTCGCCGTCAGGTGGATGTGCGCGGCGGTCGCCGGAAGCGTGATGTCCTTGACCGTGATCGAGTAGCAGATCTGGCCAAGGCCCGGCAGGGTTCGGAACGTCGCCTGCCCGCTGCCGTCGAGGTCGCCCGGAGGCGTCTGGTTGGTTCCACTCAGGCTGGCCGTCAACACGACTCCGCCCTTCTTCGGGGTCACGGCCGTGCGCGGACAGCCGCCGGCGGGCACCGGGACGATGTCTGCATGGTGAGCCATGTGTGCCCGCAGCTGTGCCCGCGTGCTCACGACGACGCGGACGTAGGGCCGCTTCGCCGACTTCGTCCGGTGGCAGAGGGCGACCTTCTTCGCCCCATGTGTCTGAGCGGCCTCCGCGGTGCCGAGAGCCGCCGCCGCGACGAGTGCGATAACCCCTGCAATCGCGAATCGTCTCATCTCGAACCTCCGTCTCGATCGCACGAGGCTGGAGGGGAGAACCTCGCTGTGTCTCGATTCATGGTGCCCGCTGTTCCCGTTCAGAATCTTCGTTTTCCAGCGTTTTACAGTCCCCGAAGAATTGTGAGGAGTTCCGCCAGGTCCGCGACGACGATGTCCGCGGCCGCGAGCAGCGCCGACGGCCCCTCTGCCGAGGCGACGGCGATTCGTACGCCGGCCTCGAGCCCCTCAAGCGCACGGAATGCGTCGAGATCCGTCGTATCGTCCCCCGCGTAGAGCGCCCGCCGTAGCCTTCGGTCGGCGAGTAGCCGCCGGATCGCCGTGCCCTTGTTCGCCTCGACCGGGGGCAGGAGCTCGAGCACCTTGCGGCCGAAGCGCGTATGGAGGCCCGCCGCTCGGGCGCGGACGGCCACCTCCTCCAGCTCCGCGCGCGCCGCGTCCTCGTCGAGTGCGCCGCGGTAGTGGAACGCGACCGTGAGGCCCTTGTCCTCGGGCGGCCACGCGACGCCCGCCGCGAACTCGTGCACCGCCGTCGCCCAGCGCTCCGCCTCCGGCTCGAGCTCGAGCCCGTGCGTGCCGACGTAGACGACGGTCTCGAGGCCGACGGTCGCCGCCGCGTCCGCGGACGTGCGGCCACTCACACACGCGACGAGCGCGTAGCGCGACGCGAGTCGCTCGAGCTCGGCCCGCGTCTCCTCCGGGACGAGTGCGTCCTCCGGCCGCTCGACGATCGGCGCGAGCGTCCCGTCGACGTCGAGCAGGAGCGCCGCGCGCTCCGGCTCGTCGCGGAGGCGCGCGAGGAGGTCGGCGGCCACCTTCCTACAATACGGCGGTGCGGCTCGTCGTCATCGGCCTCGCGGCGGGCTTCTTCAGCGCGCTCTTCGGTGTCGGCGGCGGCATCGTCATCGTCCCGCTGCTCGTGCTCGCGGCGGGCTTCGCGGAGCGGCCAGCAATGGCGACCTCGCTCGCCGCGATCGGGCTGACGGCGCTCGCCGGGACGCTCTTCTACGCCTACTACGGCCGTGTCCATCCCGGGTCGGCGGCGCTCGTCGGTCTGCCGGCGACGGCCGGCGCCGTCCTCGGTACCTGGCTCCAGCAGCGGCTCCGGCGCCGCGAGCTCTCGCTGCTCTTTGCGGCGCTTCTGGTCGCGATCGCCGTCAAGCTGCTCGTCGCGTGAGCGGCGTCGCTTGTGATGCCGCTTTCAGGCCGTGTCGGCTTTGCCGGCTCGACCGTCTGCGCCGTCGGCCTGGACCGCGTGATTCCGAGGCGGACCCGTGAGCGCGGTCGACCTCGCAGCGGTCGCGCTCGGCCTGGCCGCGGGTGTCGTCTCCGGGCTGCTGGGCGTCGGCGGCGGCCTCCTCTTCGTGCCGACGCTGCTCGCGCTCGGCCTGTCGCAGCGCTCGGCCGAGGCCACCTCGCTCCTGGCGATCCTGCCCACGGTCGCGGTCGGCGCATGGCGCCAGCACCGGTACGGGAACGTTCGCTGGCGCGCCGCGCTCGTCCTGGGCGTGACGTCGATCGCCGGCGTGGTCGGCGGCGTGCTCGTCGCCGAGGCGCTCCCCGAGGTGACGCTGCGCCGCCTCTTCGCCGTGCTGCTGCTTGCCGTCGCCGCCCAAATCGTGCTGCGAGCCTGGCGGGAGTCGCCCTAGCGCTCCTAGACTCTGTGGGCTGTGGCGAGCCCCGAAGACATTTGGCTTCCGCTCGTCGACGAGCCGATCGGCGGCATCGTGGCGAGGCTGCAGGCGGAGGACGCCGAGCTCGAGCGGCTCGTCTCGACGCCGCGCCGGCTGCTCGCGTTCCGCACGTTCGCCTACATCCGCGTCGGGCTCGTGCTGGGGCAGCTCCTCTTCGAGGACGAGATCCCGCCCTACGACGGCAGCGAGGCCTGGGTGGAAGCACTGCTCGGCAACGAGGCGCACCGCGAGGCGCTCGCGAAGGAGGTGCGGGCGGTCGGCGAGGAGATCGCCGCCGACGCGCGCTACGACGAGGACGAGGCGCTCGGGCCGGACGAGGCCACGCGAGAGCGCTTCCGCGCGTTCGCCCGCGAGAAGCTCGGTCCGACCTAGCCGCGCCGCCAGGTGTGACGGCTGGGCCGAATGACCATAATGGGGCGAGGGTGAAGGCGCGGTTCACCATCCTTCCGCTCGCGCTCGCTCTCCTCGCGACCGGCTCGGTCGGCACGAGCTCGGGCGCCGAGACGGCTGGGGCGCTCGCACGCGCGTTTGCGATTCGCGTCGTCGTCCCGGGCGGCGGCTCGTCGACGCCGACGATCTCCTCGCCGCCGAGCGACGCCGTGGCTCCGGGCAGCGGCTTCTCGTACTCGGGCTCGGAGGGCCCGGCGGTGGCCGCCGACTCGTACGTGGCGAGCGTCCAGTCCGATTCGACCGGGAATCCGTTCGCCAACGCCTCCGCGGAGGTGACGAACCTGTCGCTCTTCGGCGGCGAGGTGACGGCGAGCGACATCGTCGCCCATGCGAAGTCCTCGGCCAAGCCGGGCGCGGCGACGGGCGACCTCTCCGGCGCCGGTGTCTCCGGGCTGGTCATCGCAGGGCAGCCGGCCGCCGCAGCGGGCCGCGTCACGCTCGGCGACTGGGGCTACGCCGACGTGAACGTGCAGAGCGCCTCCCGCACCCAGACGACCTTCCGCGGCTCCGTGACCGCCCTCGACGTCCACCTCACCGCCGATCACGGCGGCCTTCCGGCCGGCAGCGAGATCCAGGTCGGCTACGCGGAGGCCTCGGTGCAAGCCTCGACCGCTCCTCCGCCTCCGCCCGGGCAGGCCAAGAAGAGCCAGCAGGGCGCCGCGGGAGCGCACAAGGCGCCGACGGCGAAGAGGGCGCCCGAGCCGGCGAAGCCCATTCCGGGAGTGCCGCAGTCGACGCTTCCGACGCGGCTTCCACCCGACATCCACCCGAAGCTGTCGGAGACGCCCGGCGGCTACGTCTTCCCGGTCTACGGCCCGAGCTCGTACGGCGACACCTTCCGCGCGCCGCGCGGCGACGTGCCGGGCGGCTGGCACCACGGCGACGACATCTTCGCGCCGCTCGGCGCACCGGTCCTCGCCGTCGCAAAGGGGACGGTGTTTTCCGTCGGCTGGAACGACATCGGCGGGAACCGGCTCTGGCTCCGCGACGAGCAAGGGAACCAGTTCTACTACGCGCACCTCTCGGCCTACACGCCGCTCGCCGTGAACAACGCGCACGTCTCGGCGGGCGCTGTGCTCGGCTTCGTCGGCAACACCGGCGACGCCGAGGGTACGCCGTATCACCTCCACTTCGAGATCCACCCGGTCGGCCTCCTGGGGATGGGCTACGACGGCGTCGTCAACCCGACGAGCTACCTCGACGCCTGGAAGCACCTCCAGGATCTCCGCTTCGGGACCGCGGCCGGCTGGGCCCCCGCTTCCTCCAACGCCGCGCCGCAGCCGGGCGCGGTGCTGCTCCAGTCGTCCGACATCTCGACCGCGAACGGGCTCGAGCCGGGATCGCTGGCCCGCGCGCTCAAGGTCGCCGCGACCGAGGGCGTGGCCGGGCTCCTCGGAAGCGGGCTGCGCCCGCAGCACGGCCGCGTGGTGGAGCTGGCCTCGCAGCGTCCGCGCGTCGACTAGGCGTGCGCGCTTCGCGCGCCCGCTAACTGTTACGACGAGTTACCCGAGCCTTCTGAGGCACCAGTCGTCGGGACGTGCGGGTTTCCCGCACGTCCGTCTGAAGTGACTGGTCGAACCGCTACGTGGAGTTGCCGGAGCCTTGGTACGTGAACTCGTCGCTGCCGCCGAACACCTTGTCCGACAGCCACTTGCGGGTCTGCGGCCCGGTCGCCGGGTTGAAGAGGATGCCGAGCGTGATCCCGAGCAGGAGCAGCATCGTGTTGCGCCCGCTGTGGTCCCGCTTGCCCTGGAGGCGGTCGGCGGCCTCGCGGAGCTCGTCGAGCGCGCGCTTCAGGTTGTCCTGGATGTCGGTGTCGCTCGCGACGCGCCGCGCGACCGTGGTGACCCCGCGGTTGCCGACCAGCTCGTCGTAGACCTCTTTCGCCGCGGCGAAGGCCGTCGTGACGTTCTCGCGCAGGTCCTCGTCCTTCACGGCCCGCTCGATGTACGGCTTGACGTTCCCCGCCTGGTTTAAGACCTTGTCCTTCGTCTTGGCCATGCCCCAGGTGTCCTTTCGCTCGTTGTCGACGCGCTCTTTCCCCGGCCCAGGAGGGTGCAAACCGGCGCTCGCGGGCGTCGCTGCCGCGGCGATCCTACTCGTCGGCTGCGGGAGCGACGGCTCCAAGGGGCCGTCGGCGAAGGTGCAGGACGTGGTCGGGGTCGGCTACCGGTTCTCGGCGCCGTCGTCGTGGCGTGTGCGGCGCAGCGGCCGGACGGTCGCCGCGAGTTCGGGCGCCGTCGACCTCGTCGGGGTGACGACATTCCCGCTCGCCCGCCGCTACGAGCCGCGGCTCTGGGCCAAGGTCGCGCCGGCGCTCGACCGGGCGGCCGTTCAGCTGACCGCGCAGCTCGGCGGGCGCCTCGAGGCGCGCGAGACGATCGTCCTCGCGGGCCGCCGCGCCCGCCGCTACGAGATCGGCTACCGGCGCTCGAGCCGGCGCCTCGTCGAGCGGACGGCGTTCGTGCTCGACGGCCGGCGGGAGCACCAGCTGCTCTGCCGCTTCCAGGCCGGAGGCGACGACGGCGCCTGCCGGATGCTCTTCAGGACCTTCCGGCCGGAGTAGCCGCCTGCCGGTGCGGGGCCGTTCGGCGAGGGCCGGTCCTCCGCGCGCCATCGAAGGCCGCTCCGAGCACCTCCTCGAGCGAGTCGGCGAGCACGAACTGCACCGCCTCGCGCGTCTCGGCCGGCAGCTCCTCGAGGTCGGGCTCGTTCTCGCTCGGCAGGACGACCTTCCCGATCCCGGCGCGCTGCGCCGCGAGCACCTTCTCGCGGATGCCGCCCACCGGCAGCACCTGGCCCGTGAGCGTGATCTCGCCGGTCATCGCCACCTCGTCGGAGACCGGCCGGCCGCGGGCGAGCGAGACGATCGCCGTCGCCATGGTGATCCCGGCCGAGGGCCCGTCCTTGGGGACCGCGCCGGCGGGGACGTGCACGTGCACGTCGTGGTCGCCGAACCAGGCGGGATCGAGGCCGAGCGGCACGGCGTGGCTCCGCACCCAGGACAGTGCCGCCTGCGCCGACTCCTGCATCACCTCGCCGAGCTGCCCCGTCACCGTCAGGCGCCCCTTGCCGGGATAGCCGGTCGCCTCGACGAAGAGGACGTCGCCGCCGACCGCCGTGACCGCGAGGCCCGTCGCGACGCCCGGCTCGGCCGTCCGCCGGCGCACCTCGGCCGAGAAGCGGCGCGGGCCGAGCCACTCGCGCACGCGCGCCTCGTCGAGCCGGATCCGCTTCGCCTTCCCCTTCGCAACCTGGGTCGCCGCCTTGCGGCAGAGCGCCGCGATCTGGCGCTCGAGGCTGCGGACGCCGGCCTCGCGGGTGTACTCGCGGATCGCGAGCCGCAGCACGGTGTCGCCGAAGCGCACCTGGGCGCGCTCGAGCCCGTGCGCCTCGAGCTGCTTCGGCACGAGGTAGCGCTTCGCGATCCCGAGCTTCTCCTCCTCGGTGTAGCCGGAGAGCTGAATGACGTCCATGCGGTCGAGCAAGGGGGGCGGGATCGTCTCGAGCTGGTTCGCGGTGCAGATGAAGAGCACCTTCGAGAGGTCGAACGGGAGGTCGAGGTAGTGGTCGCGGAAGCTCGAGTGCTGCTCGGGGTCGAGCACCTCGAGCATCGCGCTCGCCGGGTCGCCGCGGAAGTCGGCCCCCATCTTGTCGATCTCGTCGATGAGGAAGACCGGGTTCCGTGACTCGGCGTCGCGGAGGGCGCGCAGGATCGTGCCCGGCATCGCGCCGATGTAGGTTCGGCGGTGTCCCCGGATCTCGGCCTCGTCGCGGACGCCGCCGACCGAGATGCGGACGAACTTGCGCCCGAGCGTGCGGGCGATCGACTGCCCCAGCGACGTCTTGCCGACGCCCGGCGGCCCGACGAAGCAGAGGATCGGCCCCGAGACATCGTTCTTCAGCTTCGAGACCGCGAGGTACTCGACGATCCGCTCCTTCACCTTGTCCAGGTCGTAGTGGTCCTCGTCGAGGATCCGGCGCGCGCGGCGGAGGTCGAGGTCGTCCGTCGTCTGCTGCGTCCACGGCAGCGTGAGGATCCATTCCAGGTAGGTGCGGATGACGCCGTACTCGGCCGCGGCCGGCGGCAGCCGCTCGAGCCGCGCGAGCTCGCGGTCCGCGGCCTTCTGCGCCTCCTCGGGCAGCTCGGTCTCGTCGAGCCGGCTCCGCAGCTCGTTGATCTCCGCCTGCTCGGGGTCGCCCTCGCCGAGCTCCTCCTGGATCGCCTTCAGCTGCTGGCGGAGGAAGAACTCGCGCTGGCCCTTCTCCATCTCGGACTGGACCTGTGACTGGATCTTCGTCCCGAGCTCGAAGACCTCGAGCTCGCGGTTCAGGATCACCGAGATCTCCCGCAGCCGCTCCTTCACGTCGGCGAGCTCGAGTAGGCGCTGCTTCTCGTCCGTCTTGATCCGCATCGTCGAGGCGACGAGGTGCGAGAGCGCGCTCGGGTTCTCGACGTTCGCCGCCG
The DNA here is from genome assembly GCA_035640455.1 of Gaiellaceae bacterium. GTDB lineage: Bacteria > Actinomycetota > Thermoleophilia > Gaiellales > Gaiellaceae > AC-50. The sequence goes on along the minus strand of DASQWB010000051.1, from coordinate 439 downwards.
CGAGCTGGAGCTCCTCGGGGAGGTACGGGACGAGGCCGATGATGCGCCCGAAGAGCGTCTGCACGTTACGCGTCAGCGCCTCGAGCTCGCGCGACTCCTCGACGACGTCCGGCACCTCGGCGATCTCGGCGACGAGGTAGGGCTCCTCGTGGACGCGCTGCTCGATCCGGATGCGTCGCAGGCCCTGGACGAGGATGCGGAGCGTTCCGTCGGGGACGCGGATCATCTTCTGGACGACCGCCGCGGTGCCCACCTCGTAGAGGTCGTCCCAGCCGGGCGGGTCGGCCTCCGCGTTGCCGACGGTGACGAGCGCGACGACGCGGTCGCCGGAGACGACGTCCTCGACGAGCTTCACCGAGCGCTCCTGGCCGATCGCGAGCGGGCTCATCGACTCGGGGAAGACGACCATCTCCTTCAGCGGCAGGACCGGGACGACCTT
>DASQWB010000050.1:0-6131 GCA_035640455.1 Gaiellaceae bacterium | reverse complement strand
CGCGAGAGCTTCCCCGACCTCGTCGTCGCGGCGGCCGAGCCGCTCCCCGGCGACCCGGTTATGGGGCTCCGCTCGCTCGACGAGGGCTACGTGCCGCCGATCCTCGACCTGGCGAAGCTCGATCGGAAGCTCCTCGTCTCGAACGAGGAGGCGGTGCAGGGCGTACGGGCGCTCCTCGACCGGGAGGGGATCTTCGCCGGCGTCTCGTCCGGGGCCGTCGTCCACGTCGCGCGACGTCTTGCCGCGGAGCTCGACGAGGGCGTCGTCGTCTGCGTCCTGGCCGACGGCGGCTGGAAGTACCTCTCGGCCGACTTCTGGTCTGCGGACGACGTCGAGGCGTCGATGGAGCGGAACGTCTGGTGGTGATCCCGGACGAGGTGCGGGCCGCCCTCGTCGCCCACGCCGAGGCCGAGGCTCCGAACGAGGCCTGCGGCCTCGTCGCCTTCCGCGACGGCGTCGCCGAGCGCTACCTCCCCGCCGAGAACGAGGCGGCGAGCCCGTACCGCTTCGAGCTCAAGCCGCGCGACCCGCTCGACTTCTTCCTCGAGGACGAAGGCTACGAGCTCGGCGTCTTCCACTCGCACCTCTCCTCGCCGCCACGGCCCTCGAAGACCGACGTCGAGAACATCGGCCTCTGGGAGGGCCGGCCCTACCTCATTCTCTCGCTGCAAACGGGCGACCTGGCCGCCTACACGATTCGAGACGGCCAGATCGCTCCGCTCGAACTCACGTAACGCGGAAGCTTCCCTTCATGCCGCTCGCGGCATGGACGTCGCACTGGTACGTGTACTTGCCCTTCTTGAGCTTCACCGTCCACGTCTTGGTACCGACGAACGAGACGCCGGTCTTCTTGCTCACGCCCGGGCCGATGAGGTGGAAGTTGTGCGCGGCCGACTTGTCGCGCACGACGATCTTGTACGTCCCGTGCCGCAGCTTCTTGACGTCCTTGCCCGCCTTCGTCACCTCGATGTCGAAGCCCGGGCCGCTGGTGCCGACGAGCTTCGGCAGCGTCATCGCCCGCCCGAACCCGGCGAGCCAGAAGGCCCCGAGGGCCGAGGCGAATGCGAGGGCGATCATCCGGCGTTTCATGCTGCTCCCTTCCGTGGGTTGACGCGGTCGCCACTCCTTCGGCGCCGGCGGCCGATCGGATTCAGGTGACCTTGAAGCTTCCCTTCATGAGCGTCTTGTGCGGGTCGCAGAGGTATCGGTAGGTCCCCTTCTTCAGCGTCACGTGCCAGGTGAACGTGCCCTTGCCCTTCACCGGCGTCTTCTTGTTCACGCCGAGACCGACGAGGTGGAAGTCGTGCGTCTTCGCAATGTCCTTGACGACGATCGTGTACTTGCCGTGCTTCAGCTTCGTGACCTTCTTCGTGCCCTGCTTGAGCGTGATCTTGAAGGCCCCGTCGGGGCCGGTCGAGCCGACGAGGCGGTTGGCGGTCGAGGCGCCGAACGAGGACGCAGCGAGGCCAAGCGCCGCAAGACAGGCGGCGGCGACGAGGGTGAGACGGTTCATTGCTCTCCTTCTGGGGTGAGGGCCAACCGTGGAACGTTAGTTAGGGTCGGCCGGCATGCGCGTGCAGGAACTGTCACACGGGCTCTGGCGCTGGACCGGGCTCCACCCGGAGTGGACGCCCGAGGAGGGCGGCCCGGAGGGCTGGGAGCAGGAGGTCGGCTGCGTCTACTACGAGGCGCCGGCGGCCGTCGTGCTCGTCGACCCGCTCGTCCCGCCCGAGGACGAGGAGCGCTTCTGGCACGCGCTCGACCGTGACGTCGAGCGGGCCGCGAAGCCGGTGCACGTCCTCGTTACGGTCCACTGGCACGCACGCAGCTCCGAGGCGATCGCGGCGCGCTACGGCGGCGAGATCGGCGGAGACCTCCCGCGCGGCGTCGAAGGACACCACGCCGGCCGCTTCGACGAGACGGTCTTCTGGATCGCCGAGCACGCCGCGCTCGTCTTCGGCGACGTCGTCCTCGGCGCCGACGGCGGCGTCCGCCTCTGCCCGGAGAGCTGGCTCGAGCACGCCGGCCACACGGAGCTGAAGGAGGCGCTCCGCCCGCTCCTCGACCTCCCGGTCGAGCGCCTGCTCGTCTCGCACGGCGAGCCCGTCCTCGAGGACGCGCACGCGGCGCTCGCGCGGGCGCTCGCCTAGCTCGAGGTACCCGCCTCCGACTCCTCCTCCGCCGCCGCCTCGTCGCGCTCGCGCTCCTCGCGGCGCCGCTCGAACGTGACCGCGAGCTTGTCGATCCGAGGCCCCTCGACCTCCTCGACGCGGAAGACCATCCCGTCGTGGTTCACCTCGTCGCCCTTCTCGGGCGCCCGACCGAGCTGCCCGAAGACGAAGCCGGCCATCGTGTGGTAGTCCTCGACCGGGAGCTCGGTCCGGAACTGCTCGTTGAAGTCGTCGATCGGGAACGTGCCGTCGATCCGGATCGTGTCCTCGTCGACCTGCTCCACCGACTCGTCCGGGAGGTCGAACTCGTCCTCGATCTCGCCGACGATCTCCTCGAGGAGGTCCTCGAGCGTGACGATGCCCTCCACGCCGCCGTACTCGTCGACGACGATCGCCATGTGCTGGTTCGTGCGCCGGAACTCGGTCAGGAGCGCGGCGAGGTCCTTCGTCTCGGGCACGACGTAGGCGGGACGTACGAGCTGCTCGACCTCGACGGCCGCCATCCCGTGATCGACGAGCGCCTGGAAGAGGTCGCGCACGTGCAGGATGCCGACGATGTCGTCGAGCGACTCGCGGTAGACGGGGTAGCGCGTGTACGGCGAGTCCATGACGGCCTGCAGGCACTCCTCGGGCGGCAGGTCGACGGACAGCGCGACCACCTCCGGCCGCGGGACCATCACGTCGGCGGCCTCCTTGTCGGCGAAGTCGAAGACCTTGTAGAGCATCTCCTGCTCGCCCTCCTCGATCTCGCCGCGCTCGGTGGAGACGTTGAGCAGCATCTTCAGCTCGGCCTCCGAGTGCACCTCCGTCTCGCCCCCCGGCGGCTCGAGCCCGAGCAGGCCGAGCACGAAGTTCGTCGTCCGCTGGAGGATCCAGATCAGCGGCCAGAAGAGCGCGAAGAACGCCCGCACAGGCGCCGCGAGGGCGAGCGCCGTCCCTTCGGAGTGGCCGAGCGCGACCCCCTTCGGCACGAGCTCGCCGATGACGACGTGGAAGAAGGTCAGCAGTAGGTACGCGAGCACGACCGCAACGGCCGTCGCCATCACCGGGTCGAAGGCGCGGGTCAGCGCGTGCTCGCCGAGAGCACCGATGCCGAGACTCGTGAGCGTGACGCCGAGCTGCATCGCGGCGATGAAGCGCGGCGGATCGGAGACGAGCTCGAGGACTCGCTTCGCGCGACGGTTTCCCTCGTCGCCGAGCTCCTCGATCCGCGTCCGGCGCGAGGTCACGAGCCCGTACTCGGCCGCGACGAAGAACGCGTTCAGGAGAATCAGCGCCGCGACGGCGACAATCTCGAGGAGGAGGTTCACGCCCCGACCCCCGGGGCGCTGGGACTAGGCGGGATCTCGTCTTCCAACTACGTCCCAGTATAGGCAAGCGTCCCGTCGGCAAAACCCCGCGCGGCTTGTCCACGAGCGACGAGGTGCTCGAGGTGCGAGAGCGTCTCGGCAACGGCGAAGCGGCGCTGCGGCGGCGAGAGCTCCTCACCGAAGAGCCGCAGCGAGACCTCGTAGCCGCTCAGCGGCTCGGAGCCGAGCGCCGCCCGGGTGTCCTCGAGCCGCTGCAGGTGGTGCGCCACGAGCTCGCGGGCACGCTCCGCCGGCGCGCGCACCGGCTCGCCGTGGCCGCCGTAGACGACGTCTGGGTCGAGCTCGACGATCCGCTGAAGCGAGCGGAGGTAGTCGGCGAGCGGGTCGGGGCGGCTCTCCGGGTAGAGGCCGACCGCGGGCGAGATCTCCCCGAGCACGACGTCGCCGCTGACGAGGACGCCGTCACGGAGGAGCGCGACGTGCCCGTCGGCGTGGCCCGGCAACCAGAGCACCTCCCAGCCGTCAAGGCTGTCGCCTTCGCGGAGGAGCCGCGGGTCGCTGACGAAGCGGATGAACGGCGCGACGGCGTGGCCCTGGACGATCAGCTCGTCCGCGACGGGAGCGGGCACACCGTGGGAACGGAACCACTCCGCCATCCGCTCGGGCCAGTCGGCGGAGCCCCAGACCCGGGACGCACTGGTCGTAGTCGAGCTCGAGCTGGTGCACCAGTGCACCAGTGGCACCGCTTCGCGTGCGCGGACTCGCCCGCGTCCAGCTACACGCGGACTTGACCATGCTCGCCCGGCTCTCGCAAGCCCTCGCGCGGGCGCGAGCCGCACCACTCGCCGCCGAAGCCGCGCCTACACTTGGGGCTGGCCGATCCTGATGATCTGCCGTCGCCTCTGCGGGCGTTCGAGCGCGTGCGGATCGCGCTCCTGGGTGGTTCATTTGCGGCGTTGCCGTGGCTTGTTTGGTGGTCGGAACCGTACTTGCGCGCGTAATCGGCCTCGGCCTGTTGAGCATCTACCTCATCGCGGGGTTCAGAGCCTTCCGGAGACGTTCCGCCAATCGAAGCGCCAATCAGTAGTCGCCTGCGCCGCCCGCTGCACACCGCCCACGTGGTCGGGGCGCATGTGCGTCAGGACGCTCGCGTCGGCGGCGAGCCCTTCCCGCGCCTCCTCGTCGCCGGGGAGGCCGAGGCCGGTGTCGACGAGGATCCGTCCGCCGTCGCCCTCGAGGAGGTAGGCGTGCACGTGCCGGGGCCCGGTCGGCAGCGGCAGCGTCAGCCGCGTGACGCCGTTACCGAACGGGCGTTCTATACTTCCTGCTCCGTCCATGCGCGCCGAGTATCGCGAAGAGCCCTGCCGCAGCGCCCTGAACGCGGTGAAGGGCATGGCCTTCAAGTGGTCGCTCAACCCGTACATGGGCTGTGTGCACCAGTGCACGTTCTGCTACGTGCGCGCGTTCGAGCGGCGCGCCGACCGGCCCTCGGACAACCGCTACGGGCAGGCGATCCGCGTCAAGACGAACGTCGTCCAGGTGCTTCGCCGCGAACTCGCGCGGCCCTCCTGGAAAGGCGAGGGCGTCGCGATCGGCGCGGCGACCGACCCGTACCAGCCCGCCGAGGGCCGCTACCGCCTGACGCGCGGGTGCCTCGAAGCGTTCGCCGAGGCCCGGAACCCGTTCTCGATCATCACGCGCGGCCCGCTGATCGTCCGCGACGTCGACGTCCTCGCCGAGGCGGCGCGGCGCGCGGACGTTGCGGTGACGTTTTCAGTTCCGACGCTCGACCTGGACGTCTGGCGGAAGACCGAGCCCGGGACCGCGCCGCCGCGGCAGCGGCTACGGGCGCTGTCGCAGCTCGTCGAGGCGGGCGTGCGCGCCTCGGTCGGCATGGCGCCGCTCCTCCCCGGGATCTCCGATAAGCCGGAGCGGCTCGCGGAGGTCGTCCGCGCCGCCCGCGAGGCCGGCGCCTGCGGTATTTGGGCCAACGTTCTCTTTCTCCGCCCAGGGACGCGCGAGCACTTCCTCGAGAACCTCGCCCGCGACTGGCCCGAGGAGCTCGAGCGCTACGAGCGGCTGTACGCGGGCCGCGCCTACCTCGGCGCCGAGGAGACGAAGCCGCGGCGCGCCGCCGTCGCCGAGCTGGCCCGTGAGCACGGGATCGCCGACCGGCGCCCGGTGAAGCTGGCGCCGCCACCCGAGCCCGAGCAGCTGGCGCTCGTCGTTTGACGGACAGGAAGCTCGTCCTCGCGGTGTAGCGGCGGCCGGGGCCGGTCGTAGAATCGGGCGAACGAGTGTCGAGCGGCGGCGACATCACCTGCCTCATCGTCGACGACCACGAGGTCGTGCGGGAGGGGCTGCGGCTCTCGCTCTCACGGGCGCCGCACGTCCGCGTCATCGGCGAGGCGGCCGACGGGGCGAGCGCGGTCGCGCTGGCCGAGCGCCGCCGGCCCGACGTCGTGATCATGGACGTCCGCATGCCCGGCATGGACGGGCTCGAGGCGACGAAGATCCTGACCGAGAAGCTGCCCGAGACGGCCGTCCTCATCTTCACCGCCTACAGCGAGCGGTCGCTGCTCAGCCGCGGCCTCGAGTCCGGCGCGAAGGGCTACATCCTCAAGGAGGCGCCGCACCAGACGCTCCTGCG
>DASQWB010000049.1:0-9563 GCA_035640455.1 Gaiellaceae bacterium | reverse complement strand
TGGGGCGCGCTCTCGGCGGTGGTCGTGATGCTGACCTGGCTCTGGCTCAGTGGTGTCGCGCTGCTCCTCGGAGCCGAGATCAACGCCGAGGCGGAGCGGAGCCGCGAGCTGCGGCGCGGCGAGCCCGCCGAGGTCGAGCTGCAGGCGCCCGCGAAGGCGTAGCCTGAGGCGCCGCTTGCGGCGCCGGCTTGCAGGACGTGCACTCTCAGACCGGCGGCGGGGGCAGCGTGCCGACCTGTTGGAGGACGCGGGCCACGTCCGTGACGGACCAGTACTCGACGATCTTGCCGTCGCGGACGCGGTGGATCGCGATCCCCGCGGTCTCGACCTCCTTGCCGGTGGCGGGGATCCCGAGTAGCTCGCCTGCATGCACGCCGTGGCCGACGACGTAGCTGACGACGAGGTCGCCCTCCGCGACCTGCAGCGGGATCTCGTGGCGGCCCGGCGTCGCGACGCGGAAGATCTCCGCCGCGTCCTTCATCCCCTGCCGGTCGAGGCCGACGCCGGGGATCGGCGGATTGTGCGCCACGAAGTCCTCGGCGATGTATTCGTCCAGGATGCTCCAGTCGCTCGTCTGGTTGTCGTCGACCGCCTGGATGTAGCGCCGAATGAGGTCCTTGTTCTCCTCGGCTGACACCCGCGTCACCTCCTTGCAGTCGTTGGGGGCGCCGAGTCTAGCGGCGGCTTCCGGCTGCATCGACCGCCGCGGCGTCGTGCTCGGCCCCGGTGCAGCACGAGAAATCCCTGCCGGTCGTGCAACTCCACGATGCAGAGGTAGTCCGGCGTGGCGGAATCATTGCTGGCCAGCGTCTCGAGCACGCGGAGCACCTCGTCTTGGCTTTCCAGCTCGGCCACGACCTTCCGTCGCGATCGTCGACAAGCAGAAGATGGCCTCGCGGAGCGCCTCGTGCCCGCGGCCGACGACGGGTCGGCCGTGGGTCAGGAGGAGATGCTCCACCGGCAGCGCGAGCAGCGGCCGGAACGACGGGACGTAGCGCTTCTCGTACCAGACGCGCGAGCCGGGCTTCGGGTCGACGGACGCCCAGAGGCGCGGAGCTCCGGTGCCGCGAGCCTCGACGATCGTGTCGCCGACGACGAGGGCGTGGTGCGAGGGGAGGAAGAGCGGCGTCTCGCGCGTGCGCGGGTTGCCGATCGGGTGGGCGGCGACGCCGCCCGGATACCTCTTGCCCGGTACGAGCTCGCGCCATTTGCCAGCCTTCGCGAGCCGTGGGCCGAGCTTCCGGTGCGAATAGGCGGTCGCGTCGAAGCGGCCGACGAGCTCCTCCGCGCTTCGGAGGTGCCACGGGATCGTGACGAAGATCGCGACGGGCCGCCCGCGCTTGTGCACTAGTGCACCAAGCTCGGAGCGCCCCTGCGCGCCCTCCGGGTGCTCCGGCGGCTCGAGGAGCGGGTCGACGAGCAGCGTCGCGTCGTCCGCGAACGCGAGGTAGCCGCGCACGGCGGCGTCCCAGCTCGTCTCGGGCTTCCCCCAGTCGGGGTGGTCGGCCGTCCACGTCCAGAGCCCCGGCAGGAGCTGCTCGAGCACCGTCACGTCTGGACGGTTCGCCAACCGAGCACGCCGGCGAAGCCGACGATGGCGAGGCCGGAGACGGCGTCGATCGCGGCCACGAGCCGCTCGCCGACGTACCGGCGCCCGATCGCCGTCCCCGCCGAGAGCAGCACGAACCAGACGAACGAGCCGACGCAGACGGCGCCGACGAGGACGACGACGGCCGCGCGCGACGACTCGACGACGCTGGCCGTCGAGGCCGCGGTGAAGATCGCGGCCCAGGCGGCGATCGTCATCGGGTTCGAGGCCGTCGCGCCGAGCGAGGTGACGAAGGCGCGACGCGGCGAGCCGACCTCCTCCGCGGTCTCGCCGCCGAGCCGGATGCGGAACGCGCTCCATAGCGTCCGCAGCCCGAGCAGCGCGAGCACCGCGGCGCCGGCAACTCCGAGCGCCACTCGCAATGGGTCGATCTCGAGCAGCCGACTCGCGCCGGCGACGCCGAGCGCCGCGTACACCATGTCGATCACTGCAGCCCCGGCGCCGATCGCGACGCCGACGCGAAACCCGCCGCGCAGCGTCGAGCGCAGGCAGAGGAGCCAGATCGGCCCGACTTGCGCCGCGGTGACGAAGCCGAGCCCGAGCCCGGCGGCGAGCGCGCCGGCCACTAGACCCGGACGAGGATCTCGTCGAGCGGCTTGCGCACGAGGTCCGGGACCTCGGCGTCGTCGGCGGGATAGCCGACCGGGATGAGGATGAACGGCCGCTCGTTCTCGGGCCGGCCGAGGATCCGCGACAGGAAGCCCATCGGCGAAGGCGTGTGCGTCAGCGCACAGAGCCCGGCGGCCTGGAGCGCGGCGAGCAGGAAGCCGACGGCGATCCCGACCGACTCGCGCACGTAGTAGTGCTTGACCTTCTCGCCGTCGTCGCCGGGCCGCCACGCCTGCTCGAAGACGACGATGACGTAAGGCGCGTCGGTGATGTGCGTCTTGATCCAGTCGGTGCCGATCGGCTCGATCGCCTCGAGCCACTCCGGCGTGGCCCGCCGCTCGTAGAAGTCGCGCTCCTCGGCCTCGGCGCCCTCGCGGAGCCGCCGCTTCACGTCGGGGTCGGAGACGAGGACGAACGTCCACGGCTGCTGGTGCGCGCCGGAGGGCGCGGTGCCGGCGGCGCGAATCGCGTTCTCGACGAGCTCGACGGGGACCGGCTCGGGCGAGAAGCGGCGGACCGAGCGGCGCGCCTCGAGCGAGCGGAGGAAGGCGCGCGACCGCTCGAGCGCCTCCTCCTCGGTCGGGCGCTCGTACAGGAGGGGGACGGGCCGGTAGGCCACCACGCGAGCTTAGCTGCAGCTTTTCACGCGGTTCTTACGGCGTCGACCACCAGACGCTCTCGTTCGACGCGTACGTGAAGTTCATCGAGGACGACGTCCTGAAGGCGCGGCGGCTCGACCCGCGCACCGACGGCCGGCCGGACCCACGGCCGAACGTGCGCGAGCGCGCGCCGCAGCTCGGCAACCTCGTCCGCGCCGCGGCGGCCGCTGCTCCTCACGCCTCGCTGAGCGCAGCCGCCGCGAGCCAGGGGCGCAGCTCGGCGAGGAAGGCCGGGTCGATCGCGTGGGGGAGGGGGTACTCGCGGTAGAGGACGTCGGCGCCCGCCTCCGTCAGCAGGTCGCGGGCGCGGCGGCCCCACTCGACTCCGATTACGTTGTCGTACGTGCCGTGGCCGATCGCAATGCGCGGGAGCGGACCCTCGAGGTCGAGCTCGAAGCCCGCGACGGTGGGGACGAAGCCGCTGAAGGCGAGCAGCGCGGCGGGCTTCGGCCGGCCGCGGCCGAGGCCGAGCGCGTAGCTCATCACGGCGCCCTGGGAGAAGCCTCCGAGCACGAACGGCAGCCCGAGCTCGGCGAGGAGCTCGTCCAGCCAGCCCGAGACGAGCTCGTAGGTCGACCGGAAGGTCGCGGGGTCGGGGTAGCCGATGCGCCAGAGCGCGTACCAGTGGGCGCCGCCGGGTGGCAGCGAGAGCGGCCCGCGCGGCGCGATCCCGAGCAGGCGCCGCTCCGGGTCGAGGACGTCGAAGAGCGGCACGAGGTCGTGCTCGTCGGCGCCGCGGCCGTGGAAGAGGACGAAGAGGCCTTCGGGCTCGCCCGCCGCCGGGCGCACCCGCTGCAGGAGCTCAGGCGTAGCCGCGGACCTTGAGGTACGAGACGAGGATGCTGGCGGCGCCGATCAGGACGAGGCCGGCGACGCCGAGCAGGCCGACGCGGCCGTAGACCGCGTGTCCGCGGCCGAAGCGCGAGAGCGCGAGCGTCCCGAGGATGCCTCCGGCGAGGCCGCCGAGGTGCCCGCCGACGGAGATGTTCCCGACGCTGAACGTGAAGACGAGGTTGATCACGATCAGCGTCAGGGCGCCGCCGAAGACCGGCGTGCCCTGCCGCTCGAGGACGAGCGCGGCGCCGAGGATCCCGAAGATCGCGCCGGAGGCGCCGACAGTGGCGACGTTCGGGCTGAGGAGCAGCGCGCCGGCCGAGCCCGCGAGGCCGGAGACGAGGTACAGGAGCAGGTAGCGCCCGCGGCCGAGCGCCTCCTCGAGCGGGGCGCCGAACCACCAGAGGGCGAGCATGTTCAGGCCGAGGTGGAAGGGACCGTAGTGGAGGAAGGCTGCCGTGAGCAGCCGCCACCAGTCGCCGCTCGCGACCTCGTGCGCGCGTAGATAGCCGTCGTCGAAGATCGAGCTGCCGATGCCGTTCACGTTGCCGCCCTGCCCGAGCTCCGCGAGGTAGACGGCGACGTTGAGGCCGATCAGCAGCTTCGTGACGATCGCGCCCGTGCCGGAGTAGCTCGCGCGGCGGACGGAGGAACGCATGCGCGCGACGCCCTGCGGCCTCCCCGAGTGGTCCGGGCAGCGCAGGCCGACCGGCGCCACGGTCATGCACTCGGTGCAGATCGGGCGGCCGCACTCGGAGCAGGCGAGCCCGGTCTCGCGGTCCGGGTGGCGGTAGCAGTACGGCATGCGCCCGCTAGCGTAGCCCCCGGCCATGCGGGTACACGTCGCGTTCACGCCGTCCGAGGCGACCACGGCCGAGCTCGGCATCGTCGTCGACGTCGTCCGCGCGACCTCGACGATCGCCCAGGCACTCGCCGCCGGCTACCGGCGTGTGCTCTGCTGCGCCGAGGTCGAGCAGGCGCGGGTCCTGCGGGCGTCGCTCGACGGCGCCGTCGTCGGCGGAGAGCGAGACGCCGTTCGCATAGAGGGCTTCGACGTCGGCGCCTCGCCGCGCGAGTTCACCGAGCCCTTGGCGGAGACCCTCGTCCTCTCGACGACGAACGGGACGCGGGCGATCCTGACGGCCGCCGAGCGCTGCGGCGAGGTCGTCCTCGGGAGCCTGCTGAACCTCGAGGCGGTTGCGGCGGCCGCGCGTGCGGCCGCCGGCGACGTGGCGATCCTCTGCGCCGGCTTCAAGGGCGCGTTCGCGTTCGACGACGCGTACTGCGCCGGCCGGATCGTCGCAGCGCTCGGGAGCGGCGGCGAGCGGACGGACGCCGCGCTCGCTGCGTCGCTCCTCGCGGGCGCCTATCCGCGCGCGCTCGACGGATTGAACGCCCGCACCTATGGCCCGCCGGGCCTCGACGCCGACATCGAGTGGTGCGCCCGCGAGAGCGTCCTCGACGTCGTGCCGCGGCTCGCGCGCGTCGTCGACGGCGCGGTCGAGATCACCGCCTGATCCACACCTCACCGTCACGCGAGACCGCCGCGTGATCCACCCAGGTGACCGGCCCACAGGCTAAGGCGCGCGCCCCTCCTTCGCCCGAAGAAGGGGCGCGCGCCTACGTCGGTCAGTCGTTCCTCAGTGCGTGAATCGTCTCACCGATGCCGACGCCGGTGATCGGCTCAGCGCCCTTGGTCGTCGCGACGCGGTTGGCCTGAGCCGCCGTCGCGATCGCCAGGCGACCGGGCGAGTACATCGCCTCGTCGAACGCGGCCGTCGTCGCCGGCTTGCCGACGGCGAAGACCGTCGTGGCGAGCCCGCCGGAGAACGAGGTCGAGATGTAGTCGCCGACCATCGGCCCCTGCGAGGTCTGGGCGATCTGGTCGAGGGTCATCGGCCCCGCGAGCTGCGTCGGAGCGCCCCAGTGCGCGCCGGCGTCGGGGGACGAGATGTAGCCGACGTCGAGCCGGCAGCCGCCGGTGCAGGTGGTGTCGGGATAGAAGTAGTACGTCAGCGCGAGCTTCGTGCTCGAGCCGGAGGTCGTCGGATCGACCGCGAGCCCCGGGATGAAGTGGTCGACGCCGCTCGTCACGTCGTCGATCGGGACGCGGGCCACGTCGCTCCAGTTCGCGCCGTCGGTCGATGTCGAGAAGACGATGTCGTTCGCGGTGCAGCCCTTGCGGAAGCGGCAGTCCTCCCACGCGACGAATACCCGGCCGTCGGCCGCGATCTCGGCGCTCGGGAGCGGGCTCGTGCGCAGGCCGCCGGTGTTCCCGTGGAGGCGGATGTGCGACACGGTGAACGCCTTGCCCCACGAGGCGCCGCCGTTGTCCGAGGAGAAGGCCGAGATCGTGCCCTTCAGGCTCTCGAACGGGACGATCACGCGACCGTTCGGCTGCACGACGGGCTGGCCGCCGAGGCCCTTGTCGTGGCCGGCCGTCTGGATCGGCGTGCTCCACGTCAGCCCGCCGTCGGTCGACGTCGACATCAGCTCGCGGTCGCCGTCGCCGAAGTTGTCGAGCTCCGTGTAGCAGTGCCCGTAGAACGGACTCGCCGCGTGCGTGTCGCAGACCGTCCAGTTCTTGTCCAGGTCGACGGAGTGCGCGACGGGCGGAGGAAGGCTGATCGCCGGCCCCCAGGTCAGGCCGTCGTCCGTCGAGCGGTTCACGAAGACCGTCGGCACGCTCGTGTTGGGCAGAAGCGGGATCGACGAGACGAGCCAGACGCCGTGTGCGGCGTCGTAGGCGACGCTCGGGTCGCTCACGCGCTCGTACGGGCTCGACGAATCCCCCGAGTTGAACGTCAGGTGCAAGAAGCCCGGCGTGCCCCACGTCGCCCCGCCATCGGCGGATCGGGCGACCCCGATGTCGCTCGCGCCGCCGTTGAAGAAGCGGCCGACCTGGAACGCGGCGACGACGGTGCCGTGGTCGGCGAACGTGTCGGGCTCCACCTCGGTCGCGTGCTGGCTCGTGGCGTTCGTGTACGGGTCCGCGCTCACCTGCGTGAGCGCGACGTTCGCGCCGGCGACGCCGGTGAGCGCGAACAGTGCCGCGGCGGCGAGCGCCGTGAGCGCGGCAGCCCACCTCACTCGAAACTTCATGGGTGTGTGACCTCCCCTGGGATTGACCGTGCGGGATGTAGCCCGCTCCGAGATAGAAGTCAATACCGAACCGACCAGGGCAGCTTGTCCCAATCGGGCGGCCGTTCTTCCCTCGGCCGCTGGTACGGCGCGTAGGCCTCCTTCGGCGAGGTCGTCTCGGTCGCGGCGCTCGCGCCGTACCGCCCCGCCAGCTCGGACACCGGGTAGAGCAGCCGCTCGTCCGGATCGCGCGCGCCGACCATCAGGATCACGCACGGGCCGCCGCCGGCGCCGACGAAGACGTGCTCCGTCCCCGGCGGGCAGTGCACGAAGTCCCACGGCCCGAGCCGCCGCTCCTCGCCCTCGACGAGCAGCAGGCACTCGCCGTGGAGCACGAGGAAGTCCTCCTGGAGCGACTCCGAGTGGTAGAGGCAGTTCGGCTGGCCCGGCCGCAGCACGCGCAGGTTGATGCCGAGCTGGGGGAATTCAGCCTCCGGGCTCTCGAACCGGCAGGCGGAGCCGAAGGTGTCGTGGCTGCGCCACGGCGCGTCGCGGACGTTGACGGTGAACCAGTCGGCCATGCTTCTCCTTTCTCGTGCTCGAAGAGGTGAACAGGCGGCACGGTACGGACTTCCGGCCCGCCGGCGCGTATGAGGGCGGCCAGGTCGGCGCGCTTCGGCTCGTCGACGGCGCGGGTCGGCGCTTCGTCTTCAAGCGCCAGCCGCCGGGCCTCGCGCCGCAGACGACGGAGGCGCTGCGGACGATCGGCTACCCGGCGCCGCGCTACGTGATCTGGGGCGCCGACTACCACGTGCAGGAGGAGCTGCCCGGCGCGCCGGTCGGGGGCTGGGGCGCGCCCGCGCCTTGGATCACGGCGCGGCTTCTCGAGCTCGACGAGCTCCAGGCCGGTCGCGCCGTCGACGACGACACGACCTGGCCGCAGGCCGTCGTCGACTCGGTGGAGGTGGGCTTCTCCGACTACTGCGTCGTCGCCACGCTCGAGCGTCACTCCGACGAGAGCCGCGAGCTCTTGCGCAGGTGCCGACACGTCGTCGAGCGCTACGCGAACGCGATCGGCGAGCGGCGCGACGTCGTTCACTGGGACTACACGCTCGACAACGTGCTCGTCGAGGACGGCCGCGTTAGCGGCGTCGTCGACTGGGCCGGAACCCGGAGCGGCGACCGCCTCTTCGACCTGGCGACGCTCGTCTACTACGGTCGCGGCGAGCTCGGCGGCCTCGAGCGTTACGTCGTCGAGCGGATCGGCGAGGAGGGTCTCGCCGTCTACCTCGCGCACATGGCGGTCCGGCAGAGCGATTGGTCGCTCCGCCACCACGGGCCGGACGGCCCCGAGGTCGTTCGCTACTCAGTCGAGCTGATTTGCAGGTACTCTGCGCCGGCTCACTAGGGGTCGAGAAGGGGGAAACCTTTGAAGTACTTGGCAGGCGCCGCGGCGCTCGCGACGGCATTCGTGCTCGTCGGCATGGCCGCGGCAGACACGACCGGGAACGTCTTAACGCTGTATCCGGCCGGCAGCGGCGCGAACACCTACGCCGCCTGGAAGGCGCAGGAGGGACGGCCCGACTCGACGGGAACGGCGAACCAGGCGCTCTACCTCCAGAACCTCACGCCCGCGCCGAACACGGCCGCCGCGGCGCACGTGACAGGGTTCGGGGGAACGCCGGTGACGTCGCTCGTCAGCCTCTCCTACGAGCACCGCGTCCCCGGGTTGTGTTCGAAGACGGATCCGCGGTGGACGCTCTTCATCCGCGGCAAGAGCGGGAGGCAGTACGTCATCAACCTCGGCTGCGCGCTCACGCCCGGCCGGGCCACGACCGACCCGCGCTGGGTCCAGCGGATCTTCACGCAGCCGGTCATCCGGGCGGAGGTGCTCCGCCAGCCGAAGGGCACCGACGCCCTCGCCGGGACGATCACGGGGCTCGCGCTCGTCGTCGACCGGACGAGCGGCTCCGTGTACCTCGACAACGTCGCCGTGCGGTCGAAGACGGCGTCGAAGACGTGGACGTACGCGGGCGACAACGGCAACGTTTCGGCCACGACCCCTTCGTTCTCGGCCGAGCAGTACACCCTCATGGCCGCGCCGATCCCGGCGGACTCGCAGTTCGACGAGGACGTGCTGATGCCGTCGCTCACCCCGGACGAGCAGGCCGCGATCGCCGTGGAGGACTGGGGCTAGAACCGCCTCGTCCGCTTTGGACGGCGGTGACTGTCACGTGACAGTCACCGCCGTCCGAACGGGACGAGACTCGATTAGGCTCGCGCGCGTGCGGCACGCGCGCAAGGAGCTCTGGTTCGAGGTTCCGCAGCGGCGCGGGTACCTCAACATCACGCCGCAGGTCGAGGGGTTCGTGCGCGAGAGCGGGATCGCGAACGGCCTCTGCCTCGTCAACCCGATGCACATCACGGCCGCGGTCTACGTCAACGACGACGAGCGCGGCCTGATCCAGGACTTCGACGACTGGCTGGAGCGCCTCGCGCCGCACGAGCCCGTGTCGCAATACCGGCACAACAACGGCGAGGACAACGCCGACGCCCACCTGAAGCGCCACCTCATGGCGCACCAAGTCGTGCTCGCGATCACCGACGGGCGGCTCGACCTCGGCCCGTGGGAACAGGTCTTCTACGCCGAGTTCGACGGCCGGCGGCGCAAGCGCGTCCTGCTGAAGGCAATCGGCGAGTAGCGGCCGGCGCGCCCGCGCCGTGAACATCGCCGCAGGTGGCACCCAGGGACAGGTCACGGCTTGACAGGG
>DASQWB010000048.1:0-24480 GCA_035640455.1 Gaiellaceae bacterium | reverse complement strand
TTGCCGGCGCATCTGCGCGACGCCGCCGAGGTTCGCCTCGAGCTTCTCGAGCTCGGCGAGCATGTGGATCCGCTCCTTCGCCGGCAGGAGCTCGAGCTGACCCTCCTCCTTGAGGCGGCGAAGCTCGTGCAGGTGCTCGATCCGGTCGGAGATCGTCCGCCAGTTCGTGAGCAGCCCGCCGAGCCAGCGGTGGTTCACGTACGGCATGTTCACGCGCGAGGCGTGCTCCTGGACGGCGTCCTGACTCTGCTTCTTCGTGCCGACGAAGAGCATCGTGCCGCCCCGCTCACCGAGGTTCTGCGCGAAGTTGTACGCCTCCTCGAGCAGCTCGAGCGTCTGCTGGAGGTTGATGATGTAGATCCCGCCCCGCTCCGTGAAGATGAAGCGGCGCATCTTCGGATTCCAGCGGCGGGTCTGGTGGCCGAAGTGGACTCCGGCCTCCAAGAGCTCGCGCATGGAGACGACTGGCACTAGCTAGCCCCTTTCGGTTGGGTTGACTGCTGCCGACGGGGCCGCGATGGAACCGGGCGCCTCGGCGCGCCGGCACCGCCGCCGCGGCGGATCCGCCGGGTCGGGGTGCAAAAACCGCTGCATCTTAGCCAACGGCTCGCCGCCCGCCGGCTCAGCCGCGGGCGCGCTCGAGGCCGGCCTCGAGCTCCGGCGGGAGCGGCGACTCGGTCTCCACCGGCTCGCCGGTGAACGGATGCGGGAACGCGAGGCGCGCCGCGTGGAGGAACTGGCGCTCGAGGCCGAGCTCGCCGGAACGGCCGTACACCGGGTCGCCCGCGACGGGTAGGTCGATCGCCGCCAGGTGGACGCGGATCTGGTGCGTCCGCCCCGTCTCGAGCCGCACATCCAGCAGCGCGTGCCGCGGCAGGAGCTCGACGACCTCGAAGTGCGTCACCGCCTCGCGCGGCGTCAGCGTGTCGAGCGACTGCCGCGTCGGGTCGTGCCGGTCGCGGCCGATCGGCGCCTCGATCGTCCCCCGGCGCGAGCGCGGCCGCCCGCACACCAGCGCCAGATACCGCCGCTCGAGCCGGCGGCGCCGGACGAGCCCCTGCAGGCGGCGGTGCGCTTCCGCGGAACGCGCGACGACCATCAGCCCCGAGGTGTCGCGGTCGAGGCGATGGACGATCCCGGGACGCTCCGCCTCCCCACCGGCCGCGAGCCCGAGCAGCCCGTGCACGAGCGTGCCGGTCGCGTGCCCCGGCGCGGGGTGCACGACCAACCCCGCCGGCTTGTCGACCACCACCAAGTGCTCGTCCTCGTAGGCGACGCGGAGGTCCATCGGCTCCGGAACGAGCGGCGAGACAGCTGGCACCGAAGGCTCGAACGCCACCTCCTCCCCACCCGCCAGCCGGTGGCTCTTCGGCCGCGGAGCGCCGTCCACGAACACCGCGCCCTCGCCCACGAGCCGCTCGGCCGCGGCGCGCGAGCCGACGGAAGGATGGCGGGCGAGGAAGCGGTCGAGCCGTTCGCCCGCCGCCGCGTCAGGAACGCGCAGGCGGAGCGTCGGTCACGCGCTGCCGGTGCCGCGGCTCGCGGTCGGCGAGCACCAGCGTGAGGAGGAGGATCCCGACGCCGATCACGATGAAGCTGTCGGCGAGGTTGAAGGCCGGCCAGAAGCGCAGGTCGAGGAAGTCGGTGACGTGTCCGAGGCGGACACGGTCGACGAGGTTCGAGACGCTGCCGCCGATGACGAGCCCGAGCGAGACGGGCAGGATCGGGTGGCGGGCGCCCGAGCGCGCGAAGAAGCCGAGCATCCAGGCGACCGCGAACCCGGTCAGGACGATCACGATCGGCGTCGCGCTCGCGAAGAGGCCGAAGGCGATGCCCGAGTTCTGCACGTGGTGGATCGAGAACGGGCCGAGCACGCGAACCTCGTCGTCGAGCGCGAGCCGGCTCGACACGATGTGCTTCGTCAGCTGGTCGGCCGCGACGGCGGCGAGGGCCACGGCCACGAACGCGAGCCACTGGACCGGGCTCGCGGCGAGCGAGCGCTCCGCGACGGAGATCGGCGTGAGCCCGTCGGTGGCGGAGCCGACGCGGACGTCGACCCGGCGCGGGAGGGGCTCGCTCAACGGCGCTCGCCCTTGCGCCGACAGTCGATGCACTGCGTCGCGTACGGGATCGCCTCGAGCCGCTCCTCCGAGATCGGCTCGCGGCAGGTCTGGCAGATCCCGAAGGTGCCCTCGTCGATCCGCTCGAGCGCGCCCTCGATCGCCTTCAGCACCTGCTCCGAGTTCTCCTCGAGCGAGTAGTCGATCTCCCGGTCGAGCGTCGCGGTCGCGGTCTCGCCGAGGTGGTTGTCGACCGTGCCCGCGACCTCCTCCGTCTCCTCCGCGAGCGAGCCGGGAGTCTCCTCGTGGAGGTAGCTGATCGCGTCGAGGACACGCTGCCGCTCCTCCTCCAGGATGCCGCGGAAGTACTGAGTGTCGACGCTCACGCCGATGCTCCCTCGAGCCGCCGCTCGGCCTCGGCAAGCTCCACGCCGTCGAGCTCGACGACCTTGTCGCGGGCGCCGTGGCCGGAGACGAGCGCGATCCGCGCCCGCGGCACGCCGATGGTCTCGGCGAGCAGGCGCACCACCGCCGCGTTCGCCCGGCCGCCCTCGGCCGGCGCCGTCACGCGGCGCTTCCAGGCCTCGCCGACGCGGCCGGCTACGCCGACCCGCCGGGATCCCGGGGAGACGCGGACGCGAAGCCGTGTCGGAGAGGCGCCCATGGGGTCAGTATAGGCGGGCGCCCGCGGGGTCGAACCGGCCTCACGCAGCCTCGGGATGCGCCTCCTGCGGCTCGTCGCCGTCCTCGTCGTCCCCGTCCGAGCGGGACGCCTCCAGGGTCGAGAGGGCCGCCCGCAGCAGGGCGCGGATGCGCGCGGAGTCGGCCTCCAGGCGCTCGTTGTCGGCCGCCGCCTGGCGGACGATCGAGCGCGCCTCAGCACGCGCTTCCTCGACGATCAGGTCGCTCTCGCGGGTCGCCTGCGCCTTGAGCTCGGCCGCCGTCCGCTCCGCCGAGACCAGCGTCGTCCGCAGCAGCGCCTCGAGCTCGCGGAAGCGCTCGAGGTCGGACTCGAGCTCCTCGACCTTGTCGGCAAGGTCGGCGCGCTCGCGCCAGACGTCCTCGAAGCTGGCGGCGACCTCCTCGAGCAGCCGGTCGGTGGGCGCGCGCCGGTAGCCGAGCAGGCCCCGGCCGAGCTTGATGTGGCGAATCTCGACAGGTGTGAGTGCCATTGGGAGCTCCCTTCCCTCAGTGGAGTCGAGCGAGGAGCGCGTCGAGCCCGCGCTGGATCGCGAAGAGGACGAACACCGCCACGACCGGCGAGAGGTCGAGCGGTCCGAGCTGCGGCACGACGCGACGGAAGAGGCGCAGGTACGGGTCGCACACGTCGTAGAGGAACCGCTGGATCCGGTTGAGCCAGGGCGAGTACGGCAGCGGGATCCAGGAGGTCAGGACGTAGATGAAGATGACCAGGATGTAGACGTAGATGAAGACGTCTACGAAGCTCCGCACCGAGTCGACGGCGTCGAAGAGCAGACCGACTGCGGCGACCTCTGCGCCCATCGAATCGGAGTTCGGTTCTACGAACCGAACTCCTCGAACCCGCGCAGACCCTCGCCGCGCCTCCGGCGCGTCGAGGCCTTCACGCTAAAAGCCACTCCCTACGCCTGGTTGAAGAAGCCGCCGCGCTCGAGTAGGCGCGCCCGCTCCTCGGCCGAGACCTCGACGTTTCGCGGCGTGAGCAGGAACACCTTGTCGGCGACGCGCTGCATGCCGCCGTTCAGGGCGTACGTGAGGCCGCTCGCGAAGTCGATCAGGCGCTTCGAGAGCTCCTGGTCGGCGCCCTGGAGGTTGAGGATGACGGGGATTCCATCCTTGAACTTGTCCGCGATCTGCTGGGCGTCGTTGAAGCTCCGCGGCAGGACGAGGTGGACTCAGACCGCGCTCGGCGCGCTGTCGACGCCGCGCAGGCGCGGCGGCGCGCGCAGGACGGCGGTGCGGTCGTCCGGCTCGGGATCGGGATCGGTCCAGTCGTCGAACTCGCGGCGGCGGCGGGGCGCGAGCCGGCGGACGTTCGGCCGCTCGGCGTACGTCCGCTCGAGCTCCTCGTTCGCGAGGTAGCCCTCCTCGTCCCACTCCTCGTCCTCCTCGGCGATTCCGAAGTAGACGAGAACCCGGCTCCAGGCGTCGGCGAAGGCCACGGCAGCGCGAAATTCTACTCTGCGTACAGAACGCTTCCTACGCGGATCAGGGTCGCTCCCTCCTCCGCGGCGACGCGGTAGTCCTGGCTCGTGCCCATCGAGAGCTCCGTCAGGTCGTGCGCCTGCGCTAGCGACCGCAGCTCGCGGAAGAAGGGCCGCGACGCTTCGGGATCGGCGGTCTCGGGCGGCATCGTCATCAGGCCCCGCACGTCGCGGTAGAGGGCGAGGAACGCCTCGAGCTCGCTCGGCCCGACGCCGCCCTTCGTCTCCTCGCCGGCGAGGTTCACCTCGACGAGCGCCGGGATCTCGAGCCGCCGCGCCGCCGACTCGGTCTCGAGCGAATGGCAGAGCTCGCAGATCCCGTTGACGATCTTCGCCTTGCGGCTCTGGAGCCGGCCGATGAAGTGCCAGCGGAAGGCGTCGCCGTAGACGGCGTGCTTCGCCTCGAGGTCCTGCGCGCGGTTCTCCCCTACCACCTCGACGCCTGCCTCGGCCAGGACGGCCATCTCCTCGAGCGACACGTACTTGGTGGCGGCGACGATCGTCACCTCGGGGCCGACCTCGGAGCGGATGCGCTCGTAGTTGCGCCTGACCGCGTCAGAATCCATTTCGGAATGAACACGCGCTGTCCGGGTGCGATGGGCGAGTGCGAGCCAAGGACGCAGGGAGCGTTCGTAGCCCCAGGCTACGGACGCGACCGAGGACGCAGGCTCGCGCCGGCCAGCGCGGCCGGGCAGCCCGTGGCTCATTTCGAAAAGGGTTCTCAAGCGACACGCGCGAGCAGGCCGTGACCGCCGCGCGGCTTCCCGTCGCGGCGGTACGAGAAGAAGAGGTCGGGACGGCACGCCGTGCAGAGGTCGAGCCGCTCCACGGAGGCACAGCCGGCCTGCCGCAGCGCCCGCTCGACGGACGTCCAGAGGTCGAGCGTGCCGTTGCGGGCGACGTCGGCGCCGAAGCGGGCGCGGAACGGCTCCGCGACCTCCGGCCCGACCTTGTAGCAGCACGGGCCGATCGCCGGGCCGACGATCGCCGCCGGGCGGCCGCCGAGCGCCGCCACGCCCGCCTGGACGACCCCGGCGAGGAGGCCGCGCCACCCCACGTGGAGGACGGCGACGGCGGGCCGCGCGCCGTTCGTCCTCGCGAGCGCCACGAGGGCGCAGTCGGCGCCGAGGGTGAGGATCGGCACGTCGGGCTCGTCCGTCCACAGCCCGTCGCCCGTGACGCCGCGAAGGCCGGGCCGCGCACGGTTCACGATCGCCGTGTGCCGCTGGTAGTTGAGCGCGAGCCGGTCGACGTCGGCGCCCGTCGCCGCGCACAGCCGCCGGCGGTTCTCGTCCACGCGCTCGGGCACGTCGCCGAGCTTGCGCCCGAGGTTCAGCGACGCGAAGGGGCCCTCGCTGACGCCGCCGGCGCGCGTCGAGAAGAAGACCTCGTACGGGCCGGGCGCTTCCCAGCGGATGAGCTCGAGGCTCACGAGGCGGCAATCAGCTCGCGGGCGGCGGCGAGCTCCGAGTCGCGCCCGTCGAGCTCGCCGTTCAGCTTGCGGCGGCGCAGCTCGCCGAGGATCTCGCCGACGCGCGGCGACTCGCCGAGGCCGAGGTCGGCGAGGTCGGCGCCGGTGATCGCGAGCCGCACGCCGCGCAGGTCGCGGAAGTAGGTGCGCAGCGGCTCGAGGTCGGGTGCGGTCGCGAGCGCGAAGAGCGGCGCGTCGGGCCCGTACGGCTCGGCCATCGCGACGAGCTCGGCGGCGTCGACGGGCTCGCTCCGCAGGCGCTCGACGATCTTCGGGCCCACGGTCACCGCCGCCGCGATCTGCTCCGCGTCGCGCCGCCGCACGCGCAGCCGCTCGAGCCAGTCGTAGACCTCGTCGGGCGACATGCGGCGGGCGAGGGCCTCGAGCCCGACCCGCCACGCGCGGACGCTCAAGTCGTACTCGTGCACGAGTGCACGAAGCCGGTCGAGCAGCGCCACCGTCTCGTCGTCGGCGGCGAGGTGTGGGTGAATGGCTCTCGCGACCCCGAGGTCGGCGAGGCGCCGGATCGACCTCCCCGCGTCCTCCTCGTCGAGGAGTGCGACGAGCTCGTCTCGAAGGCGTGCCGAGGAGAGGTCGCCGACGAGGCCCATGTCGACGGTGCCCCGCGCGAGGCGGGCGGTGTGCTCGCTCATCGCGAAGTCGAGCCGGCTCTCGTACCGGACCGCGCGGAAGATGCGGGTCGGGTCGTCGATGAAGGACAGGTTGTGCAGAACGCGGATCGTGCGGTTCTCGAGGTCGCGGCGGCCGCCGAAGGGGTCGACGAGGCGGCCGAAGTCGGCGGCCTGGAGCGAGACGGCCATCGCATTGATGGTGAAGTCCCGGCGGAAGAGGTCCTCGCGGATCGTCGCGTGCTCGACGGTCGGCAGCGCCGCCGGCGCGTCGTAGAACTCCGTGCGCGCGGTGACGACGTCGACGCGGCCGCCCTCGCCGTAGAGCACGACGGCCGTCCCGAACTTGCGGTGGGCCTTGATCCGACCGCCGAGCGCCCCCGCGAGCGCCTCGGCAAAGGCGACCGCGTCTCCCTCGACGGCCACGTCCACGTCGAAGTTGGGCTCGCCGAGCAGAATGTCTCGCACCGTGCCGCCGACGAGGTAGGCGCCCTCGTACTCCTCCGACACCGCCGCCACCGCTTCCCAGACCGGCGCGAGGTGCCGGAGGCTGCGAAGCTCCTCCGCGAGCGACCGCTCCTCGGCCGGGGACGGCTCGGCAGCCGCGCCGAGCGCGCGCAGGACGTCGCTTCGTGTGACGACCCCGACGACGCGGTCGCTGCGCAGCACCGCGATCCGCCCTTCGGTCGAGACGCCGAGCCGGCGCTGGAGCTCGCCGAGCGGCGTCTCCTCGTCGCAGGTGGCCGGGTGCGAGCTCATGATCCCCTTCACCGGCGCGTGCGCGAGCTCGTGGCCGATCGCCTTGTCGAGGTCCTCCCGCGTGACGACGCCTGCGAGCCGCCCGTCGGCGACGACGAGGAGCCCGCTCTGCCCGTAGCGCCGGCAGACGGCGAGCGCGCGGGCCACGGTGTCGTCGGGCGAGACGGTGCGGGGCGGGCGCGACATGATCTCCCGCGCCCGGACCGGCTCGCGCACGACGGGCGGGAGCGCGTTCTGAAGCCTCTCGAGTGCGTCGTCGAGCGTCGCCCTGAACGTCGCCGAGGCCGCGCCGGGATGGCCGCCGCCGCCGAGCCGCTCCGCGAGCGCCCGCGCGTCGAGCTCCGGCGCCTGGCTGCGGACGACGCAGAACACGCGGCCGTCCATCTCGAGCAGGCAGACGAGCGCCCGCGCCTCGGTCAGGTCGACGAGCTTGTGCGCGAGCGTCGAGACGCTGACGTCGCCGGGCGCGCTCGACGCGGCGGCGACGACGACCTCGAGGCCGGCAATGGTGTGGGTTTCGAGCGAGTCGAGCAGGGTCGCCAGCAGCTCGCGCTCCTCGGGCGCGAGCGCCGTGTGGAGGTAGGTCGCGACTTCCTCTTGGCGGGCGCCGTGGCGCAGGCACCACGCGAGCGCGTCGGCGTCGCGCTGCGTCGTCGCCGCGTAGGTCAGCGAGCCCGTGTCCTCGTGGATGCCGAGGGCGAAGACGGTCGCCTCGAGCGGCGTCACGGCGATCTCGCGCTCGGCGAGCACGCCGACGAGCGTCGTCGTCAGCGCGGCATCGTCGGAAAGGATGGCGTTCTCGGGCGGGAGCCAGTCGGGGAGCGCGTCGCCGTGGTGGTCGAAGACGACCTTCTCGATCTGCGGGTCGCGCGCGACCGGCTCGAGCTCGCCGAGGCGGGAAGCGTGCACCGTCTCGACGACGACGAGGCGTTCGATCGCGGCCGGGTCGAGCCGCGAGGTCTCGCAGACGTCGAGCTCGTCGGCGTGCAGGCGGTAGAACTCGCGCACGTTCCGCGCCAGCGAGCCCGGGAGCGCCGCCACGGAGCCCGGATAGAGCCGCCGGACGGCGAGGAGTGACGCGAGCGCGTCGAAGTCGGCGTTCGTGTGCGTGGCGATGACGGTCTCGGCCCGCATGGCTCGAATTCTGCCTCCGCCGCGGGTCGAACCGGCCGTGCGCAGCCGAAACATGACCTCACCCCGACAGGTCCACGCGGGACACCGGTGACTGTCACGTGACAGTCACCGGGGGCGGTTCGGGCCCAGGCCGCGGCGGCCGCGTCTAGGTAGGTCAGGTGTGGGCGATCGCCTCGATCTCGACGAGCGCGCCCGAAGGGAGCCGCGCCACTTCGACAGTCGCTCGCGCCGGCGGGCGGTCGCCGACGTGCCGCGCGTAGACCTCGTTCATCCCGGCGAAGTCGTCGAGGTTCGCGAGGTAGACCGTCGTCTTCACGAGCCGGTCGAGGCCGCTCCCGGCCGCCTCGAGGATGGCGCGGAGATTCGCGAACACCTGCTCGGTCTGCGGGCCGATCTCGCCGCCCATGAGCTCCGTCTCCCCCGGCCGCAGCGCGAGCTGGCCGGAGACGAAGACGAGGTCGCCGACGCGGATCGCCTGCGAGTACGGCGCGCCCTGGAACGGGGCCGGCGCCGCCTCCGTCCGGATAACGTCCTTCTCAGCCACGGCGCATCCGGCAGGCTTGAGCGAGCGCGACGCCGAGCGACTTGAAGATCGTCTCGAGCACGTGCTGCGTGTCCTTGCCCTCGATCAGCCGGACGTGGAGCGTCAGCCCGGCGCCCTCGGCGAGCTGCTGGAGGAACCGCGCGATCACGTCGCCCTCGAGCCCCGCGACGTGAGCCGCCGAGAGGTCGACGTTCGAGACGACGAGCGGCGTGCCGGAGGCCTCGAGCGCCACGTGCGCGAGCGCCTCGGCGGCGGGCACGACGGCCGAGCCGTGGCCGCGCACGCCCTCGGCCTGGAGCGGCTCGGCGAGCACTCGACCGAGCGCGCGTCCCGCGGCGGCGACCTCCTCGTCGGGATCGCCGGGCGCAACCTCGAGCGTGAGGTCGAACCCGGCGCGCTCGGCGAGGAGCGCGAGCAGGTGGTCGACGACCGCGACGCCGGTGGCGACGTTCGCGCGACCCTCGCCGGCGATCGTGATGCGCGCTTCGCTCTGCCGGGTCGTCGGCATCGCTAGTGCCCCTTCCGGTAATGGTCTCGCGTTTGTGGCGACTGCACGACGTCGTCAGGCAAGGACGCTGGGAGGCTCGATATGCAGGCATATCGGGCCGACCGAGGACGCAGCATGGCGGCGTCGTGCTCCGCCAGAAATGCCCTGACTATTGCCGGAAGGGGCACTACGCCTCGACGCGCTCGACGTGCGCCCCGAGCCCGCGTAGGCGCTCGTCGATCCGCTCGTAGCCGCGGTCGATCTCGCCGATGTTGCCGATCGTGGAGGAGCCCTCGGCGCAGAGGCTCGCGAGCAGCATCGCCATCCCCGCGCGGATGTCCGGGCTCGTGAGCCGCTCGCCGTAGAGCCGGGCCGGCCCGGTGACGACGACGCGGTGCGGGTCGCAGAGGATGATTCGCGCGCCCATGTTCACGAGCTTGTCGACGAAGAAGAGCCGGCTCTCGAACATCTTCTCGAACACGAGCACGGTCCCCCGCGCCTGCGTCGCGACGACGACTGCGATCGACGTCAGGTCGGCCGGGAACGCCGGCCACGGCCCGTCCTCGATCTTCGGGATCTGCCCGCCGAGGTCGTCGCGGATCTCGAGCTCTTGGCCGTCCGGGACACGGACCGTCCGGCCCTCGACCTGCATGCGGATGCCGAGGCGGTCGAAGGTCGGCATCACCGCGACGAGGTCGGCGGGCTCGACCTCCTCGATGACGATCTCGCCGGAGGTGATCGCGCCGAGGCCGATGAAGCTCGCGACCTCGATGTGGTCGCAGCCGATCCGATACTCGCCGCCCGTGAGCTCGGTGCGGCCCTCGATGCGGAGGACGTTCGAGCCGATGCCCTCGATCCGCGCGCCGAGGGTGACGAGGAAGCGGCACAGGTCCTGGACGTGCGGCTCACAGGCGGCGTTGCCGATCACCGTCTCGCCGCGGGCGAGCACCGCGGCCATGATCGCGTTCTCGGTGCCGGTGACGCTCGCCTCGTCGAGAAAGACGTGCGCGCCGCGGAGGCCGTCCGTCCGCATCGTGTAGCGCCGGTTCGCCTCGATGTCGGCACCGAGCCGCGCGAGGGCGTGGATGTGCGTGTCGAGCCGGCGCCGGCCGATCACGTCGCCGCCCGGCGGCGGGACGATCGCCCGCCCGCAGCGCGCGAGCAGCGGGCCGGCGAGCAGGACGGAGGCGCGGATCCGCGAGCAGAGCAGCTCGTCGAGCTCCGTCTTCGTGAGCTCCGCCGCATGGATCCGGACCTCGTTCGGCCCGATCCACTCCGCGTCCGCGCCGAGGTCGGCGATCAGCTCGACCATCGTCTCCACGTCGCGGATCCGCGGCACGTTCCGCAAGACCACCGGCTCGGGGCTGAGCATGCAGCCGGCGAGGATCGGCAGCGCGCCGTTCTTGTTCCCGGCGGCGCGGATCGTGCCGTTGAGCGACCGCGCTCCTTCGATCACGAATGATTCGGCCAGGGCGTCGGTGACGGCGGTCGACATGGCGCCGCAGGCTATCGTAGTCGCCCCCGTGGAACCCACTCGCGACCGAGCCTGGGAGACCCTCACGCGCTACACGAAGAGCGAGGCGCTGCGGCGGCACGCGCTCGCAGTGGAGGCGTCGATGCGGGCCTACGCACGGGTTTACGGCGAGGACGAGGAGCGCTGGGCGGTCGTCGCGCTCCTCCACGACTTCGACTACGAGATCCATCCGTCGCTCGACCAGCACCCTCAGGACGGCGCGCCGATCCTCCGCGAGGAGGGCTGGCCGGAGGACGTGATCGAAGCGGTTCTGTCCCATGCGGAGCACCTGTCCCTGCCGCGCGACACGCTGCTGAAGAAGGCGCTCTTCGCCTGCGACGAGCTCTCCGGCTTCGTCCACGCCTGCGGGCTCGTCCGCCCCACAGGGCTCGACGGCCTCGAGCCGAAGTCGGTGAAGAAGAAGCTCAAGCAGCCGTCCTTCGCGGCCGGCGTGCACCGGGACGAGGTCTATCGCGGCGCCGAGGAGCTCGGCGTCGAGCTCGACGACCACATCCGGACGGTGGTCGCGGCGATGCAGCCGATGGCGCACGAGCTCGGGCTGCGGACCGCTGCGGACGCCGCCTAGTGTTCGCGCGCACCGCGCGGATCTACGACGCCGTCTACTCGTGGAAGGACTATCCGCGCGAGGCGGAGCGCGTGCACGAGCTCGTCCAGGCGCGGAAGCCGGGCGCCGAGACGCTGCTCGACGTCGCGTGCGGCACCGGGGCCCACCTCGCGGAGCTTCGGCGGTGGTACCGCTGCGAAGGGCTCGATCTCGACGGCGAGCTGCTCGCGGTCGCCCGGGAGCGCCTGCGGGACGTGCCGCTGCACCAGGACGACATGCGCGACTTCGACCTCGGCCGCCGCTTCGACGCGGTCACCTGCCTCTTCAGCTCGATCGGCTACGTCCTGACGGTCGAGGGCTTGACCGCCGCGGTCGCGGCGATGGCCCGCCATCTGGAGCCGGGCGGGGTGCTCGTCGTCGAGCCGTGGCTGACGCCGGAGGCGGTCGTCCTGCCGCACGTCGGCGCGGTCTTCGTCGACGAGCCGGAGCTCAAGATCGCGCGCGTGAACACGATCGAGGTCGACGGACGCGTCTCGAGCCTCGAGCTCCACTACCTCGTCGGCACGCCCGCGGGGGTCGAGCACTTCACGGAGCGGCACGGGCTCGGGCTCTTCACGCGCGATGAGCACCTGGCGGCCTTTCACGCCGTCGGACTGGCCGTCGAGCACGACGAGGAGGGCCTGATGGGCCGGGGCCTGTACGTCGGCGTGGCGCCTTCGCGGCCGTAAGCCAAAGGCTCTTCCCCTTGGGGGGCGACGAGCCCCCTTGCCGGCACGGTACCGGAGCGCGTCGCACGTGTCTGTGCCGGCTTCGTGCCGATTCTCCGCCGCGGCGCTCGCGGCTGGCGCCGCTACCGCGCCAGCGCCGCGACCAGGCGCTCCAGGTCCTCCTCGCTCGTCCACCAGCCGCACGAGGCGCGCAGCCACCCGGTGCCGGGCAGATCGCGCACGATCACTCCGGCCGCGTAGGCGCGCGCCGCGTCCTCGAGGGGATCGCCCGGGGCGCGGAACGAGACGAGCGTCCCCTTCTCCGGCCCACCGATGACCTCGAAACCGCCCGCCGCCAGCACAGCCCGGCACCGCCGCGCCGTCTCCGCCGCCCGCTCGAAGCGCCAGTCCGGCAACCCGTCGAGCGCCGCCTCGAGCCCGGCGAGCGCCGGCGTGGCGACCCAGCCGAAGTCGAACCGCGCGGCGCCGGGCCTCGGCACGAACGACCCGTTCGGCTCGATCGACAGCTGCGACAGGTAGGTCGGCAGCGCCACGCGAAGCGCGTCCGGATCCCGGACGTACAACGCGCCCGTCGGCTCGGGCCCGCAGAGCCACTTCTGGCACGAGACGGTGTAGAAGTCGAGGTCGCCGACGTCGACCGGAATCGCCCCGACCGACTGCGCGCCGTCCACGAGCACAGGCAGGCCCGTCGCCGCCCTCAGCTCGTGGACGGGCATCACCTGGCCCGTCGTCCACAGGACGTGCGAGAGCGCGAAGAGCCGCGTCCGCGGTGTCACCTGCGCGAGCAGCGTCTCGAGCGCCTCCGCGGTCGGCCGCGTCGTCACCTCGGCGACCCGCACCCGCGCGGCGCTTGCTCCGAGCGGCGCCAGCAGTCCGGGATGCTCGGAGTCCGTCGTCACCACCTCGTCCTCCGGGCCGAGGTCGAGGCCGGAGAGGACGATGTTGCAGCCGTCCGTCGTCGCGCGCGTGAGCGCGAGCCGCTCCGGCGTCGCGCGGATCGCCGCCGCCAGCCGCTCCCTCACGCGGGCGCGCAGGTCGAGCACGCTCTCGAACCACGGCTTGCCGCCGCGCCCCAGCTCGTGGTCGAAGCGGTTCCGCTCCTCCATGGCGGCGATCGTCCGCCGCGAGAGCGGCCCCAGCGTTCCCGCGTTCAGGTAGGCGAAGCGCTCGAGGACCGGGAACTCGGCCCGCGCCTCCTCGTACGTCATCCGACGCGAACCTCGACCGGCGCGTGGTCGGAGAGCAACCGGCGCTCGAGCCGCCGGCGCTCCCGCGGCCACCGCTCCGCCGGGCCAGCCTCGGTGCCGCGGACGAGGACGTGGTCGATGCCCTCGCCGGCCGCCGAGAACCCCCACTCCGGCCCCGCGAGGTCGCGCAGCGTCCGCGACCGCTCGCCCTCGACGTTGAAGTCGCCGCTGAGTACGATCGGCTCGCCGCGCGCCGCGAGCGCGTCGGCGAACCACGCAGCGCGGAGGAGCTCGGCGTCGGCGAGCCGCCGGTCGGCCGGATAGCTCGTCGCATGGAGGTTCGCGACGAGCGCCGTCGAGCCGTCCTCCGCCCGCACGCGAACCGCCTGGCATATCCGCCGCTCCTTCGCCCACGCGAGCCGCGCGACGAGGCCGAGCCCCAGCCAGCGCGCCTGCGCCGCCCTGAAGCGGCGGGAGTTCAGGACGATCCTCCGCTCGTCGAGGACGCGGAGGCCGGCGCCGACGAGCACCGCGTTCGCCTGCCCGGAGAAGGCCGAGCGGAAGCGGCCGTGGTCGAGCGCCGTCAGCCTGCGCCCGAGCTCGGGCGTCGAGGGGAGCGGGCCGATCGTCGGCCGCGCGACGACGGCGACGACGGCGGTCATCCCGCTCCACTCGCCGAGCCGCTCGAGCGCCCACACCGGCACCTCCTGGAGGCAGAGGACGTCCGGCCGGTCGGCTGTCGCGAGCCGCACCATCTCCTCGAGGAAGGCCCGCCGCTCCGGCGGCTTCGCGTTGCCGTGGAAGACGTTCCAGGTCCGGACGAGCAAGGGCGCAAGTCTAGGCTTCGAAACGTGCGGATCACCCTCGCCGACCCCCCCGCCTACACGCCGCCATACGACCACGAGCTGGCTGTCGCGCTCGCCCGGGCGGGGGCCGACGTGCGGCTCCTGACGTCGCGCTTCCGCTTCGGCGAGGCGCCCGCACCGGATGGCTACGTGCGCGACGAGCATCTCTACCCGCTGTCGTCCCGCCTCTTCCGCCGCTCGCGCGCGCGCCTTCCGGTTCGTGCACTAGAGCACATGGGCGTGCTCTTCGAGCTCGGCCGGATCCGCAGCGGGATCCTCCACCTGCAGTGGCTTGCGTGGCCGCAGCTCGACCGGCGGCTCCGGCTCCGCGTGCCAGCCGTCTTCACGGCGCATGACCTGCTGCCGCGGCGGACGGCGCATCGACGCAACTTGTGGCGTGAGCTCCTTGCCGGGTTCGAGCGCGTCGTGGTGCACAGCCAAAAGGGGCGCGAGACGCTGGCCGAGCTCGGCGTCGACGGCGACCGGATCCGCGTCATCCCCCACCCCGTGTTCCCGAGCGACCCCGCGCGTGCCGACGACGGCCGCACGCTGCTCTCGCTCGGCGTCATCCGGCCCTACAAGGGGCTCGACGACGCGATCGAGGTCGCCCGCCGGCTCGACGGGACACGGCTCGTCGTCGCAGGCGACCCGGTCGAGCCGGTGGAGCGCTATCGCGAGCGGGCCCGCGGCCTCGACGTCGACTGGCGGCTCGGCTACCTGCCGCAGGCCGAGGTCGACCGCGCGCTCGGCGAGGCAACCATGGCGCTCTTCCCCTACCGGCCGGAGCTCGACCAGAGCGGCGCCCTCCTCCGTGCGCTCGGGGCCGGCGTGCCCGCGCTCGCCTACGACGTCGGCGGCATCGCCGAGCCGGTGCGGCGCTTCGGGGCCGGCCGCGTCGTGGCCGCGGGCGACGTCGAGGCGCTCGCCGCGGCGGCGCGGGAGCTGCTCGACGACCCCGACGCGCTCGAGGCGGCCCGCGCCGGCGCACGGCGGGCGCGTGCGGAGCTCACGTGGGAGCGTGCGGCCGAGGCGCACCTCGCCCTCTACCGGGAGCTCTCGTGATCTTCCGCCGCCGCTTCGACGACGTCGTCTCGCGCCAGCTCGACCTCTTCGAGCGCGAGCACGCCGGCCTGATCGCCGACTGCACCGCCGCCGAGCGGGCGTACGACCGCGCACACCGCTCCGAGGCGGAGGAGAGGTACGGTGACTACGTGGATCTCGTCGAGACGGCCACCGAGCTCCTGGCCGACATCCGCGACCACTACGCCTCGACGCTCGACGAGCAGGCGGCGGAGGAATACGAGCGCACCTTCAATCGCGCAGTGCTCAAGCGGCTACCGCGGTTCGCGCTCGAGATCGAGGACCGGTAGCAGGCGTGCCCCCGATCGAGGACTACGCACTCGTCGGCGACCTCCAGAGCGCGGCGCTGATCAGCCGCGAGGGCTCGGTCGACTGGCTCTGCTTCCCCCGCTTCGACTCCGGCGCGTGCTTCGCGGCACTGCTCGGGACGCCCGAGCACGGCCGCTGGCTGCTCGCCCCGCGGGAGGACGCCTGGGTGGCGGGCCGCCGCTACCGGTCGGAGACGCTCGTCCTCGAGACGGAGTGGGAGTCCGACCATGGCGCGGTTCGCGTGCTCGACTTCATGCCGCCACGCGGCGTCGCGCCCGACATCGTCCGCATCGTCGAGGGTCTCCGCGGCGAGGTCGAGATGAGCTCGGAGCTCGTCATCCGCTTCGACTACGGCTCGATCCTGCCATGGGTGCGCCGTGTCGACGAGCAGACCCGGCTCGCCGTCGCCGGCCCGGACGCGCTCTGCTTCCGCACGCCGGCCGAGACCCGCGGCGAGAACATGCGCACGATCTCCGACTTCGCCGTCCGCGAGGGCGAGCGCGTGCCCTTCGTCCTCACGTGGTACCCGTCGAACGAGTTCCCGCCCGACGCCGTCGACCCGGAACAGGCGCTCCGCGACACGCTGGAGTTCTGGGAGGAGTGGGCAAGCACCTGCACGTATCGAGGCGAGTGGCGCGAGGCCGTTCACCAGTCGCTGATGGTGGTGAAGGCGCTCACCTACGCCCCCACCGGAGGCATCGTCGCGGCGCCGACGACGTCGATCCCGGAGCAGCTCGGCGGCGTCCGCAACTGGGACTACCGCTACTGCTGGCTCCGGGACGCGACGCTCTCGCTGCTCGCCCTCCTGAACGGCGGCTACCTCGAGGAGGCGGGCGCGTGGCGGACCTGGCTCCTGCGGGCGGCCGCGGGCGACCCGGCCGACCTGCAGATCATGTACGCCGTCGCCGGCGAGCGGCGGCTGACGGAGCTCGAGCTGCCGTGGCTGCCGGGCTACGAGGACTCGAAGCCGGTGCGAATCGGCAACGCGGCGACGGAGCAGCTTCAGCTCGACGTCTACGGCGAGGTGATGGACGCTCTCCACCAGGGACGCGTCCACGAGCTCGAGGCGTCGAAGGAGGCCTGGGCGCTCCAGCGTCGGGTGCTCGCCCATCTGGAGCACGCGTGGAAGGAGCCCGACGACGGAATCTGGGAGGTGCGCGGCGGGCGCCGCCACTTCACGCACTCGAAGGTGATGGCGTGGGTGGCGTTCGACCGCGGCGTGCAGGCGGTGGAGCGGTTCGACCGCACCGGGCCCGTCGACCGCTGGCGGGCCGTGCGGGCGGAGATCCACGACGAGGTGCTGCGGAAAGGCTTCGACGTCGAGCTCGACTCGTTCGTCGGCTACTACGGTGGGAAGCGGCTCGACGCGAGTCTGCTCGTGATCCCCCTCGTCGGCTTCCTGCCGCCCGACGACCCGCGCATGATCGGGACGGTGGCGGCGATCGAGCGGACGCTCGTCCGCGACGGCTTCGTCCAGCGGTATCTCCACGACGAGCAGACGCAGGCGATCGACGGGCTGCCGCCCGGGGAGGGCGCCTTCCTGCCGTGCACGTTCTGGCTCGCGGACAACCTCGCGCTCCAGGGCCGGCTGGACGAGGCGCGGGAGATCTTCGAGCGCCTGCTCTCGCTCCGGAACGAGGTCGGGCTCCTCGCGGAGGAATACGACCCAGAGCGGCGGCGCCAGCTCGGCAACTTCCCGCAGGCCTTCACGCACGTCGCGCTCGTGAACACGGCGTTCAACCTCGCGCGGGCCGAGCAGGAGGAGCATCCCTGCGCGCTCGACCAGCGCCGGCCCCACGAGCAGCCGACGGCGGCTGGGTACTGATACGGACTCAGCCGCGAGCGGCCGCAGCGATCGCGGCCGCGGCCGTGACGAGCGAGAGGTGCGTCAGGCCCTGCGGGAAGTTGCCGAGCAGCTCGTGCGAGGAGGGGTCGATCTCCTCCGAGTAGAGCCCGAGGTCGTTCGCGAGCGCGAGGAGCTCCTCCATCAGCGCCCCCGCTTCCTCCACCCGCCGCGCCCGCGCGAGCGCCTCCACGAGCCAGAAGGAGCACGCCAAGAACGCGCCTTCGACGCCCTCCTGGCCCGAGTAGCGGTAGAGCAGCGGCCCACCCGCCGAAAGCTCCTCCCGGACGGCCGCGATCGTTCCGGCCATGCGCTCTCCGGCCGGGTCCGCGAAGCCCATCCGGGTCCCCCGCAGAACCGCGGCGTCGAGCTCCTCCGTGTCCTCGTAGAACGTGTAGCTGCCGCGGCTCTCCGAGAAGCAGCGGGTCTCGACGAACTCGCGCACTGCCTCCCGCTCCTCCTGCCAGCGCCCGGCGTGGTCGTCCGGGAGCTGACCCTCGTCGACGAGCCCGAGCGCCCGGTCGAAGGCCATCCAGGAGGCGAGCTTCGAGATCGTGTAGTGCCGCAGCTCGGGGAGCTCCCAGATGCCGGAGTCCTCGTCGCGCCAGACGACGCAGAGCCGGTCGATCGTGTCGGCGATCCGCTGCCCGGTCTCGTCGTCGAAGGCATTCCCGTCGTGGACGTAGAGGTCGGCGGTCTCGAGCAGGTCGCCCCACGACCCGAGCTGGAGCTGGTCCTTCGCCGCGTTCCCGTAGCGGACCGGCCGCGAGTCGCGATAACCGCGGAGCGGAAGCTCCTCGAACCGGGTCGGGATTGTCCCGTCGAGCGCGTAGAACGGGCGGATTTCGGGCTCGGTCTCGCCGATCGCGCGCAGGAGCCAGCTGAACGACGCATGCACCTGCTCGCGCAGGCCGAGCGCGATCAGCGCGTCGAGCGTGAAGGCGGAGTCGCGAACCCACGCGTAGCGGTAGTCGTAGTTCCGGTCGCCCCCGATTCGCTCCGGGAGCGACGTTGTCGGCGCAGCGGCGATCGACCCTTGCGGCAGGTGCACGAGCAGCCGGAGCGCGAGGGCGCTGCGCGCGACGGCGTCGGCCCACGGCCCGACGTAGGTCCATCCGTCGAGCCAGCGCCGCCACGCGGCGCAGGTGCCGTCGATGCGGCCGTCCACCTCCTCGCGGCGTGGGAACGGGATCGGGCCTGTCGCGACGGCGGTGAGCGCGACAAGCGAGCGGGAGCCCGGTGAGGTCTCGAACGCGGCTCCCACGTCGCGGTCGGCCACACCCGGCTCGCCCGCGTCCCAGGCGTGGATCGCCGCGAGGACGTCGCCGTTCCCGGACTCCGCGACCGGCGTGCCGCGCCGCATCCTGATCCTCGTCTCGCCGCGGCCCCAGTCGAAGCGCGGCTCGACCCGCCAGCGCATCCGCACGGAGCCCTCGAGCCCCTCCACCCGCCGCGCCACCTCGACCCACGGGAGGAGCCCGGCCTCCTGGAGCGTGAGCGCGTCCGTGACGCGCACCCGGCCGGCGCCGGTACGGAAGACCGTCTCGAGGACGTTCGTCCGCTCGAGGTAGCGGCGCTTGGCCTCGAACTCGCCTTCGGGAGCGAGCGCGAACCGGCCGCCGCGCTCCGGGTCGAGGAGCGCCGCGAAGACGGTCGGCGCGTGCAGGTCGGGGAGCGAGAGGAAGTCGATCGAGCCGTCGAGCGCGACGAGCGCCACGGTGCGGCCGTCGCCGATCGCCCCGTAGGCGCCGATGGGCGCGAAGCCGTCGACCCGCCGCACGCGGCGGATTATCCGCGGCGGGTCTTAGCGGTGACCGAAATGGTGCGCCGCCGCGGCGCCGCTTGTCGGCGCCGCTATCAGGACGTGCGGGCTGCGCCCGCGCGTCCGTCTCAAATGACCGGTCGACGCGCTAGCGGTGACCGAAGTGGTGGGCCGCCGGGAGCGCGCCGTGGACGTCGGCCTCGCCGGCGATGCGGCGGGCGAGCGGGCCGAGCGTCTCGAGCTCCGCGACGAGGACGTTGCGGTTGCGGTCGACGCGCTCGTACCGGCCCCATGCGAGGAGGAGCGGCTCGCCGCGCACGATCGGGCGGAAGCGCTCGTAGACCGGCGGCGGGACGATCAGGTTCATCTGCCCGAACTCGTCCTCGACGAGCATGAAGACGACGCCCTTCGCCGTCGCCGGCCGCTGGCGCGCGACGGTGAAGCCGGCCACGCAGACGCGGCGGCCGTGCGGCAGCTCGAGGAGCTCACGGCTCGAGAGCGTGCCCGGCGGCAGGTGCGGGCGGAGGAGCTCGAGCGGGTGCGTGCCGACGGAGAGGCTCGTCGTCCGGTAGTCGGCGAGCATCCGCTCCCACGGGGTCTGCGGCGGAAGCTCGGGCGTCTCGACGGTCGGCTCGAGCGGCAGCGCGAGCTGGCGCTCGCTCCCGCCCGAGCCGGGGACGCTCGCCGAGCGCGGCACGAGGCCGAGCTCCCAGAGGAGCGTCCTCCGCGGCGAGCCAAAGGAGTCGCACGCGCCGGACGCGACGAGCGCCTCGAGCGCGGGCTCGCCGACCGGCGCGCGCTGCGCGAGGTCGCGGACGTCGCGGTAGGCGCCGCCCCGCTCCCGCTCCGCGACGATCGCCGCCGCGTCGTCCTCCCCCACCGACGAGACGTACTCCAAACCGACGCGGACGGCCGTCGCGCCATCCACAGCGGTGACTGTCACGTGACAGTCACCGGTGTCGCGAACGGTCACGGCCTCGAGGGAGGCTTTGGCGCAGCTTCGGTTCACGTCCGGCGGGCGGACCTCGACCCCGCGCCGCTGCGCGTCGCGGACGAGCGAAGCCGGCGGGTAGAAGCCCATCGGCTGCGCGTTCAGGAGCGCGCACAAAAACTCGGCCGGGTAGTGGTGGCGCAGCCACGCCGACTGGTAGGCGAGCAGGGCGAACGCCGCTGCGTGCGACTTCGGGAAGCCGAAGCCGGAGAAGCCGACGAGCTTGTCGTAGATCCGGTGCGCCGTCTCCGCGTCGACCCCGCGGACCTCCGCGCCCTCGACGAAGCGGCCGCGGTAGGCCTCGAGCGCCGCGTGGCTCCGCTTCCGGCTCATCGCCCGGCGCAGGCCCTCCGCCTCGCCGGTCGTGAACCCGGCGACCGCCATCGCGACGTCCAGCACCTGGTCTTGGAAGACGACGACGCCGAGCGTCGTGCGGAGCGGTCTCGCGAGCAGCGGGTGGTCGACCGGGGGCACGAACTCCGGGTCCTCGCGCAGCCGCTGGCGGTGCTCGACGTAGGGGTGGACGGCCTTCCCCTGGATCGGCCCCGGCCGCACGAGCGCCACCTGGACGGTGAGGTCGTCGAGGTTCTCGGGCTGTGTCCGGAGCAGGCTCTGCATCTGGGCGCGGCTCTCGATCTGGAAGTCGCCGACCGTGTCCGCGCGCCTGATCTCCTCGTAGACGGCCTGGTCGTCGAGCGGGATCCGCGAGAGGTCGATCGGCTTGCCGTGCAGGCGGGCGATCTGATCCACGCAGTCCTCGACCGCGGAGAGCATCCCGAGCCCGAGCAGGTCGATCTTCAGAAAGCCGGCGTCGGCGCACGAGTCCTTGTCCCACTGGCACATCTGCCGGCCGGCCATGGCGCACGGCTGGACGGGGACGAGCTCGACGAGCGGCCGCGAGGAGATCACCATCCCGCCCGGGTGCTGCGAGATGTGCCGCGGCAGGCCGGCGATCTCGAAGCAGGCCTCGGCGAAGGCGCGCCAGCGCGGCGAGCCGAGCTTGCGCTCCGCGTCGGGAAGCGCCGCGATCTCCTCCCCCACGCGCTTCGCGTTCCAGCCGTCGGAGAGCCGCGCGAGGCGCTCGAGGTCGGCGAACGGCAACCCGAGCGCCTTGCCGACGTCGCGGATCGCGCCGCGCGCCCGGTAGGTGGGAAACGCGGCCACGAGCGCCGCGTGCTCGTGCCCGTAGCGCTCGGTGACGGCGACGATCAGCTTCTCGCGGATGTCGCGCGGGAAGTCGAGGTCGATGTCGGGCACGGTGTCGAGCTCGCGGTTCAGGAAGCGGCCGAGCGCGAGCTCGCCCTCGACGGGATCGACGTGCGAGAGCCCCGTCAGGTAGCAGACGATCGAGCCGACGGAGCTGCCACGGCCGCGGCCCGGCGGGAGGGTATGGCGCGGCGAGCCCGACCCGCGCACCTCGCGGGCGACCTCGCGCGCCAGCTCGAGCACCTCCCAGTGGAGGAGGAAGAAGCCCGCGAGGCCGAGCTCCTCGATCAGGGCCAGCTCCTCGTCCAGCCGGGCGCGGGCGCGGCCGTTACGAGCGCCGTACCGCTCCCCGAAGGCGCGCTCGCAGACCCGGCGCAGCTGGACGATCGCCGGCTCGGACCCCTCCGAGAAGTCCGGGTAGCGGTAGCCGAGCTCCTGCGTCAGGTCGAACTCGAGCCGCTCGGCGAGCTCGCGCGTCCGCGCCATCGCGCCGAAGTCGTCGGGGAAGCGCTCGGCCATGGCCGCCGGGGCCAGCAGCACGCTCTCGCGGTTGCCGCGCCGCTCGCGCTCGCAGCCCTCGAGCGAGCTGCGGTTGCGGATCGCGACGAGGACGTCCTGGAGCGCGACGCGGCTCGCGTCGTGGGCGTGCGGATCGCCGGTCGCCACCGTCTCGACGCCGAGCGAGGCGGCGAGGTCGCGCAGGAGCCCGTTCCGGCGCGCGTCGCCGCGCTCGTAGGGCCGCTGGAGCTCCACGAAGAACCGCTCCGGGCCGAAGGCGCGGGCGAGCCGCGCCGCCGCGTTCGGGTCGCGGACGGCGAGGCCGTGGCGGGCGCAGCCGGAGAGGCAGACGAGGCCTTCGCGGTGCTCGAGCAGGAGCTCGGGGTCGAGCGAGGGCGGCAACAGCTCCGTCTCCCGCCCCGCCGGACGAGTTCCCGCGTGCGACGCGGTCAAAAGCCGGCACAGGTTCGCGTACCCGCGCGGGCTCTCGACCAGGAGCGTCACGTGCGACCGGTCCGCGAGGGTCACCTCGGCGCCGGTGATCGGGCGCACTCCGAACGCCTTCGCCGCGTGCGCAAACTCGAGCGAGCCGTAGACGCCGTCGTGGTCGGTGAGCGCGAGCGCCTCGTAGCCGAGCTCCGCCGCCTGCACCGCGAGCTCCTCCGGCAGCGACGCCCCGTCCAGGAACGAATAGGCTGAATGCGCATGGAGCTCGACGTACACGGCTTGCTCCTACGCCCGGGCGAAGGCGAGACGGTGTTCGACGAGGCCCGGCGGACGCTCCGGATCCTCGTCGACCGCGAGGAGCTGACGACGACGTGGTTCCGCTACGCGCCGGGCGAGAAGGGGCCGGACCCGCACATCCATCGCCGGCACACGGACGCGTTCTACGTGCTCGAGGGCGAGCTCGAGCTTCGCCTCGGGCCCGGCGCCGCCGAGGTCGTCCTCGCGAAACCCGGGACGTTCGTCGCCGCCCCGCCCGAGGTCGTGCACACCTTCCGGAACGCGAGCCGCGCCGAGGCGGTCTTCCTCAACTTCCACGCGCCGAGCATGGGCTTCGGCGACATGCTGCGCGCCCGCCGCGACGGCCGCGACGAGGACGCGGCGCGCTTCGACCAGTTCGAGCCGCCGCCGGACGGTGGGCGCCCCCTCGCCGACGCGGTCGTCTCGGCGCCCGGCGGCGGCGAACTCTTCGACCGTGGCGACCGGGCGATCGCGATCCAGAGCGACCTGCCGCAGATCTCGGCACTCGACATCGCCTTCGACCCCGCCTTCGTCGTCGACCCGCACCGGCACGACGACCAGGTCGACTCCTTCTACGTCCTGGGCGGCGAGGTGGAGTTCACGCTCGAGGACGGCGCCGCCCGCTCCGGCGCGGGGACGTGGGTCTCGGCGCCTCCCGGGACCACGCACGGCTTCCGGAACCCCGGGCCAGGCCGGGCGCGGCTGCTGAACCTCCACACGCCCGACGCCGGCTTCGCGGCAGGCGTCAGAGGCGGCTAGCACCTATGACCTCCTCCTGATCCCGGCCTCGGCGGCGGCGGCGGCGACGGCGACCGCCGCTTGCCCGACGGCGCCGTCCGGGTCGAAGTCGGGGTCGTACGCGGTCACGGCCGCCGCCCGCACCTCGAGCCACTCGCCGACGAGCGTGATCGCCTCCGTCAGCGTCTCGAGCGACAGGCCTCCCGGCGCCGCGTACTCGTTCGCGCGCCCCACCTCCGGGTCGAGCGAGTCGAGGTCGACGTGCAGGTAGACGTCACGGACGCGGCGCGAGAGGTCGTCGATCGCCGCCGCGATCTCGCCCATGCGCGGCGCGTCCGCGACGACGTTCACGGCCGAGGACTCGAGTCGCTCCCGCTGATACGGCTCCAGGTCGCGGACGCCGACGAGCACGACGTCCTCCTCCTCGACGGGCCGGAAGCCCGGGATCGACTCGCGCAGCGCCCGCCAGCCGGAGCCAGTGAGGATCGCGAGCGCCATGACGTCGAAGAAACCGGAGAGGTTGTCGTCCGGGGTGTCGAAGTCGGCGTGGGCGTCGAACCAGACGACGCCGAGGCGCTCGTGGTCGAGCCCCGACACCGTGCCGAGGCAGCTCGCGCAGTGGCCCGCCAGGACGAGCGGGAACGCATACCGCTCCGCGGCCGCGCGCACGCGCATCGCGAGCCGCCGGTCGAGCTCGATCGTCCGCCCGATCGCGGTGCGCTCGTCCGACTCGGCGAGCTCCTCGACCGCGGCGGCGAAGTCGCGCCGCTCGAGCTCGTCCCGCAGGCCGTGGCGCTCGAGGAGCTCGCTCGGCCCGCGGCCCATGCCGACGT
Organism: Gaiellaceae bacterium; assembly: GCA_035640455.1. Classification (GTDB taxonomy): domain Bacteria; phylum Actinomycetota; class Thermoleophilia; order Gaiellales; family Gaiellaceae; genus AC-50. The sequence goes on along the minus strand of DASQWB010000048.1, from coordinate 371 downwards.
GCGGCCGCCCCTCGTGGTAGGGCAGCGAGAGGATCTGGACGGAGCTCACGCTCATGTCCGGCGATACTTCTCGGAGTGGATGCGATGAAGCCGATCGTCCTGCTGCCGGGCGAGGGCGAGTCCGTCTCGCTCGGCGCCACGACCGTCCGCTTCCTCGCGCAGCACGTCGACGACGAGGCGCTCTCCGTCACCGAGGCGGCGCTTGCTCCCGGCTTCCCCGGCCCGGTGCCGCACTCGCACGAGCACACCTACGACTGCTTCTACGTCCTCGAGGGGACGATCGTGTTCCTGCTCGGAGGCGAGGAGATCTCGGCGCCCGCCGGCTCCTTCGTGCTCGTGCCGCCGGGTGTCGTCCACACCTTCTCGAACCC
>DASQWB010000047.1:0-6627 GCA_035640455.1 Gaiellaceae bacterium | reverse complement strand
GACGTCTTCAACATCCTGCTCCAGATCCTCGAGGACGGGAAGCTGACCGACGCCCAGGGCCGCAAGGTCGACTTCCGGAACACGATCGTGATCATGACGTCGAACATCGGCGCCGCCTCGATCTCGAAGAACCAGTCGCTCGGCTTCTCGATCGGCGACGAGTCCGGCTTGTCCTACGAGGACATGAAGGCGCGCGTCATGGGCGACCTGAAGAAGGTGTTCCGGCCCGAGCTCCTGAACCGGATCGACGAGACGATCGTCTTCCACAAGCTGACGAAGGACGAGATCAAGACGATCGTCGACCTCGTGCTCAAGCGGCTGCGGGAGCAGATGGCGACGCACGAGACGTCGATCGAGCTCACGGACGAGGCCAAGGATCTGCTCGTCGACAAGGGCTACGACCCCGCGATGGGCGCCCGGCCGCTCCGCCGCGCGATCCAGCGCTTCATCGAGGACCCGCTCGCCGACTTCGTCCTCGGACGGACGCTCGCGCCGAACTCGACCATCCTCGTCGCCCGCCGGAACGAGGACGAGGTCGACATCACGCTCATCCCCGGCGCGCCGCCCGAGCCCGAGAAGGTGACGGTGCCGCCCGAGGAGCCGGCCGAGCCCGAGGGCTCGACCGAGGAATAGCGGGCGGGGCACGCTCGGCGCTCGTCGGCGCCGGCAGCTCCGCGGCGTCGAAGCAGTCGCCCGCGACAATCTCGTCGAGGAGCTCGTCGAGCCGGCCGTGTAGCGCAACTGTGCGCTCGAGGATCCACAGGAGGCGCAGGAGCTCCTCCGTGAAGGCCGCCGGCCATACCTCGGTTCGGATCTCGTCAAGGGGCGAGGACCTCCGGCCGGCGCCGTCCTTCATGCGGTAGTCGAGCCACGAGCCGACGACGTCGAGGTCGGAGATCCTGAAGTCGCGGACCGCCTGCTCGACGGGCGCGAAGACGCCGTCGCCGACGTAGAGCTCTTGCCGTTCCGCGTCGTATCGATGCCGTTCCGGGAGCGCGGAGACGGGTCTCTGCGCCCGCGCGCGGCCCTGCGGGAGCTCGCCCGCCCGTCGCCCCGCCGGGACAAAGCGTTCGCCGAACGTGTGCAGCCAGACGAGCTCTCGGCCGAGCTCGATCGCTCGCCGAAAGAGCTGCGCGTCGCGTGTCAGAGGTACCCGCGGCCCCGGAATCTCGAGCTCTTGGGCGAACCGCTCCACGTATGCCGGCGCGGACAGGACGGCGTAGCAGTACGCGAAGACGTCTTCCGGCGTGAGCTCGAGTCCCAGCCGCTCGGCAAGGACGTCGAGCAGGCCGGTGGCCAGGTTCGGCCTTCGGCCTTCCGCGTCGCGCCAGAGCGGCACCACGTCCTTGCCGCCGCGTCCCGAGAAGTGGTGGAGGTCGGGGACGAGGTGGGTCGCCACCGCCGCCGGGCCGGAGCCGAGCACGTCGGTCAGGAGGCTCGTCATGTACAGCTGCCGCGCGCTCGCCGTCGCCCACAAGGAGCGGCAAGGGCGGTCGATGATCCGGGCGTCGGGGATCAGGTACTGCCGGTCGAAGGAGCGGAAGGCGTACGGGACCGTGGCGGGCGACTCGGGCTCCGTTGTCGATTCGACCGGATCGAGCCGAGCCTCGTGTGGAGGCAGCGACTGCGCCGGCTGATGCGCCTTCCGTCCGGTCGGCGAGTTCTTGAACAGCGTCGTCCGTCGCTCTATGGCCGCGGCGAGGAGCGCCTTCCATCGCGCGACGAGCTCGTCACGAGTCGGGGCGATCGGCCACGTCCGCCCGACCTTTACCCCCGGCTGCCGCCAAGGAAGGAGGTCGGTGAGCGGAGGCCATGAGAAGAAGTCCGCCTCCCTCTCCGGCAGGAGGGGATCGAGCCAGCCGGAGTAGCACGGCTGCCAGGCGACGTCTTCGAAGCTCCGGATCCCGAGGAGCTGCGCGTACTTCTCGTCTCGGCTTCCTTCGAGCCGCGCGTAGTGGACGCGGGCCGGCGTGCCCGCCTCGGCGTCCGGGCTCCGGACGCCGACCGCGATCGCGACCGGCGTCTGGATCTCGAAGACGTTCTCGCTTCTGCGAGCGCCTCGGTTCTCGCCGCCGAGGTCGAGGATCCAGAGGTCGTCGAAGGTCTCGCGCATGTGCCGGCGCATGCCGGCGAATCCCGGCCCGCGGAGATACGAAGCGGCGCTAATGAAGCTGACGACGCCGCACCGCGGTCCGGATTCGAACACCTTCCAGAGCGCCCACCGCCAGAAGTAGACGTACAGGTTGTAGAGGTTGTGCGTATGGACGCCGGGCGTGTCGCGCAGGAAGTCGCGCAGGATGCTGCGGCGCACCCAGCCGCCCCGCTGCTCGCCTTCCTCGTCTACCGGATCGCGGAAGTACGGCGGATTCCCGACGCAGACGAGTACGGGCGCCTCCGCGTCGGTGTCTCCGTTCGCCGAGGCGAGGGTGTCGGCGAGATAGATGTGCGCGCCCTTCTCCGGCAGGACCCCGCCCGCCGCCGCGATCTGCTGCGAGAAGCGGAGGCGCGCGACCGCGTAGGAGCCGATCAAGAGCTCGAAGCCGTGGAAGTTCCTCGCGACGATGCTCGCCCGGGTGGCGACCGCGCCCGGCCCATGCCTCTGCCGGACGCGCTCCAGCCCGTCGTTCATCGCCGCGAGGAGGTAGGTGCCGGTCCCCATGGCGGGATCGAGGACGACGACGTCGTCCGCGGCGAAGCCGAGCTCCTTGCCGAATCGCTCCTCGAGCAGCTCCGAGACGAGGACGGTCTGGGCGTGGACGACCGCCGGCGGCGTGTAGTAGACGCCGCGCCGGCGGCGCGTGCGCCCGTCATAGGCGGCGAGGAAGTCCTCGTAGAAGTAGAGCCAGAGGTCGCGATCGGCCGGCCCCGTCAGGGCCTCGGGGTCGACGGCTGCGACGACGCGCTCGAGGAGGTCGAGGCCGACCTCGACCTCCCGCCGCGCGGCCGGCTCCGCGAGAACGCGTAGCACCTCTGCGAGCGGCGCGTGCCGCTCGTCGAGCCGCTCGCCCTCGACCCGCGCGAGCAGGAGCGCGTACGTGACCGTCTGCGCGTACGCGTCGGCGAACTGCGCGTCGTCCGCCTCTGGGAAGAAGAAGCCGCGCCAGTCCTCCGCGAGCTGGCCCAGCGCGGATCCCGGTTGCGCCAGCGCGGTCCGGACGTTCTCGCGCAGGAGCCGCGTCAGCGGAGCGAGCGTCTCCGCGAGCGCCTTCGGGCTCGTCGGCACGAGCGGCTCCCAGCCGAAGAAGTCCCGCAGCAGCGTCTCGAGGACCGAGGCCGCCGCCGCGTCGTAGGCAGCCGCCCTGTCGGTTCGCACGTCGCCTGCCGCGCGGACGACCTGCCCGACCCTCGCGCCGCCGCGGAAGAGCGCCCACTCGTTGCCGTCGGTGGAGACCAGGTTCGGGTGATCCACCGGCGCTCCCTTGCCGGGAGCTTTCAGCTCGACGTGGCCAACCAGGACGTCGCCCGACTCGACAGCGAAGCCGATCGCCACGAGCCGCGCGACGACGCGTCGACCGAGCTTCTCGCCGGCTTCGTAGAGCAGCCGCTGCATCGGCCCCTTCAGCGGGTCGGCCGCCTGCGGCAGATCCCCGATCGCCGTCACAGCCGCGCCGAAGCGGCGCAGGGCTGCGAGGAGCGGCGGCTCCGGCACGGCCGCCATTGTGGGCACAGCGGCGGATCTAGTCGGCACGTTTTCGGCACATTCGGCGTCCTGATGCCTGCCTAGACTCGGCTACGTGGCCAAGGTCGCCGTCCAGCACGCCTGCACCGAGTGCGGCTACGCCGCCGCGCGGTGGTTCGGCCGCTGTCCTGGCTGCGGCGCCTTCGGGACGCTCGTCGAGGAGACGCCTCCTGCCGCTACCGCCGCCGGCGGCGCGCGCGCGCCGCGGCCGATCCTGCGGCTCGTCGACGTCGAGGTCGAAGAGGCCGAGCGCATCCCCACCGGCGTCCCCGAGCTCGACCGCGTGCTCGGCGGCGGCATCGTCCCGGCCTCGCTCGTCCTCGTCGGGGGCGAGCCGGGCGTCGGCAAGTCGACGCTCCTCCTGACGGCGCTCGCCGCGGTCTCGCGCGGCGGCCGGCGTGCGCTCCTCGTGACCGGCGAGGAGTCGACCGCGCAGGTCAAGCTGAGAGCTGCCCGCCTGGGCGGCGCGGAGGCCGTCGAGATCCTCGCCGAGACCGAGCTCGAGGCCGTGTGCGCGGCGCTCGAGCGCGAGCGGCCGGCGGTCTGCGTCGTCGACTCGGTCCAGACGGTCTATTCGGCCGAGCTCGGCTCGGCGCCGGGGTCGGTGGCTCAGGTGCGCGAGGCGGCAGGCCGGCTGCTCCGCGTCGCGAAGGAGGCGGGCGTCGCGACGATCCTCGTCGGCCACGTGACGAAGGACGGGGCCGTCGCAGGGCCGCGCGCTCTCGAGCACCTCGTCGACTGCGTGCTCCAGTTCGAGGGCGACCGCTACCAGGCGCACCGCGTCCTGCGGGCCGTCAAGAACCGGTTCGGCTCGACGAACGAACTCGGCGTCTTCGAGATGACGGGCCGCGGCCTCGTCGGCGTGCCGGATCCCTCGGAGGTCTTCGGCCGCACAGTCGGCGGCGAGCCGGGCGCCGCGGTCGCCTGTGCGCTCGAGGGCACGCGCCCGCTGCTGCTCGAGATCCAGGCGCTCGTCGCGCCCACCGACCTCGCCATGCCGCGGCGTGTTGCAACCGGAGTCGACCCGAAGCGGCTCGCCATGATCGTCGCCGTCCTCACCCGCCATGCCCGCGTGGCGCTCGGCGCCGCGGACGTGTTCGTGAACGTCGCGGGCGGCGTCCGTATAGACGAGCCGGGAGCCGACCTCGCGGTGGCGCTCGCCGTCGCCTCGGCGGCGCGCGGAGCGCCGGTGCGCGAGGCCACCGCCGCCTTCGGCGAGATCGGGCTGACGGGGCGTCTGCGCCCGGCGGCGCAGAGCGAGCGGCGGCTGGAGGAGTGCGCCAAGCTCGGCCTTGCCGCGGTCGTCGTGCCGGCCGGCACGCCGGCTCGTGGCAAACTCCGCGTGGAGCAGGTGGAGACGCTCAGGCAGGCGATACGCGCGGGTCTTGATGCAGCCGGAGGAGACGACACGTAGACGGGAGGAGCGCAGCGCCCCGCCGCTCGGCTTCAAGCGCACGCCCTCCGAACGCGATCCCCGCCGCGATCCCAAGCTGCTGGAGGCGATCGGGCGCGTCGCGCCGGGCACGGATCTGCGCCAGGGGATCGACGACATCATCCGTTCCCGCGAGGGAGCCCTGATCGTCGTCGGCGAGCCGTCCGAGCTCGCCTTCCTCTTCTCCGGCGGAATCCGGCTCGACCAGCCCTTCACGCCCCAGCTCCTCTACGAGCTGGCCAAGATGGACGGCGCGATCATCGTCAACTCCGAGCTGACGCGGCTCGCCGTCGCCAACGTCCAGCTCATGCCGGACCCGACGATCCCCTCGTCCGAGACCGGAACGAGGCACCGCACCGCCGAGCGGGTGGCGAAGCAGACGAACGCGCTCGTGATCTCGATCTCGCAGCAGCGCTCCACGATCTCGCTCTTCGTCGGGCACTCGCGCTACCAGCTCGACCAGATCGCCGACGTCCTCGCCAAGACGAACCAGGCGCTCGGCACGCTCGACACCTACCGGCAGCGGCTCGAGCAGGTGCTGACGCGGCTGACGGCGCTCGAGTTCCAGAACGCGGTCGTGCTCGACGACGTCCTCGTCGTCCTCCAGCGCGCGGAGATGAACACGCGGATGGCCGAGGAGATCGAGCGCGACTGCGTCGAGCTCGGTACCGAAGGGCGGCTGATCCGGATGCAGCTCGAGGAGCTCGCCGGCCACGTACCGCGCGAGAAAGCGGCCGTCATCGCCGACTACCACGTCGAGGGCGGCCCCGAGCGGACGCGAGAGGGCCTCGAGGCGCTCGCCGCGCTGCCCTATCACGACCTGCTGGAGTTCGAGCTCCTCGCCGTCCTCGGCTACCCGGCCACGGTGAACCCGCTCGACCACTCCGTCTCGCCGCGCGGCTACCGCGTGCTCTCGCACATCCCGCGGATCCCCAACGGCGTCGTGAAGCGGGTCGTGACGAAGATGAACGGGCTCGAGGCGATCGTCAGGGCCTCGCAGCGCGACCTCGAAGCAGTCGAGGGCGTCGGCACGGTCCGGGCGCGGGAGATCCGCGAGGGCCTGCGCCGCCTCCAGGAGCACAACCTCGTCGACCGCTACCTCCAGCTCTGAGCAGGCGCCAGCTCGGCGGCGGTTTCCAGGGCTTTTGTACTTCGCGGCTCAGAAATGCCTGGAAACTTGCCCTTTTTAGCCGATATTCGCTATACTGGTACGACTCCGCCGGCGGTCGCTGCGACCCGCCGGCGCCTTCGTGAAAGAACCCGGTGAAGGGGAGGCGGCTTGTACAAGGTCGGTGACAAGGTGGTGTATCCGCACCACGGGGCTGGCACGATCGTGAAGAAGGAGCAGCGTGAGGTGCTCGGCCAGAAGCGCGAGTACCTGACGATCCAGATCCTGCACAACGACATGACCGTCAACGTCCCGTGCGAGAACGCGGAGAAGGTGGGTCTGCGGAGGGTGATCGACGAGGACGAGGTGGAAGTCGTCCTCAAGGCGCTCACCGGCGGCGGGACGCAG
>DASQWB010000046.1:0-7671 GCA_035640455.1 Gaiellaceae bacterium | reverse complement strand
CCAGTCCGCCGCGATTCACGGCGGACGTGGCTGGCTCGTCGAGGGCGTCGAGGCACGCCTGAACCACGGGGCCGGCATGGACGGCGCGACGAGGATGCGGAACAACTACGTTCACGACAACGGCCAGGCGGGCCTCGGCGGGAGTGGCCCGATGACGGTCGACGGCAATGAAATCGCCTGGAACAACTACTCGCGCGTCTGCCCCTGCTGGGAGGCGGGAGGCGCGAAGTGGGCGAACGGGAGCAACGTGTCCGTCACCGACAACTACGTCCACGACAATCGCGGCCCGGGGCTGTGGACCGACGGCTCGGAGAGCCACATCAGGGTCGCGCGCAATCGCGTCGAGCGGAACAGCGACGCGGGGATCGTGATCGAGATCTCGTACGACGCAACCGTGGCGAACAACGTGGTGCGGCGCAACGCCACCCTGCGCCGCGGTTGGTGCCAGTCGGGCGGCATCGTCGTCGCAGAATCGCCGCGCGTCGAGGTCTTCGGCAATACCGTCTCCCGAAACGGAGACGGGATCTGCTTGACGCAGCAGGACCGGGGCACCGACGCCGTGCGCGGCCCCCATCGGCTTCAGGACGTCGACGTCCACGACAACACCGTCGTGATGACGGCCGGTCATAGCGGCTTGATCCAGTACGTCGGCGATACGAGCTACTACACGAGCCGCAACAACCGCTTCCGGAACAACACCTACCACCTCGGTTGCAGCAAGCGCCCCTACTTCATCTGGATGCGGCCGACGAGCTCGGGATACGGCGAGATGTCGTTCGCGAGCTGGCGGGCAGCAGGCCAGGACGTCGACGGCGCAGCGACCCGCCGCTGCTAATGGCCATGCGCCCGGCAACCGCCGACGTCCTCGGCACCCCGATCTTCGTCGGAGACGTCGCCTCGGGAGCGACCTGGGTCGTCGACCGCGCGCTCGGCGGAGCGGGCGGCTACGTCTGTCTCTGCAACGTGCACCTGTTCGTGGTCGCTCGTCACGACGACGACGTCCGCCGAGCGCTTGCCAATGCAGCGCTGGCGTTTCCCGACGGCTGGCCGATCGCGTGGCTCCAGCGTCGCCTCGGCCACCGCTCCGCGACGCGGGTCGCGGGGCCGGATCTCATGGCCCGCGCGATCGACGAGGGGCGCCGCTTCGGCCTACGGCACTTCCTCCTCGGGTCGACCGAGGATGTCCTGCACCGGCTCGCGGAGAACCTTGCTCGAAGATTTCCGGGAGCGGAGATCGTCGGACAGCAGTCGCTGCCGTTCTTCGAATCGGACGAGTTCAGCGGGATGGAGGCGGCGCTTGCCGACGTTCCGAGGGCGAGCCCGCACCTCGTGTGGCTGTCGCTCGGCTGCCCGAAGCAGGAGCTCTGGATGCTGAGGCATGCGCAGGAGCTCGCGCCGTCGCTCGTGGCCGGAGTCGGAGCGGCGTTCGACTTCCATGCCGGGACCAAGCGGCGCGCGCCGGATTGGGTGCAGCGGGCAGGCTTCGAGTGGCTCCACCGGCTCCTCTCCGAGCCGAGGCGGCTGGCGTCACGCTACGCGCGCACGAACAGTCAGTTTCTCGTGCTCGTCGGCAGAGAGCTTCTGAGACAGAGGCATCTCCGATCGTAGCGGCGGACGTGCGCAAGTTCAGCGGCTGCGCAGAGTCGTATCGTCGGAATGCCAGACGCCGAGCGTGCGACGACGCCGAAGCCGCCCTTGCGTTGCGACGAGTGCGGAAGCCCCTATCGAGGCGAGCGAGGCTGGCGCGCCTACCTCACGCGCGAGCCACGCGGGGTCGCGGTCTTCTGCCCCTCCTGCGCGGCGCGCGAGTTCGGCGACGTCGCCGGCGCCGAGACGCCGCTGCGGTAGCCGGCGGCCCGGCATCGGCCAGAACGCGAAGTTGCGATTTTGCGCGCGGTTTGCGAGGCTGCCGTGTTCTCGGCGCGCCTCTCCCTCTCCCGACGGGCGCCGAGAAAGGGGTTCTGCGGAGAACTCCGTGCCGCTGCCACGACCCGCCAGGGCTCGGGTCGGCAGCGGCCTGGACGCGTCGAAGAGCCGGGGCGCCGCAAACGGCGCGTTCGCGTTACACCTTCAGGAAGCGCGAATCCTCTCGCATACCGAAGAAGTTGTAACCGGTGTGCCTGGAGACCTTGATGCGACGCAGGTCATCGAGACTCGAAATCTTCACGAAGCCGCCGTCCCACCGATAAACGCCATACTCCGGAACCTTCAAGATCTCCTCGGTCACTCGACATTTCGGATCGCTGCCATGATCTTCGTAGATAAGAAACACGTCACAAGAATCAAGAAGCTCTCGCGCTCCACTCAGCGCCTCGACCTCGGCATCTTCGACGTCGAGCTTGATAGCTACCGAATCCTCACCCTCATAGCATTCTCGATAGATCTGATCGAGCGTCACCGTCCCGACCTCTTCGACGCCGTACCCGGCGACGCCAATGCGCTCCCTGCGATTCACCACACTCGCACCTGCATGCCGCTGCGCATGCGTGACCAAGCTCAGAACGGCACCGCTGCTCGACCAAACAGCTGCACGCCTAGTCTGGACGACGTCTCCGTTTAGCTTCACGTTCTCGACAAGACGCTCGAAGCTGCGTCCGGCAGGTTCGATTGCGATCACGCGTGCCCGATGACCGCCAGCGGCCAGCAAACTCCAGTAGCCGATATTCGCGCCGCAGTCGATGAACGGCATACCCGGACGAAGTACCTGCCCGAGCGCCGCATCGATCTCAGGCTCATAACTGCCAGCAAAAAAGAGCAAATGAACCCAATACCCATCAGAGAGATAGACGCGAAGCCGAACACCATCGACAGCCACCACTGCGCTCGCGTCCGGACCTGCTATGCGGCCTAGCTCCCACGCGAAACGCTGCAGACCCCGCCCGTGACTCAGCCAGGCATACAGCCGAAGCAACGCAAATGACTCCCGAGCCCAAGCGCCCTCAACCCGAACGACCGTCGGACGCGCCCTGCGCCTCTCCCTGGCCACACCGCCACGCTACTAGACCACCCTTTGGGCCATCGCAGAGCCCCGACAAGCGGGGCTTCCTCGAGAGCGGACGACGGGGATCGAACCCGCGACCCTCAGCTTGGGAAGCTGATGCTCTACCAACTGAGCTACGTCCGCGTGCGGCACACGATACCGGCGCGAAGAGTCTGTCGGGCTACGAGCGGGTGATCGCGACCGGCGTGCCGAGCGGGAGCAGCCGGGAGAGCCTCAGGATCGCGCTGTTCCCCATCCGGATGCAGCCATGGCTGACGTCGTGGCCGACTCCAGCCGGATCGTTCGTGCCGTGGAGGCCGATCCGGCCGTCGCCGCCGAAGCCGAAGCGCTCGTAGACGTTCGAGTGCGCCGACAGACCGAAGGCGAACGCCCCGTACACGGTGCCGGCGTCGACGGGACGGATGCGCGAGACGATGTAGTAGGTGCCGGAGGGCGTCGGGCTCACGGCGCGACCCACGCCGACGGGAGCACGGACGACGACCGAGCCGAGGCGCCGGACCGTGAGCACGTGGCGGCGAAGGTCGATCCTCACGCGGTACGGGTCGGCGTACACCCGTACCTGCGAGCGCGGAATCCAGCCGCTCGACCCGTTCGGCCGAGTCGGGAGGTAGACGAGCGCTCGGCGCGCGTGCAGCGAGCGGACGAGGAAGGAGAGCACGGCGCCGTCGCGTGTCGGGCTCGACAGCGTCTGCCGTACGCGGCCCGAGTTCTCCGAGCCGTAGACCGACACGTGCGAGCCGCGCGCGTAGGCGACGAAGGCGCTCCGCGGCGCGCTCGGGACGGAGCCCGGCTGCGTGTGAGCGGCGGCGATCGCGGTGACGACGCCGGCCGTGACGACGGCGGCGCAGCCGACCGCGGACGTCGCGAGCCGCACGTCTAGCCGGTGAGGTTCGGGCGGCCCCGCGTGATCCGCATGCCGGCGCCGCGAGTGCCCGCTCCGGTCTTCCGCTTATGCGGATGCTTCTTCTTCTTTTTCTTCTTGTGACCGGTCGTGGTCGTGCGATGCGTCGTCGTGCGGCCGGTCGTCGTCGAGCGGGTGGTGGTCGTCGAGCTCGTCGGGGTCGTCGTGGTCGTCCCCGTCGACGTGGACGAGGAAGACGTGGAGCCGGTCGTGGTCGTCGTCGAGGCCGTCGTGGACGTCGTCGAGGAGGAGGACGAGGAGGTCGAGGTCGGGTGCGTCGTCGTCGTGCTCGAGGTCGTCGTGGCCGTGGTGGTGGTTGTCGCGTTAGTCGTCGTCGACGTCGAGCAGTACTGGTACTGCCCCGGCGTGGTGCAGTACTCGTACCCGTAGCCGTAGCTCAAGCCCAGCAGCCCGCGGCCGCTCGCGTAGCCGATCGCGGCGAGCGCCACCATGGCGAGCGCGACGAGCCCTCCTGCGGCGAGGCGTCGAAGCACGACCGCTCTAACGCGTCTCATCACTCGGGCTCGCGTAGACCGTAGTCGCCGTGACGGATGGATCCCCTACCGGCCATGGAGAAGGTCGTCCCAGGCGCTCTGGACGAGCGAGGGCTCGGTGACGACGAGGCGAAGCGTGTACGGCAGCCGGGCCTGCAGCTCCTCGACGACCACGGGTGCGGGGTCGGCGACGGCGACGACGAGCTCGTCGCCGTTGAAACACATGGGCAGGGCGCGGCAGCGCTGGCCGACCTCCGGGTCGAGGAGCGCCGCGTCCCTCGGGTTCCGGCACGCCGTGTGGAGGTCGACGTACTCGAGGCCGTACTGGTGGGCGAGCGCGCGCGCGAGCTCCTGCTCGTAGATCCAGGCATGGCCGAGGAGGACGTCGCCGAGCCGTCGCTGCGTCGCCTGGCCCTCGGCCAACGCCTCGACGAGGCGGTCGGGCGCGAGGAGGCCCCGCTCGAGCAGGATCGAGCCGAGCAGCGGCCGGCCGGCGAGGAGTGAGGGCGGCGGCAGCTCGGATGCGGCGGAATGCGTGTCGATTGCCACGCTGTCGGCAAGGATCGGCATGGATGCGGCCGCTGCTCATCCCCGCAAAGGGGCACACGGCCACGGGACCGCATTCGTCCGGTCCCACACCTGCCTGTGGAAGCTGTGGATAACGCCGGCCGTAAGGCGATACCCGCAAGGGACGTCCGGCGCCTGCCGCACGAGTGTACGACGCTGCGAGGGCTTCGACGATCCGACTGTGTCGAAAGAGGAACCAAACTGCGCACTTTTCGTGAACCGGCCGAGACGGGGCACCCGCGCCCGGCACGATCGTCCGGTGACGTCCCGCACCCTCGTCCTCGGTGCGCTCCTCGCCGTCGCGCTCGTCGGCGGCTACCGGGTTGCGATCCGCCCGCGCGCGTCGCCGCCCTCTCCGTACTGCCGCTCGGGCGATCCGCTCGTCGGCGTCTACCACCCGTCGCGCCTGATCGTGCGCAGCCGCTGCCGCGTCGCGTCAGGAACGGTCGAGGTGGTGAAGTTCGAGGCTTACGACGGCGACGTCCACGTCGAGCTGCGGCTCGACGAGGGGCAGAGCGGCCTCCTCTCGCGCGGCAACGACCGTCTCCGCGGCAACCTCCTCCTCGAGATCGTCCCGACCGACCGGGCGCGGGTTCCGATCCCGCGCGTGGGCTCGCGCATCAGCGTCGTCGGGCCGCTCGTCGACGACACCTCGCACGGTTGGCGCGAGATCCATCCGGCCTGGGCGATCAGCTCTGGCACGATCGTCCTGGCCTCGGCAGAGGAGCTGCGCCGGCTGCGCCTGCTGATGAGCGGCGTCGAGGGCGCGGCCGAGGAGGACGACGGCTGACGCGAGGCCTTTTCGGCCGTCCCTAACGCTCCACGGGGAACGAGACGCAGAAGCACGCGCCGCGCGGGCTGTCCGGCTCGTACCACGCATCGCCGCCTGCGGACACGGCAAGGCGCCTCACGATCGCGAGGCCGAGGCCTGTTCCCGGGGGCTCTCTCGCGGCGCGCGCGAAGGTGTCGAAGAGCCTCGGCGCGAACGCGTCCGGCACGCCGGGGCCGCGGTCGCGAACCCGAACGGTGACCGCCGCGTCGTCGCGCTCGATCTCGACGCGGTACGGCGGCGAGCCGTAGGCGAGCGCGTTCTCCACGTAGTTGACGAGGATCTGGTGGACGTGGTCTGGGTCCGCCCGCGCGACGGCAGCTTCGTCTGCGGCAAGCTCGAACGACATCTCGACGCGGCGCTCGGCCAGGACGGCCCGCGCCACCTCGGCCACGCCGACCGGAGCTGCCTGCACAGTCATCTTCTGCTCGTCGACGCGCGCGACCAGGAGCACGTCGTCGACGAGCCTGCGCAGCCGGTCGGCCTGCCGGTCGACGATCGAGAGGTAGCGGCGCTTGTCACCGTCCGGCAGCGAGTCCCAGCGCTCCAGGATCGTCTTCACGAAGCCGTTGATCGACGTGAGCGGCGTGCGCAGCTCGTGTGAGGCGATGGCCACGAACTCGCTCTTCATCGCAAGCGCCCGCTCGACCTCCGCGCGCGCGACCTCGACCGCGCGTTCGGCTCGCTTCCGCTCCCCGACGTCGCGAACGATCATCGAGATCTCGACGACCTCACCCGCGTCGTCGCGAATCGGCGAGATCGTCAGGGAGACGTCGAGTAAGCGACCGTTCTTTGCGACCCGTACCGTCTCGAAATCCCGCACCGGCTCGCCCCGAAGCACGATCGCGAGGAGCTCCTCCACCTCGCCGCGGCGATCGCCGGGAAGCAGCCCGTCGAGCGTCTGCCCGACCATCTCGTCGGCCGTGTAGCCGAAGAGGGCCTCAGCAGCCGGGTTCCAGGCCGTCACGAGGCCGTCGCGCGTCCTCGCGACGATCGCTTCCGCCGAATGCTCCACGATCGTCGCGAGGCGGGCCTGGAACTCGTTCGCCCGGTAGCGATCGGTGATGTCGTGGACGAAAGCATTGAAGCTCCAGCCCGAGCGCTGACGGAGAGCGGTAATCGTCAACTCCACCGGAAACTCGTGCCCGTTGCGATGAAGAGCCGCGATCTCGATCCGCTTGTCGATCAAGGGTCCCGTTCCAGTATCCAGGAACCGACGCAGTCCTTCCTCGTGTCGCGTGCGGTAGCGGCGCGGGATGATCAGGTCCCGCAGCAGCGAGCCGACGGCGACCTGCCTCGCCCAGCCGAATGTCCGCTCAGCCTCGCGGTTCCACGCCGTGATGACGCCCCGCTCGTCGATGGCGACGAACGCCTCGTGTGCCGCCTCGAGCACCTCGGCGAGCCCGGCTGGGTCATCCGTCCGCGCGTCGTGTCGCTCGCTCATCACGCTGTCATTCGTGCCTGCTCAGCCGGCTCCACTACCTCAAAGGACTCCTGCGATGCTCCGATCCCTACACGAGATAGGCCGCAGCGGAGTCGAGCGTCGCCCGAGTCCCGTCCGCTTGCTGACGGTCGATCGGGCCGAGACGATCCACCGGTCGAGAAAGCGGTAGGCAGGCGGCACGGGTCGGATTATCTGTCGAGTCGGCTCGCCCTCCAAACGAAGCGCCAGAAGTCGGAGCGCGCTCGGGAACGTGACGGATCCGGGATAATCGTGCCGAACACGCGAGCTTCTGGAGGGTGGGAATGGCTGCACAGGACCTCGAGTCGACCGCCCGCGCGCTGGTCGCCGAGCACAAGGGAATCCTCGCCGCCGACGAGAGCGACGGCACGATCAAGAAGCGCTTCGACTCGATCGGCGTCGAGTCGACGGAGGAGA
>DASQWB010000045.1:0-4429 GCA_035640455.1 Gaiellaceae bacterium | reverse complement strand
ATCGTGATCCGCGCCGTGACGAGCGAGGACGCGATGACCGCCGACTGGGCGCGCCTCCCGTACGACCTCCTCGAGACGATCTCGAGCCGGATCATCAACGAGCTGCCGGGCGTGAACCGCGTCGCGCTCGACATCTCGTCGAAGCCGCCCTCGACGATCGAGTGGGAGTAGGGCGCCGCCTCTCGGCCGAACGTGTGGTCGTTGGCCTCGACGGGCGGGTTTGGAAGGTCCGCCGCCGCTGGAAGCTGCGCCTGCGGTGGCGCCACCTCGAGGGTTTTGCACTCGATAATCCCAGCGCCCTCGACCCGCTCGACGCGCTCTTTGCAATCGAGGGTGTCGACTCGCTCGGCGGGTTCTTTCTCGTCGTCGCGATCGGGATCGTGCTCGTCGCCGCGCTCGCGATAATCGTGACCTTCCTCCTCCCGCTCGTCCTGCTGGTGCTCGAGGCGGTGGTGCTGGCCGTGTGGGTGGTTGTGCTGGGCCGCTCGTGGACGGTCGAGGCCGTGACCGAAGGGCCGCCGCCGGAGGCGCTGCGGATCGACGCGCGCGGGTGGCGAGGCAGCCGGCGCGCGGTCGAGACGACAGCGGAGGCGCTCGAGCGAGGAGAGCTGCCTCGCTAGTCTCGCTCGACCACGTCATCGTCGCCGTCTCCGACTGGGAGCGC
Source organism: Gaiellaceae bacterium (assembly GCA_035640455.1). GTDB lineage: Bacteria > Actinomycetota > Thermoleophilia > Gaiellales > Gaiellaceae > AC-50. Next base: position 3,765 of record DASQWB010000045.1, on the reverse strand, counting down.
TCGAACGCCTTCTACCGCGACGTCCTCGGCGCCGAGCTCGTCGAGCTCGACAAGGGCCGCTTCGCGTACCGCTTCGGCGCGCAGCAGCTGAACGTCCACGGTCCCGGCTCCGAGCCATATCCCGTCGCGCGCGAGCGCGTGCGGCCGGGAAACAGCGACATCTGCTTTGTCTGGCCGGGCGCGGTCGAGGACGCGGTCGAGCACCTCCGCGCGCACGGCGTGGAGGTCGAGGAGGGCCCGGTGCCGCGGCGCGGCGCCCACGGCGAGGGCACGAGCGTCTACTTCCGCGACCCCGACGGTTCGCTGCTCGAGCTCATCTCGTACGCGGCTACGAAGCGGCGGTAAGTGCCTTCCGCGCCACCGGCGCCCAGAGGAACGAGAAGTGCGGGTTGATCGCGAGTGCGCGCTTGAACCAGGAGCGTGCGGACGGGGCGCCGAGGCAGCGCTCGATCATGGCGCGGTGGAAGAGAAGCAGCGCGTCGCGAGTGCCGAGCCGGAGCGCGCGGGCTGAATGCGCCTTTGCCGCGTCGCAGCGACCGGCGCGGAAGAGGCCCCACGCGAGCGCGTCCTCGGAATAGATCCCGGGAGCGGACGCGTACGCGGTCTGCGCCCGTGCCAGCGCATCCGCGACGTTGCGGCGGTGGTCGAGGTCGAAGACCGCCGTCTGGAGCTCGGTGCGCACGCCGTTCGCGGCGAAGAGCCGTTCGATTGCCCCGACGAGCGCGTACTCCCGCCGCGCTTCGTGCTCTTGGCCGGAGACGTGGAGCACGTCGCCGAGCATGATCACGTAGGCCGGGATCGGCAGCACCTGGACGACGCGACGTAGCCGTGCGATCGCGGGTCCGTAGCGACCCTCGGATGCCTCGACGCGGGCGAGTCCTGCCTCGGCGTGGACGTAGCCGGGGAGCCGGGCGAGCGCTCTGCGGTAGGACGTCGCCGCTCTGTCGAGCCGGCCCATGTTGAAGTAGACGTTCCCGAGCTGGACCATCGTCCACGCGACGTGCTCGGGCACCGTCGAATCGGTCTGCAGCGCGAGCCTGTCGGCCGCTGCCGCGGCGCCGGGCCGCCCGAGGAGCTCACGCGCGTTCGCGACCCGGGTGTAGGAAGCGATGCCGGGCGCGAGCAGCGCCATCCGGTCGTAGGCGGCGAACGCTTCGCGGTAGCGCCCGAGGTTGAGCAGGGCATCGCCGAGCGCGCCGAGGGCGGAGCCGTTGTCGGGATCGAGGCTGATCGCCTCCTGCGCGAGCCGGAGACCCGTCACGAAACGATGGCGCGTGTTCGCGAGGGATGCCTGGCCCTGGACGATCAGCGGCAGCGGGCCACCCGCGCTCGAGGCGCGCTGCAACGCCTTTCCCGAGAGCTTGTAGAAGGTCGGGTCGCCGGTCTCACGCGCTCGCTGCTGATATGCGAGCCCGAGGAGCGCGAGCGCGTCGCCGTCCCGCGGATGTGCCGCGACGCGCCGCTCGAGCTTTCCGACGTAGCCGGCGGTGTCGCCTGTCGAGAGGCCGGCGAGGAGCCGGCTGAGCGCGTCCTGTTTCGCAGCGGCCGGCTTCGCAGCGGCGATCGCGGCTCTCAGCGGATCGACGGCGTGAGAGCCGGAGAGGACGCCCCCGAAGAGGAGCACGACGGCGGCGATTCCCGCAGCGCCAAGGCCGAGTAGGACCGTTCGTCTTCGCACGCTGTCTCCTTCCGGCTCGCGTCCGGCGCACTCCATTCGTCCGCGGCGCGGCGGCGGTTCGGTCGCCGAACCGAACCGCTGGGTCGCCCGAACAAGCTGAGCCGCAGAGAGCGCAAATCGGAGATAGGAGGAAGCTCGCATGACTGCAGCGAGGCTGCTACACAGGAGGACGCTCGCGCTCGTGGCGCTCGGCGCCGCGATCGGCGCGATCGTCCTCGTCGCATTTCTCGTCCAGAAGGCCGGCCCGTCGTCAGCCGGCGCCGCGGATCACCTCGACGCGCCGGGGCTGACGCCGCCGCCGGGCGGTGACGGCATCGGCACCGATCTGACCGACATCTATGCGTTCCAGTCGCCGGCCGCCGCGAGCAAGACGGTCCTGATCATGAACGTGAACGGGCTCACGACCGCCGACCTCGCCAACCCGCCGGGGCCGGACCGGCCCTTCGGGACGAAAGTTCCGCTCGTCGACGGTAACCCGAACGTGTCCTACCACTTTCGCGTGGACGCGAATGGCGACGCTGTTCCGGACGTCGACGCCCAAATCCGGTTCGGCAAGGCGCGAGCCGACGGCGTGCAGCAGATGCGCGTCAAGATCCGCGGTCGGCGCGGCAAGGCCGTCGCCTTTCAGGGTCGCACGACCGGCTTCGGCCAGCCGGCGGTGGTGAACCGTGGGCCGCGCGGCATCAAGGCCTTCGCCGGCCGCCGCGACGACCCGTTCTTCTTCAACCTCGTCGGGTTCCTCAACATCCTCGACATCGGCGGCAAGTCCTTCGTCGGCTGCGGCGGCCCCAACAGCCATCCGGAGACCGACACCTTCAAGGGCCAAAACGTCTCGTCGATCGTGCTCGAGGTTCCGAGCCGCCTGCTCGAGCGCGGCGGCGACTCCAACATCGGCGTCTGGGCGACGACGAACGTCGGCACGACCCAGATCGACCGCATGGGCCGTCCGGCGATCAACACGGTGTTCATCCCGAACAACCCCCTGCCGCCGGATCGCGTGGTCGACGGCAAGCCGTCGAAGAAGACGACGTTCAACCATGGCCAGCCCTCGACCGACGTCGCGGACTGGACCGGAGAGGTCGTCGACACGCTGCAGACGACGTTCAGCCTGAACGACGCCGGTGGTCCGCTCGGCGGCACGGACGACCCCTCCGACGACGCGGGCAAGATCAGCGCCCTCGCCGGGGTTCTGCTTCCGGACATCCTCACCGTCGACGTCTCGAGCCCGGCCGGGTTCCTCAACGGCCGCAAGCCCGCAGACGACGTGATCGACGCCGAGCTCGGGCTGATCACGGAAGGCTTCGTCACGACCGACTGCGTCGGCTCGAACGACGTCGCCTTCCCGAGCAGCTTCCCGTACCTCGCCGCTCCACACCCAACGCATTCGTAGGACGGCAAGGATTCGGCACCGAGGGGGGCGGCGTGAGCCGCCCCCTTCGTGCTGCGGCATGATCGGCCGGTGGAACGCCTCGTCGAGGAGCTCGCTGCCGCCCGTATCGGCGGGACGTTCAACCAGTACGCCGACTCGCCGATCCGCCGCGCCCGGCTCACCGACTACCTCGAGCGGCACGAAACCGCGCCCGTCCTGCTCGTCGGCGAGGCCGCCGGCTACCGGGGCGCGCGAATCAGCGGCCTGCCCTTCACCTCCGAGCGGCAGCTCACCGGCGAAGGCCCGGCCGAGGCGACGGCGACGATCGTCCAGCGCGTGCTCGACGAGCTCGGCCTCGCCGAGCACGTCCTGCTCTGGAACGTCGTTCCCACGCACCCCGGGACCGAGACGACCAACCGCCGTCCCACCCGCGCCGAGGTCGAGGCCTCGCTCCCCTTCCTGCGCGCGCTCCGCCGAGGCCGTCAGACGATCGCCGTCGGACGGCTCGCCGCGGCCGTAACCCAGGCGCCATACGTCCGCCACCCCTCGCACGGCGGAGCGGTGGCATTCCGCGCGGGGCTGCTATCCTTCGCCGCCGGCGCACGGGAGGTGCGCCGCTTCTCCGTATGAGGACCTACAACGCAAAGCCGGGCGAGGTCGAGCGCCGCTGGTACGTCGTCGACGCCGACGGCCAGACGCTCGGCCGTCTCGCGACCCG
>DASQWB010000044.1:0-13026 GCA_035640455.1 Gaiellaceae bacterium | reverse complement strand
CGAGTGGATCGAGTTGATGACGCCCGAGCGCGTGAGGAAGTCGCCGAAGATCGCGAGGCAGAAGGCGAGGACGACGAGGAGCATGTTCCAGACCTTCAGCATCCCGCGCTTCTCCTGGATCATCACCGAGTGCAGGAACGCGGTCGCGGCGAGCCACGGCATCAGCGCCGCGTTCTCGACAGGATCCCACGCGTAGTAGCCCCCCCAGCCCACCTCGACGTAGGCCCAGTGCGCGCCCAGGAGCTGGCCGATCCCGAGGAAGGTCCAGGCTAGGAGCGTCCAGCGCCGCGTCACGATGATCCACATCTCGTCGCCGCGTCGCGCGAGCAGCGTCGCCATCGCGAAGGCGAACGGCACCGAGAGGCCGACGTAGCCGAGGTAGAGGAGCGGCGGGTGGATGAGCATGTACGGGTTCTGGAGACTGGGCGTAAGGCCGAGGCCGTCCGGCGGCGCCGTCTGCGTCTGGAAGGGGCTCGCGATCGCGACGACGAGGAAGGCGAAGAAGGCGCCGATCCCGCCGAGGATCGGCACGACCCAGGCGAGGAGGTCGCGACCGGCGCGGCGCGCGGCGTAGACGGCCACCGACGAGTAGCCGGTCAGGACGAGGAGCCAGAAGAGGAGCGAGCCCTCTTGGCCGCCCCAAAGCGCCGAGAGCCGGTAGCGGGCTGGGAGGGCCGCGCTCGTGTGCTCGGCGACATACGTGAACGTGAAGTCGTGCCGCAGGAGAGCCGCGACAAGGACGCCGGTCGCGACGGCCGTCGCGCCGAACGCGGCCACGAGCGCGTTGCGCGCGGAGAGCGAAAGACGCCGGCGGCGTCGCGCCGCCGCGTAGCCGCCGGCAATCGCAGCGTAGGTCAGGCAGCCGAAGGCGACAAGGAGGGCGGCGCGGCCGAGTGGGGCCATTGGTTCAGCCCTTCGGCGTGTATTTCGATGGGCACTTCGTCACGAGCGTCCCCGGCACCGCGACGAATGTCCCGTGGTTCAGCCGCCCGTCGACGACGACGTGCCGGCCCCTGCGGAAGAGGTCGGGGACGGAGCCGTGGTAGACGACGGGGACACTGGCGCTGCCGCCGATGTCGCGGACGCGGAAGCGCATCCCGACCGTGCTGTGCGACTGGCCGGTGACGCGCCCGACGACCTTGCCGACGAGCGAGACGCGCCCGGTATGGCCGGCGAGCTGGCTCGGCTTCACCGAGGGCGTGCCGCCCGCGAGCGCCGTGTAGACGAGGAAGATCGCGAGGACCGCCGCGACCGAGAGCGCGACGACGAGCCGCACCGGGCTCCGTTTGCCGCCCACGCGGCGATTCTAGCCCGGTTACGTCTCTCGGGAGGGCTCTGGCCGACGGCCCGGAATCCGGTAGCCGTGGTCGTGGCAGAGGGAGCCGGGCGAGTCCTCGGTGAGCGCGTCGCAGTAGCCCTTGCCGTATGCCGCGCGCATGAAGGCGGCGACGACGTCGAGGTTCCATTCAGTGATCTCGCCCGCCTCGCGCCAGAGGTCGGAGAGGCGAAGGTCGATGTCGAGCTCGAGGAGGTCGATCCGGCTGGGGCGCTTTGCCATGAGCGCAGGGTACGAACGGCGTCGGACAGAGCAGGGGACTCTTAATCCCAAGGCTTGAGGTCAACTCTTGCGACGCGCATCTCGGAAGTACCTGCTAAGGCCCGTCTTCCAACTCTTGCGCGTCTGGGCAATGAACGAGGTGCGCGTACGGTTTGCGTACGGCTCAGCGACTCGCGGAGCAAGCTTGCCAGCACAGCGTCGTGCGGTAGCGTGCGCCGCATGGGCGAGCTGAAGTTCGGCCCGGCGCGGGTGCCGTCGCAGGAGAGCCCGGAGGCGGCGGTCGAGCTCCTCGTCGAGCGCGGTTACACCGCCTGCGAGATCGACTTCGAGGGCCGCTTCTGGATGGACTACGACTTCGCGACCCGGCTCGGGGAGCTGGCGCGCGAGCACGGGATCGTCCTCTCCGTCCATGCCCCAATCGCCGGCTTCATGGGCCACGCCGAGCGCGGCAAGAAGCTCAACATGGCCGTCGGCATGCTCGACCACTCGGCCGGGATCGCGAAGGCCTCCGGCGCCGAGCTCGTCGTCTTCCACCCCGGATACCTCCTCGGCCGCACGCGGGAGGCTGCGATCGACTCGGTCTGCGAGCAGCTCGGCGAGCTCCGCGCCAGGCTCGAGAAGAAGGAGCGCGCGGTGCCGTTCGGCATCGAGGTGATGGGCCGGGTGCGGGAGCTCGGCACGGCCGAGGACGTCGTCGAGATCTCGCGCCGCTGCGGCTGGGTCCGCCCCGTGCTCGACTTCGCGCACATGCACGCGACGAGCGACGGCGCGTTCACGAGCGTCGAGCCCTTCGCGGAGGCGCTCGAAGCCGCCGACGAGGTGCTGGCGCCAGGCGCCCCGTTCCATATCCACTTCTCGGACATCGCCTACGCGAATCGGAACGAGACGAAGCACCTCCCATACGGCGAGGGGACGCTCCGCGCCGAGCCGCTCGGCGCGGCGCTAGCGCGGTTCGAGCGCCCGGCGACCGTGATCACCGAGTCGCCGGACGAGGCGTCGCATCAGGCGATTCGAGCGGCCATCTTCGCCTCGGCCGGCGAGAGCTCCGCCCACCGGGCCTCGAACGGCGCCGCCTCCTCGGTGCGGCCGCGCTCGCGGAGGAACTGAGCGAGGTTCTTCAGCGGTTCGATCTGGAGCAGCTTGAACGGGCGTGCGTCCTCGACTGCCTTCCGAAGCAGGCCCTCGGCCTCGTCGTCCCTCCCCTGCGCTGCGCGAACGATCCCGAGCGCCATCGCGGTCGTGACGAGGGAGGTCGCGTCCTCGCGGCCCACGGTCTCCCGAGCCTTCAGCGCCAGCCGCTCCGCTTCGTCGAGTCGGCCGCTCTTCACGAGCAGCTGAGCCAGCCGGCGCTGCGCCTCGCAGAGGACGCTGCGGTCTCCGAGCCCCTGGAGGACGCGGATCGACTCGCGCAGCAGCCGCTCCGCCCCCGAGTCGTCCCCGCGACGCTCCACGATCCGGCCGAGCATCATCGTGGTGTAGCCGACGGCCTGGGCGACGCCGAGCTCGTCGACGAGCCGCCGAGCCTCGGAGTACGCCGCCTCCGCCTCTTCGAGCTCCTCGAGGATCAGGTGCAGAGATCCTGCCGAGCTCAGCGCGGACGCCCGCGCGAAGAGGCTCCCGCTCTCATCGGCGAGCTCGAGCGCCCGTGAGATGAACTGCTGCGCGCGCTCGAGCTCGAGGTCGAAGGTGTAGATGTTCGCGAGCGCCTGCGCCGCCAGCGTCTCGAGATCCTTGCGCCCGGCCACGGTGGCCAGCGCGAGCCCCTGCTCGCTGTACGGAAGCGGGTCCTCGCCGAGCCACGACGCCACGTTCCCGCGCGTCGTCAGCGCCTCGAACTGCGCGTCGACGTCGGGCTCGTCCGTCATCGCGTCGAGCGCGTGATCCGCGAGCTCGCGCGCTCGGGCCGCGTCCGCCGCCTGATGGAGGGCGACCTCGGCGAGCGCCGTCCACGCGCGGCCGCTCAGGCGCCGGTCGCCCGCTTCCACCGCGGCCGCGCGAACCTCCTCCATCTCGACTGCGACCGCCGGGAAGTCGGCGAGCTTCCAGGCCGCACGGGCGGCGAGGTACCGCCGTTCGAGCGTCGGCTCGAGCTCGACCGCCTTGCAGAGCACCCGCCGCGCGGTGTGGAAGCTCTCGCGGGCGAGCGCGCGCCGACCCGCTGCCTCGAGCGCGGAGGCGGCCGCGTCGGCCAGCTCGGGCGGGCAGGAGCCCTCGAGCTCGAAGTGGATCGTGCACGCCTGCTCGAGGTGGTACGCGCGGATCTCGAGCAGCTCCTCGCCGGCCCGCTCCGCGAGCCAGCCCGCGAACGCCTCGTGCAGCTCGGCCCGCATCGACTTCGAGAGCGTCGCGTAGGCCACCTCGCGGATGAGGACGTGCTTGAAGCGGTAGGCGCGCTCGCCGGTGATCGTCGACCGCGACTCCTCGAGGACGAACTCCCGCAGGAGGAGGTCCTCGAGCAGCGGGTCGAGGTCGTCGAGGTCGGGCGCGAGGCGCGCGACGGCGCCGGGCCAGAAGATCCGGCCCATCACCGAGGCCCGCTGGAGAAGCGTCTTCTGCGGCTGCGGCAGCCGGTCGATGCGCGCCGCGATGAGCGCCTGGAGCGTGTCCGGGATGAGCTCGACCGCCCGCCCGTCCTCCTCGACGAGCATCCGCACCGTCTCCTCGACAAAGAGCGGGTTGCCCTCCGTCTTCTCGAGCACGAGATCCCGCATCTCCTCCGGAAGGTGGTGCTCGGCGAGCAGCGCGTCCGCGAGCTCCTCGCTCTCGGCAAGCCCGAGCGGCTCGAGCTCGATCGCGGTCGCGCGGACGCGCCCGCCGCCCCAGCCGGGCCGGACGTCGAGAAGCTCCGGCCGCGCGAGACAGAGGAGCAGGACGGGGACGTCGCGCACCCAGGCGGCGAGGTGCTCGACGAGGTCGAGGAGCGGGTCCTCGGCCCAGTGGATGTCCTCGAAGACGAGGACGAGCGGCTGGGCCTCCGCGAGCTGCTGGGCCCAGGCGCGCGCCGCCCAGGCGAGCTCCTGGCGGCTGCGCTCGCCCTCGACGGCGGCGAGGATCCCCGAGGCGAGCCCGAGCAGGTCGGCGACCGCCTCGATCTCGCAGGTCGCGCGCAGCTTCTCGAGCGCCTCGTCGATCGGGTCGTCGTCGGCGATCCCGGCGGCCGCCTTCACCATCTCGGCGAGCGGCCAATATGTGATCCCCTCGCCGTAGGGCAGGCAGCGGCCGGCGAACACGGACGTGCCCTCGAGAGTCGAGACGAACTCACGGGCGAGCCGGCTCTTCCCCACGCCGGGGTCGCCGTAGATCGTGAACAGGTGCGCGCGGCGGTCACGCACGGAACGGGCGTACGTGTTCTCGAGCAGCTCGAGCTCGGCGAGGCGGCCGACGAGCGGCGCCTCCACGCGGGAGTGCGGCGCGCCGTCGACGGCCGAGACGACGCGCCAGGCCCAGAGCGGCGTCTCGCGCCCACGGAGCTCGAGCGGCCCGACGTCCTCGGTGACGGCCCGGCCCACGGTGAGCCGGTACGCGCCGGGGCCGATGAGGATCTGCCCCGGCTTCGCCGTCTGCTGGAGCCGCGCCGCGATGTTCACCGCCTCGCCGGTCGCGAAGGTCGAGTCGGAGTCGTCCGCGACCACCTCGCCGGCCTCGACACCGATCCGCACCTCGACGCCGAGCTCGTCGACCGACTCCATGATCCCGAGCGCGGCGCGGATCGCCCGTTCTGCGTCGTCCTCGTGCGCGCGCGGGATCCCGAAGGCGGCCATGACTGCGTCGCCCGCGAACTTCTCGACCGTGCCGCCGTGCGTCTCGATGCAGTGGGAGACCTGCTCGAAGAAGCGCGTCACCCGCCGCCGCACGACCTCGGGATCGCTGCCGCTGACGAGCTGCGTCGACTCGACGAGGTCGGCGAACAGGACGGTGGCGAGCTTCCGCTCCACCTCCCGAAGTTTAAGGATGGAGGGGCCGCACCGGCCGGCGCGGCCCCTCGCGTGAGGTCGTTAGTAGCCGGCCCCGAACGTCGAGCGCGGCACCTTGCCCAGCACCTGCTGCTGGTAGTAGACGGGCCCGCCGCTGTCGGCGGTCACGCCCGGTCCCGGGTAGTGCGTCGACACCGCAAGGGTGTAGATGTTCCCGGCGGAGATCGCGAGCCCGAAGTAGTCGCCGATGAAGCCGCGGCCGGTCGGGCACGGGTCACGATGGCCCGCGCACGGGTACTGCGAGATCCCGCCCACCTTCTGGGCCGGCTGATCCGGATCCCAGGAGAACTCCGACACGCGGACGTTGCCACCGACCGGGGCTGCGCCCGAGGCGGTCCCGTGGTCCTTGTACGCCTGGAGCGAGACGTCGATGCACGTGTTCGCGTCGCCCCAATGGTCGGTGATGATCGACGGGTCGCCCGTCGGGCACGCGGCGCGGCGGTCGTAGAAGGCGACCGCGACCGCTCCGCCGGGCCCGGCGGCCACTGACGGCTGGAACTGGTCAGTCGCCGAGTCCCCGTCGTCGTTCACGAGCGCGGGATCCGACCACGTGAGGCCGCCGTCCGTCGACTGCGTGAAGTAGACGTCGGAGTGGTTCGCCACCGGATCCCAGTTCTCGTACGTGAGGTAGACGTGACCGGGATACACCGGGCTCGCGGCGAAGTTCTCGAGGATCCCGTCGCGGAAGTTCGTCGGCGGGAAGTACCCGAGCGGGTTCTCGATCGGCGAGGCGGCGACCACGAACGGGCCCCACGTGTTGCCGTCGTCGACCGACTTCGTCACGTAGACGTGGCCGACCTTGTTCTTGTTCAGGTCGAACCCGCCGATGAACGCGACGTACACCGTTCCGTCAGGGCCGACGGAGGGATACACGTACGTGTTCCCCGGCGTCGTGGCCGACGGCGTCGTGAGCTGGACCTCCTTCGAGAACGTCTGGCCGCGGTCGCGCGAGATGGCGACGTGGATCTTCCCGTTCCCGTTCGCGCCGTTGAAGGTCGTCCACATGGCGTAGACGTGGTCGCGATAGATGCTGAGCGGGAAGTGGTTGACGGCGATCCACTGCTTGTCCTCGACATGGCCGAACGAGAGGCTCGTCTGGTTGTTCGTCGAGTCGAGCGCCTTGCCGCCGTTGCCCTTCACCCAGTGGGCGCCCATGTCGTCCGAGTACGACATATCGATCTCGCCGTTCGGGTGCAGGCCGCCTTCCCAGAAGGCATTGAACGGGAGCGTCGTCTGGTAGACGCGGCCCTCGGTGTCCCAGTCGACATTGGGATCGGTGTTGTTCGTCCAGCTCGGCGGCATGTCCTGCGTGCCGACCGTGGTGCACTCGTAGCCCTGCACCTGGTTGTTCGACACCGGCGAGCCGCCGAGGATGGTGTACGAGCCGAGGTGGAAGTCGTAGAACGTGCTCCACGGCCCGATGAAAAACTTCGAGCTGCCGACGATGTCCTCGGTCCCCGGCTTCACGGCCAGCCAAGACTCCGAGTGGTTCGAGTTCAGGTGCTGCGGGCCACACGTGCCCGGAAGCGGCTTCGTCGAGCCCGGCGGCACCGGATAGCCGCCGCCCTCGACAGGAGTGCTGGCGACGACGTTCGTGCCGACGAGGCTCCACGCCGCGGAGGCTGCGGACGCGCACGCGAGCGAGACGACCGTGACCGCAGCGACTGCAATCGACCTTTTCACGGCTCCCTCCCCCAATCCGTTGTGGGTGCAGGCGTTTCGTATCACCTTCGGCCCCGCCTCGCCAGTGGTCGCTTAGCATCCGCCCGTGCTCGACGCGAAAGTCTTCAAGGCGTACGACGTCCGCGGGATCTATCCGGACGAGCTCGACGAGGAAGGCGCGTACGCGATCGGGCGTGCGTACGCCGAGCACTTCGAGCCGCGGAAGATCGCCGTCGGCTGGGACATGCGGGTCTCCTCGCGGGCCATGGCGGCAGCGGCGATGCGAGGCGCCGCCGACACCGGCGTCGACGTCCTCGAGCTCGGGCTGGTCGGCACCGAGATGCTCTACTTCGCGGTCGGCGACCTGGGCCTCGACGGCGGCGTCGAGGTCACCGCCTCGCACAACCCGAAGGAGTACACGGGCATGAAGATCGTCCGCCGCGGCGCCCTTCCCGTCGGCGGCGAGTCGGGCCTGCTCGAGATCCGCGACCGAGCCCTGGCCGGAGTCGACAGGCCTGAGGGACTATCGCCCGGCCACGTCCAGCCCTACGACGTCTGGCCCGCGTTCGTCGAGCGCGTCCTGTCGTTCGTGGACGTGGCCGCGATCCGGCCGCTCCGCGTCGTGATCGACGCCGCGAACGGGATGGCGGGCGCGATGCTCCCGCCGGTGCTCGAGCGGCTGCCGGTCGACGCCGTCCGCTGCTACTTCGAGCCCGACGGGACGTTCCCGAACCACGAGCCGAACCCGCTGCTCCCCGAGAACCGCGAGTTCATCGTCCGGAAGACCCTCGAGGAGCGGGCCGACCTCGGCGTCGCCTTCGACGGGGACGCCGACCGGTGCTTCTTCGTCGACGACACGGGTGAGTTCGTCCCGGGCGACTTCGTCACCGCGCTCCTGGCGGAGTCGATCCTCGAGAAGGAGCCCGGCGCGAAGGTGATCTACGACCTCCGCGCGAGCTGGGCCGTCCCGGAGACGGTGAGGCGGGCGGGCGGCGTCCCGCTCGTGAACCGCGTCGGGCACGCGTTCATCAAGCACCGGATGCGCCAGGAGGACGCCGCCTTCGCCGGCGAGGTCTCGGGTCACTACTACTTCCGCGGCTTCTCGCAGGCCGACTCGGGCGTCGTCCCGTTCCTACTCGTGCTCGAGCTGATCTCGCGGAAGGGGCAGAAGCTGTCCGAGATCCTGCGGCCCTACCGAGAGCGCTACTTCATCACCGGCGAGCTCAACACGCCCGTCGCAGACGTCGCGCTCAAGCTCCAGGAGCTGAAGGAGCGGTTCGCGTCGGAGGGCGAGGTGTCGCACCTCGACGGCATCTCCGTCGACGCCGACGACTGGCACATGAACGTGCGGCCGTCGAACACCGAGCCGCTGCTGCGCCTGAACCTCGAGGCGCGCTCGCCGGAGCTCATGGAGCGCAAGCGCGACGAGGTCCTCGACCTGATCCGGGCTTAGACGCCGTTTCCGGATTATTTCGAGTGTGTCGACCGGTCATTTCAGACGGACGCACGGGCAGAGCCCGCGCGTCCTGACGGTCGGCGCCGCCGAGTCGGCGCCTTAGAAGAAACTGCTGTCTGCGATGAGGAGGCGCGTCGGGTGGGCAAGCCGGAGCTCGCGCACGACGGTGCCGGCGGCGACGTCCAGGACGACGAGGTGCCAAGGGTCTGCTGCGTCGACGAGCCAGCCGTACGCGAGCGAGCCGTTCACCTGCAGGGATCCGACCGGCACGGTCGGCAGGAGGTGGAAGCGCTTGTTTCCGTCGGTCCCGTACGCCGCTACGCCCATCCCGGAGACGACGCTCGGCGTCGTCGTGCCGAACTCGCTGCGCACGCCGTAGGCGAGCAGCGCGCCGTTGCCGACCGCGAAGCCGTCCGCGCCAGCGTCGAGCGTCCGTTGCGTCCACGTGTGGACGTCGACGACGCGGAGCCCGAGCGGCGTCGCCGTCTGCGTCTCGCTGTTCTTGCCGAAGGTGACGCTGTAGCTCGTGCCGGCGACGGCGATCAGCCCGTCCCCGAGCCACCGCGCGTCGAGAGCCGGGCCCGCGAGCGCCTTGCCCTCCGCCGCGGGCACGAGCCAGGCCCCGAGGCGCGCCGCGAGGGAGCGACGCACGAGCGAGTGGTTCGAGACCTTAAGCGAACGGACGTCGACGCCGGCGACGACGCCGTCGGTCCCGACAACGTAGGCGTGCCCTGTCGAGCTGTCGAGGGCGAGCCCGGGCCGGATGCGGCGGACCGGCCTCCGACCTCCGGGCACGGTCGAGCCGATGCGGATCTTGGGCAGCCGGACGACCCGCGTGCGCTCGTCGGCGCCCACGATCTCCAGGCGCGCGGCGCCGATCCCCTTCCGCGGCGGGAGCAGCAGGACGAGCCTTCCGCCGCCGCTCACGCCTTGGTACGGCGTGACTCCGAGCCGCACGCGCTTGGAGACCTCACCGGTCGTCGGGTCGACCCAGGCGATCCTCGTGCCCTCGGGCGCGGCATAGAGCACCACCGCCGCGCCCGCGCCCAGCCAGTCGATCCGCTCCACGCCGCCGATCCTCCCGAGCTCGACCGAGCGCACCACCTTGAGCGGTGCCACGTCGATGAAGCGGACGCGCGGCGGGTTTACCGTTCCGAGCGCGAGCTGGCTGCGGTCCGGCGAGTAGCCGAAGGCGCCACTCTCCTTGATCGGGAGTCCCGCGCCGGCCGGTTCGAGCGTCGTCGCGTCGAGCGGGACGATCTCCGCGTTGCGGCCGATCCAGACCATGCCGAGCAGCGGCCCGTCGGGCGCCTTCAAGCCGACGAGCGGCCGGGCCGCCGGCTGCGACCCCTGCGCGCCCGCGACGGCGAGAAGTGCGGCGACGATCGCAACGATCCGCACGACTCCTCAAGTACAGCAGAAGCGCCGACGAGGTTCCACCAGCGGCGGCGTTAGCATCGGCCGGTGGCGAAGCCGCCGTTCAAGTTCAAGGCACGGACGCGCGTCGGCTTCTCCGACACCGACGCCCAGGGCATCGTCTACTACGGCCGCTACCTGCCCTACTTCGACCTCGCGCGCGTCGAGTACCTGCGCGAGCTCGACCTGCTCCACCCCGACGTGCTCGCGGGCGAGGAGTTCGTCATGCGCGCCTGCACGATCGAGTACCTCGCGCCGGCGGTCTTCGACGACGAGATCGACGTCTACATCCGCCTCGCGCGCCTCGGGCGCACGAGCGCGACCTTCGAGTGCGCCGCCTACCGCGTGCCGGACGACGTCCTGCTCGTGACGGCGACGCAGACGCTCGTCCTCGTCGACCTCGACGAGCGGCGCCCGGTGCCGATCCCCGAGCCGTACCGGGAGCGGGTGCGCGCCTTCGAGGGCGAGGAGCTGGCGGCGTGAGCGCCCATAGGCGGCGCGGCGTCGTCGACGCGGTCGACCGCATCCTGAACCGCGGCGGCGACGCCGACGACGTGCTGCGGGCGGTCGTCGCGACTCTCGTCGACCGCGGCGCGGCGCGCTGGGCGGGAATCCTCTTCGCGGAGGGCGAGGAGTTCGTCCTCGGCCCCCGGGCCGGCGAGCCGGACGAGAGCCGCCGCCTCTACGTCCCGATCATCTATCGCGGCGAGCAGGTCGGCGTCCTCACCGCCGACCGAGCACCCGACATCGAGCTGCTCGAACGGGTGGCGGTCCTCGTCTCGGCGCATGTGCTGCTCGGCTGGGACACGGGCGGCGAGCGATGGACGCCGTGAGCCGCCGCCGGGCGGTAACGGTCGTCCAGGCGATCCTCGTCGTGAACGCTCTGCCCGCCTTCGCCAACCTGATGTCGATCCCCGACCGGACGGAGCGCTGGTTCGTCTGGACGGTGAAGCCCGACGCGAACGCCCGCGCGCTCGGCGTCATGTACGGGAGCGCCTGCCTGCTCGGCCTCTTCGGCTACGCCGCCCGCACCTGGCCGCGGCAGCGGGCGACCTTCGTCGTCGTCGCGCCCTTCGCCGTCACGGCGACGATCGTGACGCTCGTGACGCTCAAGCCCTTCCGCGCGCACCCGTGGTACGAGCTCGCGTACTGGCTGCTGATGTACTCGATCCTCTTCGTGCTCGTGCCGGTCACGTTCGTGCTCAACGAGCGCGCCGAGGGCGGCAGGCTCCCGGTCGAAGCGCCGTTCGCCGCGGCCGGCCGGCTCGCGGTCGCCGGGCTCGGCGGCCTCCTCCTAGCCGCCGGGATCGGCCTCCTCTTCGAGCTCGCCTACGCGACACGCCTGTGGCCGTTCGCGATCACGCCGCTCGTGGCGCGGATCCTCGGCATCTGGCTCGGCTGCCTCGCGCTCGCGCACCTGTGGGCGGCCTGGGACGGAGACCGGCTGCGGGGCCGCGCGCTCCTGCTCTCGATGCCCCCGACCGGTGCGCTCCTCGCGCTCGTCCCGCTCCTTCACCGCGACGACCTCCGCGCCGATCCGACCGGGGCGCTCGTCGCGTACCTGGTCGTCGCCGGCGCGATGACCGTGCTGCCGCTCGTCGCGCTGAAGGCGCCGACTCGGCGGCGCCGACCATCAGGACGTGCGGGCTACGCCCGCGCGTCCGTCTGAAACGACCGGTCGAACCGCTCGGGTCATCAATGAACCGAGCTCCGCGCAGCCGCGTGCCCGCCCAGGTCCTCGCCGGGCGGGCGACGCGGCCGCTGCATCCCCTCCCCCGTTCTCGTTGTAGTCGGATCTCGGCCGAATGCCATCCCTCGGCCGGGCTACACCACCCGTTCGAGGGGCCATCCCTCGTTCGAGGGAGCAGGCCGAAAAGCCGCGTGGACAGCGGCTGAACCAGCTGTTATCGACTACGGCGGCCCACGGTGGGATCCCTCGAACAAGGGACTACGACGGTGTCACGCGATACGCGTCGAAGACTGCGTCGATGTGCCGGAGCGCGTTCAGGAGCGAGCGCAGCGCGTTCACGTCGCCGACCTCGGCCGTGTACCAGTTCTTCGCCAGCTGGTCGTCCACGACGCCGCCGTAGGAGACGATGTTCGCGCCGTGCTCGGCGAACGTCCGGGCGACGTCCTCGAGCAGGCGCGGCCGGTCCCAGGAATCGACCGCGATCTGGACGCGGAAGCTCTTCGTCGCGCCGCCATCCCATTCGACCGGCGTGAAGCGCTCGGGGTTCTTCATCAGCGTCCGCACGTTCGGACAGTCCTTGCGGTGGACGGTGATCCCCTTGCCGAGCGAGATGTAGCCGACGATCGCGTCGCCGGGAACCGGCGTGCAGCACTTGGCGACCCGCACGAGCACGCCGTCGGCGCCGACGACGTTGATGCCGACGCTCTCGCTCGCGACGGTGCTCCGCTCCTTCGGCGCCTTGAGCGTGACGGCGTCCTCCTGCGCCACCTGGTCGGTCTTCAGGCGCTGGAGGACCTTGTTCACGATCGCGTTCGCGGTGAGCTTCCCGGAGCCGAGGGCGAGGTAGAAGTCCTCGGCCTTCTTGAAGCCGGTCTCGCGGATCACCTGCGCGAGCACGGCCGAGCCCGCGAGCTTGCGGTACGGGAGCTTCTGCGCCTTGAGCGCCTGCTCGAGCGCGTCGCGGCCCTTCTGCTCGGTCTCCTCGCGCGTCTCGCGCGAGAACCACTGCCGGATCTTGTTCCGCGCGCGCGAGGAGGCGGCGAGCGAGAGCCAGTCGCGTGACGGGCCCCGACCCGACTTCGAGGTGAGGATCTCGACGATGTCGCCCGACCGCAGGTGGTAGTGGAGCGGGACGATGCGGCCGTTCACCTTCGCGCCGACGGTGCGGTGGCCGACGTCCGTGTGCACGGCGTAGGCGAAGTCGATCGGCGTCGCGCCGGCCGGGAGCGTCTTCACCTCGCCCTTCGGCGTGAAGACGTAGACCTCGTCG
>DASQWB010000043.1:0-15526 GCA_035640455.1 Gaiellaceae bacterium | reverse complement strand
CAGCGGATCGACGACCTCTCGCTCGAGGAGGAGCGCCGCTACATGCACCACTACAACTTCCCGCCCTACTCGGTCGGGGAGACGGGCTTCATGCGCGGCCCGAAGCGGCGCGACATCGGCCACGGCGCGCTCGCGCAGCGGGCGCTCGAGCCGATGATCCCGGGCCTCGAGGAGTTCCCGTACACGATCCGGCTCGTCTCCGAGACGCTCGAGTCGAACGGCTCGTCGTCGATGGGCTCGGTCTGCGGCTCGACGCTGGCGCTGATGGACGCGGGCGTGCCGATCAAGCGGCCGGTGAGCGGGATCGCGATGGGCCTCGGCAAGGAGGGCGAGGACTACGTGATCGTGACCGACATCCAGGGCGCGGAGGACCACCTCGGCGACATGGACTTCAAGGTCGCCGGGTCGCGCGAGGGCATCACCGCGCTCCAGATGGACATCAAGATCACGGGTGTCACGCAGGAGATCATGCGCGGCGCGCTCGAGCAGGCGAAGCGGGCCCGCGAGTTCATCCTCGAAAAGATGCTCCAGGCGATCCCGGAACCGCGGACGCAGCTGTCCGAGAACGCGCCGCGGATCTCGACGATCAAGATCGACCCGGAGAAGATCGGCATGGTCATCGGCAAGGGCGGCGAGACGATCCGCGCGCTCGAGTCCGAGCACGACGTGCAGATCGACATCGAGGAGGACGGCACGATCCTCATCTACGCCACGGAGGGCCGCAAGGCCGAGGAGGCGATCAAGGGCATCGAGGCGCTGACGAAGGAGCCCGAGGTGGGGGATACCTACACGGGCAAGGTCGTCAAGACGACGCAGTTCGGCGCCTTCGTCGAGCTGAAGAAGGGCACCGACGGCCTGCTGCACGTCTCGAACGTCGGCCCGGGCCGCGTCGGCCACATCGAGGACGTGATCTCGCGCGGCGACGTGCTCGACGTGCTCGTGCAGGAGGTCGACAAGGCGCGCGGCCGGATCGGCCTCAAGCTGATCGCCAAGCACGAGAACGGCTCGCTCGTCCAGCCCGAGGAGCTGATCGAGCGCGCCAAGAACGCCCCGCCGCGGGCGCGCGAGGAGGAGCGCCCGCGCGGAGAGCGCGGCGGCCGCCGAGGCGGCCGCGACCGCGGGCGGCGCTAGCGAAGCGGAAGGGCCGGTTCCCCACCGGCCCTTCTAGGCAATGCTTCAGAGGCGAGTGGCCGCGAATCCCTCGCGCGGGGTTATGTCGTGGGGTAGTCGGTGCCGATGCAGGGCCCACGAGCCTTCGTCGGCTCCGACTGCTGTGGCGAAGAATCAGTCGACCGTTACCCATCTGCGCGGCCTCCTCGCGGTCACGAGCCTCGTTCGGGGCGAGGACGACCTCGACGCGGTCCTGGAAGCGATCGCACGGACGATCGCGGAGTGCCTCGGCTTCGGCACGGTTGCGATCAACCTCTACCGCCCGGCCTGGGACGACTTCCAGGTGACCAACGTGTACGGAAACCCCGGGGCCCGCGAGGCGCTGCTCGGCGACGCGCGCGACCTCGCGTCGTGGCAGCCGCTCCTGGACGAGCGCTTCCTCCGCCGCGGCGCGTACCTGATCCCGCACGAGCACTTCGACTGGGCGGCCGACGTCGCGACCTTCGTCCCGGACATCGAGCCGAGCGACGACCCCAACGCCTGGCACCCCGAGGACGCGCTCATGGTGCCGATGCGGCACACGGCCGGGCACCTGCTCGGGATCCTGTCCGTCGACGAGCCGCGCTCGGGACGGAAGCCCAGCGACGAGGAGCTCGACGTGCTCGTCGCCGTCGCGGAGCACGCGGCGCTCGCCGTCGAGGGCGCGCAGGCAGCCGCCGACGCCGCCCGCCACCGGGCGGCGCTCGAGCAACTGCTCCGCGTCTCGTCGCGCCTCTCGGAGACGCTCGACGCCGACGAGATCTTCCAGTCGGTGTGCGAGAGCGTCCGCGACGCGCTCGGCTTCCAGCATGTGGCGGTCGAGCTCGTCGAGCCGGCGACAGGGCGGCTCCGGGCGCAGGCCGCCGTCGGCTGGAAGCTCGGCGACGAGACGCTCTCGGCGCAGATGACGCTCGGCGACGTCGCGCCGCTCCTCGACCCGGAGTTCGAAGTCGAGGGATGCTTCCTGCTCCCGAACGACCAGGCCCGGCGCCGCTTCTCCGCCGACGTCTTCGTCTATCGCTCGAAGCTGAACGGCCGCGGCCCGTGGGCGTGGAACCGGCACTGGCTCGTCGTCCCGCTCGTCGATCGCGACGGCGCCACGATCGGCGTCATCTGGGCCGACGAGCCCGAGGACCGGCTGCTCCCGCCGCGCGAGCGGCTGCAGGCGCTGCGCCTGTTCGCGAACCAGGCGGCGACGGCGGTGGCGCTCGTCGACCACGTCCAGGAGCTTCGGTTCCTCGCCGACCACGATCCGCTCACCCGGCTCCTGAACCGGCGGGTCTTCATGGAGCGCCTCGACTCGGAGGCGGCCCGCGCCGATCGCTCGGGCCGGCCGTTCGGCCTCGTCCTCTGCGACCTCGACCGCTTCAAGCTGCTGAACGACTCGAAGGGGCACCTGGCGGGCGACGAGGCGCTGCGGCGGCTCGGCCGGATCCTCGTCGAGTCGCTCCGCCGCTCCGACGAGGCATTCCGCATCGGCGGCGACGAGTTCGCGCTCGTCCTGCCGGACACGTCTCCCGAAGCGGTTCGCAGCGTCGTCGAGCGCGTCGCCGCCGCGATGGAGCAGGCGCCCGAAGGCGCGCTCGACGGTGTGCGGGCGAGCTTCGGCGCCGCCGCGTATCCGGACGACGCCGGGCATCCCGAGGCGCTCGTCCACGCCGCCGACGAGGCGCTCTACGAGGCGAAGCGCGCCGGCGAGCAGCTGCGGTTCGCTGCGTAAGATCGCTTCGTGCAGAAATACGTGTTGAGCGAGCTCGACTCGGGCGAGCGCGTCATCTCCGAGCGCGTGTCGAGCGTCCGCTCAGTCGCGCTCGGCTTCTGGATCGGCGCCGGTTCGCGCGACGAGCGCGCCAACCGGGCCGGCGTCTCGCACTTCATCGAGCATCTGCTCTTCAAAGGCTCGCGCTCCTACAGCGCCCAGGACATCGCCGAGATCTTCGACGCCCTCGGAGGCGAGCTAAATGCGGCCACGTCCCGCGAGCACACCGTCGTCTACGCCCGTGTCCCCGACTCGCACGTCGAGGAGGCGGTCGACGTGATGGCGGACATGGTCTACGCGCCCGTGTTCTCCGACGTCGACTCCGAGCGGGAGGTGGTGCTCGAGGAGATCGCGATGGTCGAGGACACGCCGCAGGAGCTCGTGCACGACCTCTTCTCGGAGGCCGTCTTCGGTGGTCATCCGCTCGGGCGGCCGGTGATCGGGACGGCCGAGGTGATCTCCTCGATCAGCCCGCGCGCGATCCGTGCGTACCATCGGGCCATGTACGTCGGGGGAAACGTCGTCGTGGCGGCGGCCGGAAACGTCGGCCACGAGCGCTTCGTGAAGCTGCTCGAGGCGGCGCGGCGGCGGAAGACCGAGGCGCCGCCGAAGGGGACGCGTGTCCGGCCGCCGCTCGTGAAGGCGCCGCCGCCCGGGCTTCGCTTCGCGCGCAAGGAGACCGAGCAGTACAACGTCTGCCTCGGCGCGCCCGGAATCGCGCGCTCCGACCGGCGCCGCTTCGCCGCCTCGCTCCTCGACGGGATCCTCGGCGGCTCCGCCTCGTCGCGGCTCTTCCAGGAGATCCGCGAGAAGCGGGGAATGGCGTACGCGGTCTACAGCTTCGCGGGCCAGTACACCGACACCGGCGTCGTCGGCATCTATCTCGGTACCCGGGAGGACAACCTCGCCGCGTGCGTCGAGATCGCGGCCGAGCAGGTCGCCGACATCGCGGCCGGCAACCTGCGCGACCAGGAGCTCGTGCGCGCGAAGGAGAACGTGAAGGGGCGGATCATGCTCTCGATGGAGTCGACGTCGAACCGGATGAGCCGGCTCGGCAAGTCGCTGATCACCGACACGGAGCTGCTCTCCTTCGACCGGATCATCGCGGAGATCGACGCCGTCGAGCCCGAGGCGGTCTCGGAGCTCGCGGGCCTGCTGCTCGCCCCGGAGCGGCTCTCGGCCGCTTGCGTGGGGCCGAGCGAGGAGCGCTTCCACGAGGCGGTGGAGCGGCTGAATCCGGCTCTCGTGGCGCGCGCCGCGGCGTGACGGTGGCGCGACCCGGCCGGTGCGTGCCGCGATGAGGGTCGCGCTCATCGGCCACCGCGGCAAGGTCGGGCGCCTACTCGTGCCCGCGCTGCAGCGGGCGGGACACGAGGTGCTCGGCATGGGGCGCGACACGCCGCTGGTCGTCGCCGGGTGCGACGCCGCGATCGACTTCACGCGACCGGAGGCGGGGCTCGAGAACGTCCGCGCGTCGCTTGCGAACCGAGTGCCGTGCGTGGTCGGCACGACCGGCCTCGACCTGGACGAGCTCGACCGGCTCGCCCGGGCGGCCGAGCTCCCCGTCTTCCACGCGCCGAACTTCGCGATCGGCGCCGTCCTGATGATGCGCTTTGCTGCCGAGGCGGCTCGGTATCTGCCGCGAGCCGAGATCGTCGAGCTCCACGCGGAGACGAAGGCCGACGCGCCGTCCGGGACGGCCAAGGCGACGGCGGCGCTCCTTCCGGGCGACCCGCCGATACACTCGGTGCGCCTCCCGGGCCTCGTCGCGCACCAGGAGGTGCTGCTCGGAGGGGAGGGGCAGGTCCTGACGATCCGGCACGACACGACGTCGCGTGAGGCCTTCGTGCCGGGCGTCCTGCTCGCGCTCGAGCGGCTGCCGACCCTGTCGCCCGGACTGACTGTCGGCCTCGACAAGCTCCTCTAGGGCGCCGACGCGGCGGCGCCGGCCGTAAGGGAGCGGCGACGAAGTCGGCGCAGTTCCGGCACGTGCCGACACTTTCGGCGTCGGGCCCCGCGACCTAGGATCGAGAGCGAAGCGTGGGGGCTAAGGGGCCCCCAGCACGCGCGTCTGGCAGAGAAGAGAGAGCGTGCGCGTCCCGGTGCCGGTCGCGCCCGGCACCGGAACGGTGACCCCCAAGTCGTCGCGCGTCGCGCTAGCCGGCCGCCCGGATCGTCCCGAAGAGGCCGTGCATCTCGTCGTCGGGGCCAGCGGTGAAGAAGAGCGTGTCGGTCGGGCCGTTGTTCGCGGTTCCCTTGCCGAACTGGAGCGCCCACAGGCCGTCGATCGTCAGCACGCCGCCGCTCTCCGTCCGGAGCTGGCCGCGCGGCTCGAATCGGCCATTCGACTGCCGCTCGAAGGCGGTGATCTGCCCGTCGCCGAAGTTGCCGACGAGGAGGTCGCCCGAGAAGCGGCCGAAGCCGGCCGGCGCCGGCGCAAGGCCCCACGGCGAGTTCAGCTGCCCGTGGCTCGCGACGCGCCCGATCAGCGCGCCGCTTGCGTCGAACTCGTCGACGAAGCCGAGGCCTGGGCCGGCCACGTCGTCCTCGCGGTCGGCGTCCTGCTTCGCGTAGGTGACGAAGATGTTGCCGCCGACGTTCTGGATCCCGAACGGCGCGAAGCTCGCCGGGATCGTCGGGTCGACGAAGGCACCGGGAACGTTCACCTGGCCGAAGCTCCCGTCGAAGACGTCGACCGTTCCGTTGTGGAAGTCGGTCGCGTACAGCCGGTCGCCGGCTATCGCGAGGCCCTTGTAGATCGCGTCCTCGGCCGACCGGTCGACGACGACCTGCGCCGTCGTGCCGAGCGACATGTTCCACCCGAGGATCTTGCCCTCCTCGGTCGCGAACAGGAACAGGGCCGGCCCGCTGCCGACGACGAAGTCCGGGCCCGTGTTCGAGACGGCGCCGGTCGGAGCGTTCGGCACCGACACGACGAGTGGCCGCGGCGTGCCGTCGGCCGTGTAGAGCGTCGAGACGTCCGTCCCGTTGTCGGCCACCCACCACGGCGAGCCGGGCAGCGACGTGAGTCCCCACGCGTTCACGAGATTCGCATCGGTGTGGTCGGCCGGCAGGAAACCGTCCGAGACGAGGTTGTGCTGGACGTACGCGTTCTTCTCGGCCGCCGGCGTCGCGGCGGCGAGCACAGCGGCGGCAACGGCGAGGACCGCGGCCGCGACGAAAGCTCGTTGCAGATGTCTCGTCCTCATTCCCCCTCCCTCGAGACGAGTGCTCAAGGGAAGAAATACGCGTCAAGGGGTCGATCGGATTGCCCGGTAACATCCGCCTGTGCTCGGCGAGGTCTTGACCGCGATCGTCACGCCGTTCGACGGCGACGGTCGGGTCGACTACGAGGCGTTCCGCCGCCTGGCCCTCCACCTCCTCGACCACGGCTCCGACGGCTTCGTCGTCGCGGGCACGACCGGCGAGGCGCCGACGCTCTCCGACGACGAGCGGCTCGAGCTCCTCCGCGCCGCCGTCGACGCCGTCGGCGATCGCGGGACGGTCGTGGCCGGGACGGGCACGTACTCGACGGCCCACTCGATCCACCTCACCGAGCAGGCGCACGAGGTCGGCGTCGACGGCTTCCTCGTCGTCACGCCGTACTACAACAAGCCGCCGCCGCGCGGGATCGTCGAGCACTTCAAGGCGATCGCGGCCGTGAGCGACAAACCGATCGTCGTCTACAACATCCCGTCGCGCGTCGTCCTCAACCTCGAGCCGGAGACGATCTGCGAGCTCGCCGAGATCGAGACGGTGGCGGCGGTCAAGCAGGCGAACGACGACCTCGACCAGGCGCGGCGGATCCTCGCCGAGACCGACCTCGACCTATACGCCGGCGACGACAACCTCGTCTATTCCTTCCTCGAGCTCGGCGGCGTCGGCGGCGTCTGCGTGCACAGCCACGTCATCGGGCCGCAGGTGAAGGAGATGATCCGCCGCTTCCGGGCCGGCGACGAGCCAGGCGCGAGACAGATCGAGGAGGAGCTCGCGCCGGCGTACGAGCTGCTCAAAGTGCAGACGAACCCGATCGCGATCAAGGCGGCGCTGAACCTGCTCGGCCACGAGGTGGGCGGGCTGCGCCTGCCGCTCGTCGAGGCCGACGAGCGCGAGCGAGAGCGGGTCCGCGACTGCCTCGAGCGCCTCGGCGCGCTGGCTCCCACCCCCGCGTAGCGGCGTCGACCACCCGATAGCCGCAGCGCAAGGCCTTCTCGGTTTGTGCACTAGTGCACACATGAAGATTGTGGCGCTGTCGGCACAGAGGCGCGTGAGGTCGGCGGGGACACTGGGGAGCGTGAACGCGCCCGTTCATCCCCGGATCGTGGAGGAGCTCGCGCGTCTAGCCGCGCGAGGTGTCTCTGCGGCGGATGCACGAGTGCACATGCGATGCGCCGGGCCCGGCGAGCCCGCTGAGCGCGCCCCGGCGCGGTGTGGGAGCCGTACACTGGGCCGGTGGCGGACGGAACCACGCGCATCATCCCGCTCGGCGGCCTCGGCGAGGTCGGGAAGAACATGACCGTCTTCGAGGCCGGCGACGAGCGGATCGTCGTCGACGCCGGCCTCGCGTTCCCGCGCGACGAGCACCTCGGCGTCGATCTCGTCCTGCCGGACTTCGGCTATCTCCGCGGCCGGCCGATCCGGGCCGTCCTGCTCACGCACGGGCACGAGGACCACGTCGGCGCGCTGCCCTACGTCCTGCGCGAGCTCGACGTCGACGAGGTCTGGGCGACCCGCCTGACGCTCGGGCTCGTGAAGTCGAAGCTCGACGAGCACGGCCTGCTGCGGGCGGCCGAGCTCGAGGAGATCGACCCGGCGCGCGGGCCGCTCGAGCTGGGCCCGTTCCGCGCCGAGTTCGTCCGGATGGCGCACTCGATCCCCGATTCGGTCGCGATCGCGCTGGACTCCCCGGGTGGCCGCATCGTCCACACGGGCGACTACAAGCTCGACCACACGCCGATCGACGGGCTGAAGACCGACGTCGGGCGCCTCGCCGAGCTCGGCAACCGCGGGGTCGACCTGCTCCTCGGCGACTCGACGAACGCGGAGCGGCCGGGCTTCACGCCCTCGGAGCGCGTCGTCGGCGAGGCCTTCCGGCAGATCATCCCCCAACGGCAGGGGCGGATCCTCGTCTCCTCGTTCGCGTCCAACGTCCACCGGATGCAGCAGGCGATCGACGTCGCCATCCAGGCCGGGCGCAAGGTCTGCATCGTCGGCCGCTCGATGCGCAAGAGCGCCAACATCGCGCGCAACCTCGGGTACATGGAGGTGCCCGAGGGGGTGCTCGTGCGGCCGGTCGAGCTCGACGAGCTCGCGCCGCACGAGGTGCTCATCCTCTGCACCGGGAGCCAGGGCGAGCCGCTCTCCGCGCTGACCCGGATCGCCTACCACGACCACCCCGCGGTCCGCGTCGAGCGCGGCGACACGGTCATCATCTCGGCCAAGCCCGTTCCGGGGAACGAGCTGCGCGTCCACGACGCGATCAACCGGCTCGCGAAGTCCGGGGCCGAGGTGCTGCACCAAGAGATCGCACCCGTCCACGTCTCCGGCCACGCCTGCGCCGAGGAGCTGCGGACGATCCTGTCGCTGCTGCGCCCGCGAGCGGTGATGCCGATCCATGGCGAGTTCCGCATGCTCGCGGCGCACGGCCAGCTCGCCCGCGAGGCCGGCATTCCCGCCGACTCGATCGTCCTCGCCGAGAACGGCGCCGTCGTCGAGCTCGGACCGGCCGGAGCCCGGATCGTCGACGACGTCGAGGCCGGCGTCACGTTCGTCGACGGTCTCGGCGTGGGGGACGTCCAAGACGTGGCGCTGCGCGACCGGCAGCGGCTGTCGGAGGACGGCGTCCTGATCGTGATCACCACGCTCGCCTCCTCGAATGGCCGCTCGACGGCGCCGCCGGAGCTGATCGCGCGCGGCTTCACCGGGCCCGACGAGCTGCTGACGGAGATGCGCGAGGAGGCGACGCGTGTCCTCCACGAGTGCCTCGCCGGCGAGATCAGCGAGATCAAGCTCCTCCAGGAGCACCTCCACGATGCCGTCGGCCAGCTCGTCTACGACCGCACCCGTCGACGCCCGATGATCCTTCCGGTCATAGTGGAGGTATGACCACTCTTCGCGCGCAGGAGCCGGGCTGGGCCGATGTGCTCGCCGACCACGCCGCCGAGGACGCGACGGGAATGCGGCTCATCGCACAGCTCGGAGCGTGCGAGGCGGCCGCGCTCGCGTTCTGCCGGCTGCTCGAGCGCTGGGCGCGCGGCGACGCGCAGCCGTGCACCGCGGGCAGGCGCCAGGCAGCTCTTCGGCACGCGGCCGATCGGGCGGAGACCGCCCTTGCCGGTCTCGAGGCACCGCTCGACCGCTACCTCCTCGAGCTCGAGCCCGAGCGGGCCGAGGGCCGCTCGTGGTACGGCGGGCCCGGCGCCGCCGAGCTCCTGGAGTGGGAGCCGGTGCTCAGGCGCGCGGGGGTGCGGGTCTCGCCGGTGCGCGTGGCGCAGGCCTACCTCGAGCTGGCCGTGCTCGTGCGCGCGCTCGAGGGGCTCGCGGCCGCGGCGCGCGTGGGAGTGCCGCCCGACCGGTCGTCGCTCTGGGCCGGTCTCTTCGACCTACGCGAGAACCTCGTCGAGCGCGCCGCCGAAGAGCTCCGAGCTATTGCAGCCTGACTTACGGGTCGTCGGGTCGATCAACCTCGACCTGGTGGCGCGAGTGGAGCGTCTCCCGCGGGCGGGCGAGACGGTCAGCGGCGCGACGTTCGAGCGGGTTCCGGGCGGCAAGGGCGCGAACCAGGCGGTCGCGGCGGCGCGGCTCGGCGCGCGCGTGAGGATGCGCGGGGCCGTCGGCGACGATCCGTTCGCGGAGGAGGCGCTCGCCGGTCTGCGCGAGGCCGGGGTGGAGCTCGATGTGGAGGTCCACGGCGCAACCGGGATCGCGCTCATCCTCGTCGAGGCAGGCGGCGAGAACCAGATCGTCGTCGTCCCCGGCGCGAACGGCGACCTCCGCCCGAGCGGAGCCTCGGGTGTCGTGCTCTGTCAGCTCGAGATCCCGGTCGAGACCGTCGAGGCGGCGGCGGCCGAGGCCGACTTCTTCTGCCTGAACGCGGCGCCGGCGAAGCCGATCCTGCCGTCGCTCGCCGAGCGGTGCGATCTCGTGGTCGTGAACCGCTACGAGCTCGACGTGCTGCCGGTACAGCCCCGGCTCACGGCCCTGACGCTCGGCGCCGAGGGCGCGGTGCTGCTGGAGGACGGCGAGGAGGTGGCGCGTGCCGCGCCGCCACCTGTCGAAGTCGTGGACGGGACGGGCGCGGGCGATGCCTTCACGGCGTGCCTCGTCGTCTCGTACCTGGAGGGCCGGACCTGGGAGGAGTCGCTCCGGCGTGCCTGTGCGGCGGGCGCCCTCGCGGCTTCGCGCACTGGTGCACAAACCTCGCTTCCGACCGCCGCCCAGGTTGACGAGATACTCGCGGCGTGACGGCGCTCCCGATCCTCCTCGACTGCGACCCGGGCCACGACGACGCGCTCGCGCTCCTGCTGGCGCTCGCGAGCCCGGAGATCGAGTTGCTCGGCGTCACCGCCGTCGCCGGCAACCAGACGGTCGAGAAGACGACGGCGAACGCGCTCCGCGTGCTTGCACTGGCCGGCCGCGAGGACGTTCCGGTCGCCGCCGGCGCCGGCCGGCCGCTCGTGCGGGAGCCGTTCGTCGCCGCCTACGTCCACGGCGAGACCGGCCTCGACGGCACCGAGCTGCCGGTGCCGACGGCGCGGCCGCTGGAGCGGCATGCCGTGGACTTCCTCGCCGAGCACTTCGGCGGCGCGACGCTCGTCGCGACCGGGCCGCTGACGAACGTCGCGCTCCTCCTCACCCGCCATCCGGAGGCGCGGCCGGAGCGGATCGTGCTCATGGGTGGCGCGATCGCCGAGGGCAACGTGACGCCGGCGGCCGAGTTCAACGTCTGGGCCGACCCCGAAGCGGCGAGGCGCGTCTTCACGAGCGGGCTCGACGTGACGATGGTGGGGCTCGACGTCACGCACAAGGCGCTCGTGAAGGCCCAGCGGAAGGAGCGGCTACGGGCGGCGGGCCGCGTGGGGCGCGCGGTGGCCGAGCTCCTCGACTTCTACGACCGCTTCCACCGCGAGGTGTACGGCTTCGACGGCTCGCCGATCCACGACGCCGTCGCCCTCGCGTACGCGTTCCGGCCCGACCTCCTCGAGACCCGCGAGCTGAACGTCGAGATCGAGTGCGCCTCGGAGCTCTGCCGGGGGCGAACCGTCGTCGACGTGTGGCGCCGCACCGGCCGCGAGCCGAACGCGCGCGTCGCCGTCGACATCGACGCCGACACGTTCCTCGAGCTCCTCGTGGAGCGGATCGGCTCGCTCGGCTGAGTGAAGCTACCGCTTAGGCGGCCCGCCGAGCTCGCTGACGCTCGTGTCCGGCGCCGAGGGTGGCGGCGGCTCGGGCCACGACGGCTTTGGCCGCTTACGGATTCGGATTGGCCATTTCATTTCGCAAGCTCCCAGAGCCAGAGGATCAGTTCCACTACGAAAACGACGCTAGCAACGGCGAACGAGGCAGACAAGCGCGCCAGTTGACGGCCATTCCGTTCGCAGTTCCTGCCGTTGTAGGAGGCGATCGTGCACCGAAACTCTGCGAGCGTCCTCGAATGTCGAGGGTCGGTGTAGACCGCGAGAAGCCGCTCGGGATGGTGACCGAAGGCCCATCGGTGCGACGGCGAAGCAATCAAGAGCGACAGCACGATCACCAACAAGTACAGCGCTACTGCAATCCACCTGAGGGTGCCGTGACTCGAGTGCTGCGTCCCGCGCAACATCGACGCCAGCCCGCCGACGAAGCCTGTCGTGAGGGTCGCGACGCTGGCGAGTGTCCCGGCACGCGATCGAAGGCCTTCGAGAATGCGCGCCTGTTCGTCCAGCGTTCGGAACGACTGGTCGTAGATCGCCTCTTCGACCGCGGCGAGATCGTCCGGCGGCACCATGCGTCCGATTCTGCTGCTCTCCCTTCCTCCCCGAGGCCCGAAAAACGCAGGAAGACACGAAAGCGGCACGAAGACGCTACACATGGCTCGGCGCCGCAAGAAGCGCACGCTCAAGCCGCGGACCCCGGCGCGCGTCAAGAAGAAGAAGCGCTCGCGCGGACCACGCGGTCAGCAGCACCCCGAGCTTGTCGGGCTCCTCCTCGTCGCCTTCGGGCTCTTCCTCGGCTCGATCATCTACGCGGGCTGGAGCGGAGGCGTCGTCGGGGGAGCGCTCGCCGACGGCGTGCGCGGCGCGACCGGCGCCGCCGCCTACGCGGTCCCGCTGGCCTTCCTCGCGCTCGGCGGGCTCATGGTCGGGCGGAGCGCGCTCGTCGACCTGCGCCCCTTCCGCACCGGGCTCCTCGTCCTCGCGCTCGGTCTCGAGCTCGCGCTCGGCCGCGCGCACAGTGGCCTCGCGGGCCGCGCGCTCGAAAGCGTGTTCGGCACGCTCCTCGGCGGCACCGGCTCGACGATCCTCGGCGCGACCGCGCTCACGGTCGGCGCGCTGCTGCTCAGCGGCGCCTCAGCCGGCGCGCTCCTCCGCCGCTCGGGACGGGCCGTCCGGAACGTGCGCGCGCGCCGGCCCGCTCCTCCGGCGGTCCTACCGCCCCCCGCGCCGCCTCCGACGCGGATCCACACGCCGCCCGTCGACGCCGTCCACGACTTCCCCGACGTCGTCGGCGAGACCGTCGAGCCGCCGCCGCTCCTCGTCGAGGAGCCCGAGCCCGAAGAGGAGCCGAGCCTCTTCGACGTCCGGGCCGGGATGCGGGAGGAGTACCGCCTCCCCGACCGCGAGCTCCTCCGCCGCTCGCCCGAGGCCACGCCCGCCTCCGCGCAGGCCGGCGCCCGCGTCGCGGAGGCGCTCGTCCAAACGCTCGCGCACTTCGGCGTCGAGGCAACGATCGTCGGCCAGATCGCCGGCCCGCGCGTGACGCGCTACGAGCTCCAGCTCGCGCCCGGCACGAAGGTCTCGAAGGTCGCGGCGCTGAAGGACGACCTCTCGTACGCGCTCGCGACGACCGAGATCCGCATCCTCGCGCCGATCCCGGGCAAGCAGGCCGTCGGCGTCGAGCTCCCGAACCTGAGCCCGAACATCGTCACGCTCGGCGACATCTTCGACGACCTGCCGCAGACGGCGAGCCCGCTCTCGGTCTGGCTCGGCAAGGACATCTCGGGCAGCGCCGTCTGGACCGACCTCGCGCGCATGCCGCACGTGCTGATCGCCGGCACGACGGGCTCGGGCAAGTCGGGCTGCATCAACGCGATCCTCACGTCGATCCTGCTCCTGGCGACGCCGGACGAGGTGCGCATGATCCTCATCGACCCGAAGCGGATCGAACTCGGCTTCTACGAGGCGATCCCGCACCTGCTGACGCCCGTCGTCTCGAGTCCGAAGGGCGCGGCCGCGGTCCTGGCGAACGTCGTGGGGGAGATGGAGCGCCGCTACGAGCGGCTCTCGGCGGTGCGCGCCCGCAGCCTGCCCGAGGCGAACCGGGCCTTCCGCTCCCGCGGCGAGGATCCGCTCCCGTACCTCCTCGTCGTAATCGACGAGCTCGCCGACCTGATGATGATCTCGCCGCAGGAGGTCGAGGACGCGGTCATCCGGCTCGCGCAGAAGTCGCGCGCGGTCGGCATCCACCTCGTCCTCGCGACGCAGCGGCCCTCGGTCGACGTGATCACCGGGATGATCAAAGCGAACGTGCCGTCGCGGATCGCTTTCGCCGTCTCGAGCCAGACCGACTCGCGCGTCATCCTCGACCAGGCAGGCGCGGAGAGCCTGCTCGGCCAGGGCGACATGCTCTTCAAGCCGCTCGGGACGTCACGCCTCCAGCGGGTGCAGGGGGCATACGTCACCGAGGAGGAGATCGCGCTCGTCGTCGAGCAGTGCAAGGGGCAGCGCGAGCAAGAGCTCGACGAGAGCCTGCTCGAGCTCCCGGAGGCCTTCGCCGAGGACGCAGACGTCGAGGCCGACGGCGACTTCGACCCCGACGAGGACCCGCTCCTCGACAAGGCGATCGAGATCGTCGTCCAGACGCAGACGGCGTCCGTCTCCCTCATCCAGCGGCGGCTGCGGGTCGGCTACACGCGCGCCGGCCGGCTGATCGACATGCTCGAGCGGCGCGGGATCATCTCGGGGTACGAGGGTTCGAAGCCCCGCCGCGTGCTCGTCGGCGAGGCCGAGCTCGACCGCGTGCGCATTACGGCAACGTAAAGCCGGCACTCGATTCGCCAACCGGATCGCGTTAGCATCGTCTCGGTTTACGCCGACAGGCGTCGAATACTCAAGGAGGGCATGTGACCGGAAAGCGATTCCTGCTGCGACTCGCCGCTCTGCTGGCGATCACGGCATTGGTACTGGCTGCGGGCGCAGCGGCACGCACAGGGCGCGCGGGAGGACCGGCTGCCAAGCAGGCGACGGTCAAGGTCGCGCTCGTGACGGACATCGGCGGGCTCAACGACCGCGGCTTCAACCACCTCTCGTACGTGGGTCTCCAGCGGGCCAAGAAGAAGCTCAAGGTGCAGACCCGCGTGTACATCACGCAGACGGCGAACGACCGCACCCCCAACCTGAGGGCCGCGGCTCAGCAGGGCTACGGGCTCGTGATCCCGGTCGGAGTCCTCTTCGCGTTCGGGCCGATCGACGCCGTGGCGCCGGCGTTCTCGAGCACGAAGTTCGCCGGCGTCGACGTCCAGTGGTCGACGCTCCAGTCGAAGCCGCAGAACGTGCGCGGGATCCAGTTCAAGGAGCAGGAGGCGGGTTACCTCGTCGGCTACATCGCGGGCCTCGTGATCAAGCGTCACCCGTACAAGGGCAAGCAGGTCGTGAGCGGCGTCGGCGCCAACAAGGTGCCGGCGATCACGCGCTTCCTGGCCGGTTATAGGGCGGGAGCGAAGAAGGCCAACCGCAAGGTGACCGTCCTGATCAACTACGCGAACGACCCGACCTTCGCCGACCAGGCGAAGTGCAAGGAGACGACGCTGAACCAGATCGACCGCGGCTCGGGCGTCGCGTTCGAAGCCGCCGGCGCCTGTGGGCTCGGCGGGCTCCACGCCGCGAAGGAGCGGGGCGCCTGGGGCATCGGCGTGGATGCCGACCAGGGCTTCCTCGGCAAGCACATCCTGACGAGCGCGACGAAGAACGTCGCCCTCTCCGTCTACCAGGCGATCGCCGCCTACAAGAAGAGCCCCTCCGGGTTCAAGGGCGGCTTCGACAAGGTCTACAGCGTGAAGAACAACGGCGTCGGCTATGGCAAGCTCAGCTCGAAGCTGTCGAAGGCCGACCGGACGTTCATCACGAAGAAGGTCGCCGTGATCAAGAAGCAGATCGCGAGCGGCAAGATCAAGCCGCCGTCGCAGTAGCGGCAAAAACGTGGGTTCCTAGGGGGCGAGCCGCGCTCGCCCCCTAGGATTCGCAGTCGATGGCCGAAGCGCCTCCCGCCCTCGAGCTCAGAGGGATCACGAAGCGGTTCCCCGGCGTCCTCGCCAACGACCACGTCGACTTCGACCTGCGCCGGCGCGAGGTGCACGCGCTCCTCGGCGAGAACGGGGCCGGCAAGTCGACGCTCATGAACATCCTCTACGGGCTCTACCAC
>DASQWB010000042.1:0-7839 GCA_035640455.1 Gaiellaceae bacterium | reverse complement strand
CAGCTCGGCGGCATGTACGAGGGCGACCGCTCGCGCAAGCAGACGCTCGTCGACTACGGCTTCCGCCTGCCCTCGGCGCTCGACAACCGGCCGCTCCGCTTCGACGAGTTCCTCGAGAAGGTGCCGCAGCTCGTCTTCGTCTCCGCGACGCCCGGACCCTTCGAGACGCGCCACTCGACGCGGGTCGCCGAGCAGCTCGTCCGCCCGACCGGGATCGTCGACCCCGAGGTCGAGCTGCGGGCGACGCGCAACCAGATCGACGACCTGCTGAACGAGATCCGCCGCCGCGAGGAGGCAGGCGAGCGGGTGCTCGTGACGACGCTGACGAAGAAGATGGCCGAGGACCTGACGGACTACCTGCTCGAGTCGGGCGTCCGAGCGCGCTACCTGCACTCCGAGATCGACACGCTGGAGCGGATCCAGATCATCCGCGAGCTTCGGCTCGGCGAGTACGACGTGCTCGTCGGCGTGAACCTCCTCCGCGAGGGGCTCGACCTGCCCGAGGTGTCGCTCGTGGCCGTGCTCGACGCGGACAAGGAGGGCTTCCTGCGCGGCAAGACGGCGCTGATCCAGACGATCGGCCGCGCGGCGCGGAACGTGAACGGGAAGGTGCTGCTCTACGCGGACAAGCTGACCGAGGCGATCCAGGGCGCGCTCGACGAGACCGACCGCCGCCGCCGCGTCCAGCTCGCCTACAACGAGGAGCACGGGATCACGCCGGAGTCGATCGTCAAGGGCGTCTCCGACATCGCCGAGTTCCTCGCGCTCGAGCAGCCGACAGTCCCCGGCCGGCGGCGCCGCGGCCGCGCCGAGGTCGAGGGCATGGACCGCAGCGAGCTCGAGAAGCTCGTCATCCAGCTCGAGGAGGAGATGTTCGCCGCCGCCGAGGAGCTACGCTTCGAGTACGCGGCGAAGCTCCGCGACGAGATCAAGGAGCTTCGGCGAGAGCTCGTCGCTCTCGCCGAAGCTCCGGCTTGACTGTCTTAGCGCCGAGGCGCGAACGCCGAGTGGCCCGGCTGCGCCTTCGCCGTATAGACGACCGGGTCGTTCGCGGTCAGGCTGCCCGCTGAGGATGCCTGGCCGCTCGCGAAGGTGTAGAGCCCCTGGTCGCAGTTCGGCGTCGCGGTCTGACAGTCGCTCCCGCCCGCGGTAGGCGCGAAGGCGCGAGCGAAGAAGCCGAATGCCAGACCGCT
This sequence comes from Gaiellaceae bacterium, assembly GCA_035640455.1. Classification (GTDB taxonomy): domain Bacteria; phylum Actinomycetota; class Thermoleophilia; order Gaiellales; family Gaiellaceae; genus AC-50. The sequence continues at coordinate 6,646 of DASQWB010000042.1, read as the reverse complement.
CGAGGTGTACGAGGTCGAGATGTAGTCCCCGACCATCCGGCCCTGGCTCGTGTTCGGGAGCCAGCTCATGGTCATCGGCCCGGCGACGTCGATCGCTGCGTTCCACGTGGAGCCGCCGTTCGAGGACTTGATGAAGCCGACCCGTAGCTGGCACGTCGAGAACGTGCAGCTGACGTTCGGGTAGTAGTAGTACGTGACGCCGACCCTGATGGTGGAGCCCGAGGTGTTCCGGTCGACGCCGATCCCCGGGATCATGTGGTCGACGGTGCTACTCACCGAGTCGATCGGGATGCGCTGGACGGCCGACCACGTCGTGCCGGTCGTGGACGTCACGTACACGATGTCGTTCGTGGAGCACCCGCTGCGGAAGCGGCAGTCCTCCCAGGCGACGTAGATCTTGCCGTCGCCCGAGATCTCCGCCGACGGAAGCGGCCCGCTGCGGATGTTCCCGGGATCGTCCTTGGCCGTGATCGACGCGATCGTGAACGCGGTGCCGAAGCTGACGCCGCCGTTCGTCGAGCGCGTGTAGCCGACCGCCGTCTCCGAGGCGTTGTCGATCGGAACGACCACGGTCCCGTTCGGCTGCACGACCGGCTGGCCGCCGATCACGCCGACGTTCGGCGTCGACGAGAGCGTCCAGGTGAGGCCGCCGTCACGCGAATAGGCGATCTTCAACACGTTGCCGTGGCCGAAGTCGTCCCACTGCGTGTAGCAGGAGCCGTAGAACGGGCTGGTGGACGTGTTGTCGCAGACGGTCCAGTTCTTGTCGAGATCCTCGCCTGGTCCGGCCGCGTGGATCGTGACCGGGTTGTTCCAGCTCGTACCCCCGGTCGTCGAGCGGCTCAGGATCACGGCCACGCCGCTCGGAGAGGAGTTCAACGCGAGCGACGAGACCATCCAGACGTTGTGCCTGCGGTCGAAGGCGACGGAGGGGTCGCTGACGCGCGCGTACGGGCCCGGCGGGTTCGTGAAGGGCGTAATCCCGGGCATGACGCCGCTCGTCCACGATACGCCGCTGTTCGTCGACGTCGCCCAGCCGATGTCGGACGCGCCGCCGTCGAAGAAGCGACCGAACTGCGCGGCAGAGACGATCGTGGAGCCGAACGAGTACGAATCCGGCTCGACGATCGTCTTGTGCTGGCTCGTCGAGTTCGTGAACGGATCGGTCGCGATCTTGACGATGGGGATGGTGGCACTCGCGGCGACGCTCAGCGCGAGCGCGGCCGCTGCCGCCGCGCCGAGCGTCAGCGCGAAGCGGCGTCTGAGAGGGACGGGGGCGATGCTCATTTGCCTGCTCCTTGCTTGTCGGACCCGCAGCCTCACGAGCGTAAGCCTTTCGCCGTCCAAAGGTCAAGCGGCGCGACAGCGGCCGCCGTGGCAGGCTTCAGGAGTGCTGGCGTACTTCGTTTCCGCGGTGCTTTTCGGGTTCGTCATCGGTGCGCTCGCCCGCTGGGCGGTGCCCGGTCCGGACCCGATGCCCGCCTGGCTGACGATCTTCATCGGGCTGAGCGGGTCCCTGATCGGCGGCGGGATCGTGGTCGCGCTGGTGGGCACCGGATCGCGCGGCGACCTCTACCTGAGCGTGATGGCCTCGATCGGCGTCGCGGCCGTGCTCGTCATCGCGTACCGGCGCTTCATCCAGGACCGGCCGGTCACGGGTCCCGAAGCGCAACGTCTGCCGACGCGCGGCTTCGGGATCCCGAGGCTCCGCCAGCGGCTCGAGCGCATGGGCGTCGATCCCGACTCGATCGGCCAGCCCGGCGGCCCTCGGCCTACCGCCGCGGTCCGCAGCGAGCACGACGAAGATCTCCAGCGCATCGAGAACCTGCGCAAGCTGGAGGACCTGCACGAGGCCGGGCTCCTCACGGACGACGAGTTCCAGGCGAAGCGCGCCGAGCTCCTCGAAAGACGGTGACCGCGAGTGCTGCTCTACATCTTCGCATTGATCGTGTGGGGCTTCGTCGTCGGCGGCCTGGCGCGGCTCGCGCTGCCCGGCCCCGACCCGATGCCCTGGTACGCCACCCTCGGCCTCGGGCTCGGCGGGTCGCTCGTCGGGGGCATCATCGCGAGGATCCTGATCGGGACCCCCGGCGGCCTGATCTTCGCGTTCCTCGGCGCGGTGCTGCTGCTCTACCTATACCGCCGCTTCGTCCAGGGGCGCGGGATCACCGGCCCGTCGGCGCGACGGCTGCCGCCGAAGGTTTAGGCGCTCTAAGACCGGCCAGGAGCCGGTCGTGCACTTCATCTGGTTCATCATCGTCGGGGCGGTCGTCGGTGCTTTGGGACGGCTGTTCCACCCCGGGCGGGACCCGATGGGCTGGCTCTCGACGATCGCCATCGGGACCGTGTCGATGATCATCGCGGCCGCGATCTCGAGCGGCTGGCTGGCTTCGTCATCGCGGTGATCCTCGTGGCTCTCGTGGGACGCTTCTTCGGCGAACGAGGCCCGCGCCCCGCAAGGGTCTAGGCAGGTTCGGAGGAAAGGCGTCTGCGGCCGCGCGGGAACTCTCGCTCGGCCGTCAGCCCCCAGTCGCCCGCCTGCCACACGTACGTGTGGACGCGCAGCAGGCCGTCGGTCGACTCGTAGACGTGGAGGCCGCGGGCCTCGCCCCGCCGGTGCGGGCGCGGCTGTCCCAGGCCGGGAGCCACTGCGACCGTGACGCCGTGCTCGCCGCCGGTCGTCACCTCGAACTCGCGCCGCTCGCTGACCGCCGCCTGGTGGATGTGCCCGGCGAGGATGAGCTCGGCGCCCGCGTCGACGAGCGAACCGAGCACGTGGTTGCGCCGCGCGACCGGCTTCTTGCGCGTCCGCCAAGGCGCGCCGATCAGGTGGTGGTGCAGCACGGCGACGCGAAGCGCCCCGTCGTGCGCCTCGCCGAGGAGCCGCGCGGCCTCGTCGAGCTGGCCCTGGCGCAGTCCTCCCGACTGGTGGCGCCACGCCCGGACCGAGTTGAGGCCGACCACGTGCAGCCGCTCCGAGCGGTAGACGGGCTCCGTCGTCTGCCAGTGCCGCTCGAACTCGGCGAACGTGCGCGTGAAGCGCGCCGGGAACGTGTGCGGGATGTCGTGGTTGCCGGGGATGACGACGAGCGGCACGCCGAGGCCGTGCAGGAAGCGCGCCGCCCGCTCGTGCTGGGCAGCGCGTCCGCGGTGCGTCAGGTCGCCGCTCGCGACGATCAGCTCGGGCTCGAGCCGCCTCGTCAGCGCCGCGACCGCGTGCTCGATCTCGGGATCTTCGCGGGTGCCGGTGTGGAGGTCGGAGAGGTGGAGAATCCGCGCTGGCACCGCCGGTGCAGGCTATAGACTCAAAAACGTGACCGAAGAGACCGCCGAGATCTTCGACGACCTCTACCTCGGCGTTCGCGCGGGCGGGGCGCTGCGCAAGCAGCGGCGTGGCGAGCCGCTCACGCCCGAGGAGCAGGAGGCACTCGGCCGCTGGCAGCGGCTCTCGACGTGGCGGAAGGCGCTCGCGATCGGCGCCTTCGGCGCGGGAACATTCGGGCTCGGCTTCACCCTCGGCGGCCTGGTTTTCGGCCGCTGGCGCCCCAGGCGCTCGTAGCCCGCTAGTTCTCGCCGAGCTCGATCCTCCGTACGCGCTCGCCGCGCCGCTCGAGCTCCCGAAGGGCGGCTGCGACCGCGCTCGGAAGATCGCGGGCGGAGGCGTGCGGACGGATGCGCCTGCCGTCGGCGAGGACGCAGACGAAGCTCGGCGCGCTCGCGCCCGACGCTGCCGGCACGCCGCCGAGCCTCCGCACGACGGACTGGAGCGAGACGAGCAGCACGTCGAGCACTCCGACGACGCCCACGAGCCGGTAGTAGCCGGAGTCGTCGACCTCGGCGAGCGCGGCGATCGAGGCGAGCATGGCGAGCACGAGCACGCAGACGCCGGCGCCCAAGCCAAGCAGCGGGATCGACTCCGGGTCGGACGCGCGGCGCCGCGCGATGGAGCTGGCGATCTGGGCCACGGCCACGGTGGCGGACAGGGCGACCGCGAACGCCTTCCAGGAGACCTCGCTGTCGGTCGCGATCCACACCGCCCAGAGCTCGAGCACGAACGTGAGCGCCGTGAGGAAGACGACGAGCCGGCCCAGGTCGACGTACCGTCCCTGCTCGAGGAGGCGCGTGCCCGGTGTCGCGAGCAGCGAGGCGAGCCCGAAGCCGCCCGTCGTCGCCAGGATCCTCACCTGCGTCTCGTCGAAGTTGCCGGCGACGAGCGCGAAGATCGCGACGAGCGCGGTCAGGGAGAGGGCGCTCACCGTCGCGACGAGGAAGAGACGTCTCAGCTCCGCGCGTTCCACGTTGCGGCGGAGTACGCGGCGGAGGGCGCTACCCCTCCGCGTCCTTGGCCGGGAAGAGCACGGTGGGCACCTCCTCCTCGGCCGGGTCGTGGCCGCGGAGGAACACGTCGACGAGCGTCGCGAGGACGGCGGCGAGCGGAACCGCGAAGAGGACGGCAAAGCCGCCGAACAGGATCGTTATCGCAGAGACCGAGAAGAGGACGACGAGCGGCGAGAGCCCGGTCGCGTCGCCGAGCACCTTCGGGAGCACGATGTAGTCCTCGAGCAGCCGCACGGCCAGCACGATCAGGCCTGCCGCGAGCGCCGTGTGCCAGGAGACGGTGAGCCCGACGCCGACCGCGAGCGCGCCGGCGGCGAGCGGTCCGATCACCGGCACGATCTCGACGATCCCCGCGAACGAGCCGACGAGGATCCAGTACGGCAGGCCGATGATCGCGAAGGCGATCGAGAGCACGGTGCCGACCAGCACGACGAGCAGCGCTTGGCCGCGGACGAACGCGCCGAGCTTCGCGTCGATCAGATCCCACGTATCGCGCAAACGTTTTCGCTTCGCGCGCGGCAGCAACGATGCTACGAGGCTGATCGCCCGGTCGCGCTCGAAGATCCAGTAGGCCGCGGTCGCGAACGTGAAGAGGATCCCGATCAGGACCTCGAAGGCCCGCTTCGTCACCTCCAGGGTCGGCCGGACGAGCTTCGAACCCGACGGCAGGTGCTTGAGGCGCTTCTCGAGCCCGGTGAGGATGTCGTGCTTGATGCCCGTCGAGGTGCGGGCCGCGTGCCGGATCCTGTCCTGGTCGAGCGCATGCTGAACCTGCGTCACCGCGCGCGGCACGACGAGCCAGAGGAAGAGCGCGACGAGGCCGGCGAGGAGGACGTAGTGGAGCGCGAGCCCGACGCCGCGCGGGATCCCGCGCCGCTTGAGCGTCTCGATCCCCGGCCGCATCGCCGCCGCGATGATGAAGCCGAGGAAGACGAGCGAGAGGACGAGGCGGAGCTTCCAGAGCGCGAGCGCGCCCGCGATCACCGCGATCCCGACGAGGGTCGCGACGAACGCTGTTCGCGCAGTGCCTGCCATACCAGGGATTTTTCGCCTCGCGGCGAACGATGCAAACCCTAGTGTGGACGACGCCCGACGAACGGACCTGCTTCGACGAGCGGCGGCACGGCATCGTGCTCGCCCGTCCGTTCGCGAAGGCGTTCGCCCTCGGAGGCCTCGGCGCCGGTCTCGCCTGGGTCGGCGGGCCGCTCACGATCCCGGGCGCGGTGGCGCTGGCCGTCGCCGCCTTCGTCGCGCTCCGGGCGGCGTGGAGCTGGGAGAACGTCCGCGTCGTCGTGACGACCGAGAAGCTCTACGTCTCGTACGGCTTCTTCCGGCGCCGCGCGGCGGGTGTGCGGCTCGCGCGCACGCGGACGATCGTGGTCGAGCAGACGCTGCTCGGCCGGCTGCTCGGCTACGGGACGCTGATCGCGGGCGAACTCGAGGTCGACTACGTCGCGCACCCGTGGCGCGTCTGGCAGGCCGCCGGCGGGGTCCAGGAGCGACGCCGGCGGCCGGCGCATCCCGACGTCACCGTCGCGCCGCAGCGCGAGGCACGCGTCAGCGTCTAAGGCTTCACGACGAGCGTCCTGAGTCGACCGGCTGGTAGCCGTAGATCGAAGCCAGCAGGCCGGGCGTCGGGCAGACGCGCGGGAACCCGACCGGCAGCAAGACGAGGTCGGGGGTCCTGGAACGGGAAGAGGCCGAGGTCGCTGACGAGGTCGCCGGAGTCGCCGTTGTCGACCGCGTACACGACGAAGGCGGCGCAAGAAGGGAACGTCCGTTCGCTCGGTAGAATTGGCACGCGATGGCCGCCGAGGAACTGGTAGTCCACGGCGCGCGCGAGCACAACCTGAAGGACGTCACCGTCAGGCTGCCGCGGAACGCGCTGATCTGTGTCACCGGGCTCTCCGGGTCGGGGAAGTCGTCGCTCGCCTTCGACACGATCTACGCCGAGGGGCAGCGTCGCTACGTGGAATCGCTGTCGGCCTACGCGCGGCAGTTCCTGCAGATGATGGAGAAGCCGGACGTCGACTCGATCGACGGCCTCTCGCCGGCGATCTCGATCGATCAGAAGACGACGTCGCGGAACCCGCGCTCGACGGTGGGGACGGTGACGGAGATCTACGACTACCTGCGGCTGCTCTATGCGCGGGTCGGTCGTCCGCACTGCCCGGTCTGCGGGCGGCCGATCGCGGGGCAGAACTTGGAGGCGATCGTCGACCAGGTGCTGCGGCTGCCGGAGGGGACGCGGTTCACGGTGAACGCGCCGGTGGTGCGCGATCGCAAGGGCGAGTACCGGGACGTCTTC
>DASQWB010000041.1:0-9613 GCA_035640455.1 Gaiellaceae bacterium | reverse complement strand
TAGCCATGGCCGCGTGAACCTCTCGGCTTCGACCGGTCATTGCAGACGGACTCGCGGGCAAAGCCCGCCCGTCCTGAGGGTCGGCACCGCCAACGGCGCCTAAGCATGGTGTCTCCAGGCGTAGCGGCGCAGCGCGCCGATCAGGAGCAGGACGCCGAGCGAGATCGCGAGCAGCACCACCGACAGCGCCGCGGCGCCGCTCTGGTTGCCGCTCTGGATCTGGCCGAAGATGTAGACGGGCGCGACCTCCGTCTTGAACGGCAGGTTCCCGGAGATCAAGACGACCGAGCCGAACTCGCCGATCGCGCGCGCGTACGCGAGTGCGACGCCGCTCAAGATCGCCGGGACGAGGTTCGGCAGGATGATGCGCCGGAAGATCGTCAGCGGCCCCGCGCCGAGCGAGGCCGCGGCGTCCTCCATCTCGCGGTCGAGCTCGATCAGCGTCGGCTGGACGGTGCGGACGACGAACGGGAGCGTCACGAAGAGGAGCGCGAGCACGACGGCGGTGCGCGAGTAGGCGACGTCGACGCCGACGGGGCTCCGCGGCCCGTAGAGGGCGAGGAGCGTGAGCCCGGCGACGATCGTCGGCAGCGCGAACGGCAGGTCGATGAGCGCGTTGACGACGCCTCGGCCGCGGAACTCGTCGCGGACGAGCACCCAGGCTAGGAGGGTTCCGGCCACGGCGTTTACGGCCGCGACCGCGAACGCCGCGACGAGCGTCAGCTTGAGCGCCGCCACCGCTTCGCCGCCGGAGACCGCCGACAAAAAGGCGTGCCCGCCGCCGTCGCGCGAGCGCCACACGAGCGCGGCGAGCGGCAGGAGGACGATCAGGCTGAGGTAGAGCGTCGCGAGGCCCTGAGCGAGCGGCGGCCGAAACTGCCGCTCGCTTGGAGCCGGTACGGCGACGGCGTTACTTGCCAAGGCTCGCCTCGATGGTGGCCATCACGCTGTGCTTGGGGTCGAAGAAGCGCTTGTCGACCTTGCTCCAGCCGCCGAAGCGCTGGATCGTGAAGAGCCAGGGCCGCACCGGGAAGTTGAAGCGCTTGATGACGCTCTGGTTGACCGGCCGGTAGCCGTTCTTCGCGAAGATCGTCTGGGCGGCCGGCGAGGTCAGGAACCTCACGAACGCCCGCGCCGCCCTCGGGTCCTTCGCGTTCGTCGTCACGGCGACGGGGTTCTCGATCCGGATCGTCGCCTTCGGGATGAGGTAGTAGACGGGCTGGTGCTTCTGCTGGGCGAGGATGGCCTCGTTCTCGTAGGCGAGCATCACGTCGCCGCGGCCGGAGAGGAACGTGTTCAGCGCGTCGCGCGCGCTCTTGTCTTGCGAGACGACGTGGCGGAAGAGCTTGTTCAGGTAGGCGATCGCCTGCTTGTCGGTCTTGCCCTTGCGGCGCATCGCGCCGTAGGCGGCCATGACGTTCCACTTCGCGCCGCCGGAGGTGAACGGGTTCGGCGTGACGACCTGGACGCCCGGCCTCACGAGGTCCTCCCAGTCGCGGATGTGCTTCGGGTTGCCCTTCCGGAGGACGAAGACGACGACTGAGCGCGTGACGATCCCGTGCGTGGCGTTCGCCTTCCAATTGCGCGAGACCAGGCGCGCCTTGATGAGCCGCGTCATGTCCGGCTCGAGCGAGAAGGCGACGACGTCGGCGTGCAGCCCGTTCAGGACGGCCTGGGCCTGGTCGCCCGACGGGCCGTAGGACTGCGTGAAGCTGACGCTCTCGCCGGCGGCGGTCTTCTGGAACGCCGGGATGATCTGGCCGTACGCGACGGTCGGGGTCGAGTAAGCGACGAGCGCGATCGACCCGCCCTTGGTGGCGGTCCCGGCGCTCGTCAGGAGGAGGCCGGCGGCCGCACCTACCCCTGCGATCACGCTAATAGCTCTCATTCACGCTCCTCATCTTCCGACTTTGTCCATCCAGTGAGTGGACATTACGGGCGAGGCCGGACGCCGTCAAATACGAAGCGGCTCTCAGACGGCCGGGACCGTCGAGGTCGAGGGGCCGCCGGCGGGCACCTGGTGCCAGAGGACGATCTTGCCGCCGCGGATGCGGAAGACCGCCGCCGCGCGCTTCCCGGGGCCGTCGCAGGGGCTGGACTTGCGGTCGCCGAGGACGAAGGTCGCGCGGACGACGGGGCCGTGCGCGGAGAGCGACACGATCTTCCCCGAGCAGGGCAGGTCGGTGTTCCACGCGACCGCGTCGGCGTGGGTGCGGAGCCTCGTGACGACGCTCCCCTGCACGACCTCGGCGTTCTTCGCGAAGAGGTCGGCCGCGGCGTCGTTGTCGCCGGCGTTGAGGGCCTTGCTCCAGGCTCGGACGACGCGCTCCGGCGATGTTCCGCCACTGCCGCAACCCGCTAGCAGAGCCAGGATCACGGCCGCGGCGGCGAAGGAGCGCACGACTGCCGCGACTATACTCGCCGCGCCCCAAGGCGCCGCTTGCGGCGCCGCATCAGGAGGCGCGGCTCTGCCGCGGCTCCGTCTGAAATGACCGGTCGAGGCGGTGGCGGCTCTATATTGGCCGTCTATGGACTTCGGGCTTTCCGAGGAGCAGCGCGAGATCCAGGCGCTCGCCCGGGAGGTCGCGAAGGAGAAGATCGAGCCGCACGCGGGCGACTGGGACCGCGAGCACCGCTTCCCGCGCGAGCTCTTCGGCGAGCTCGCCGAGCTCGGCCTGATGGGCGTCTGCATCCCGGAGGAGTACGGCGGCGCCGGCGCCGACTTCGTCTCCTACGTCCTCGTGCTCGAGGAGCTCTCGCGCGCCGACGCGGGCGTGGGGGTGACCGTCGCCGTGCACACGAGCGCGGTCACGCTGCCGATCCTCACCTTCGGCACCGACGAGCAGCGCAGCCGCTTCGTGCCGCCGCTCGCACGCGGCGAGACCCTCGGCGCCTTCGCGCTCACCGAGGCGGAGGCCGGCTCCGATGCCGGCTCCCTCCGGACGGCCGCGCGGCCCGACGGCGACGGCTGGCGCATCTCGGGCTCGAAGCAGTGGATCAGCAACGGCTCCCGAGCGGGCACGTTCCTGCTCTTCGCGCGCACCGATCCCGACACCCCGGGCGCGAAGGGCGTCTCGGCGTTCATCCTCGACGCCGACCACGTCCGCATCACGCGCGAGGAGGAGAAGCTCGGGCTCAACTCGTCCGTGACGAACGACCTCGTCGTCGAGGACGCGTTCGTCGACCGGGACCGGCTGCTGCACGAGGAGGGAAAAGGCTTCGAGGTGGCGATGACGACCCTCGACGGCGGGCGGATCGGCATCGCCGCACAGGCGCTCGGGATCGCGCAGGCGGCCTACGACGTCGCCCGCGCCTACGCCCTCGAGCGGCGGCAGTTCGGCAAGCGGATCGCCGACTTCCAGGCGATCCAGTGGAAGCTCGCCGACATGGCGACGGAGATCGACGCCGCCCGGCTGCTCGTCCACCGCGCGGCGTGGCTGAAGCAGCAGGGACGGCCGCACGGCGAGGAGGGCGCGAAGGCGAAGCTCTTCGCTTCCGAGATGGCGCGCCGGCAGACGGCCGAGGCGATCCAGATCCTCGGCGGCTACGGCTACACGAAGGAGTTCCCGGTCGAGCGCTTCTACCGCGACGCGAAGATCACCGAGATCTACGAGGGGACGAGCGAGATCCAGCGGCTCGTGATCGCCCGCTCGGTGCTCGGGCTGAGCCGCCGCGCGCTGGCGCAGGGGTGAGCATGCGGTCCCGCGACGAGCCCGTCCGCCTGACCCGGATCTACACCCGCGGCGGCGACCGCGGCGAGACCTCGCTCGGCGACGGCTCGCGCGTGCCGAAGCTCGACTGCCGCATCGCCTCCTTCGGGACCGTCGACGAGCTGAACTCGCTGATCGGGCTCGTGCTGGCGGCAGGCCCGCCCGAGGAGCTGCGTGGCGTGCTCGAGCAGATCCAGAACGAGCTCTTCGACGTGGGCGCCGACATCTCGGTGCCCTACGGCGTCGGCGACGGACGGCTCCGCGTCGAGCAGGCGTCGGTCGACGAGCTCGAACGGCTCTGCGACCGCTTCAACGCCGAGCTGCCGGAGCTGCGAAGCTTCGTCCTCCCGGGCGGCGACGAGCTCGCGGCGCGGCTGCACGTCGCCCGCGCCGTCTGCCGCCGTGCCGAGCGGGACGTGCTGGCTGCGGCGCGCGAAGTCGACATCAACCCGCTCGTGCTCGTCTACCTCAACCGGCTCTCCGACCTCCTCTTCATCCTCGCCCGGTCCGCGAACGCCGCCGCCGGCCGCGACGAGCCGCTCTGGAAGCCTGGCGCCTCGTCGTAGCGGCGGCGGGCGCGTTCGTCGCGGGCGCGCTCGGCTCCGCGGTCGGCCTCGTGCTCGGGACGTTGCGGCTGCCGCTCGTGCTGCTCGCCGCCGGCAACCCCAGCGCGGCGGCCGGGACGAACATCGCGATCAGCGCGGCGGCTGCGGGAGCGGGCGGAGTCAGGCATGCCCGAGAGGGCCGCGTCGACTGGGGAGTGGTGCGCTGGATGACGCCGCCCTCGCTCGCGGGCGCGGTCGTCGGTGGGTTGTACGGCCACGGCCTTCCGGACACGGCACTCCTGGGCGTGACGGCGGCAGTCCTGGCCTGGAACGGCGTCGACCTGCTCGTCCGCCCGTTTCGCGCCCGGCCCCGGGAGCGCCCGCGGCTCTGGCCGGCGGTGGTGCTCGGCTTCGGCATCGGGCTCGTCGGCGGCGCGATCGGCGTCATCCTCGGGACGCTGCGGATGCCGGCGCTCCTGCGCGGCGTCGGCATGGAGACGCGGCTCGCGATCGGGACGAACCTCGTCGTCGGCTTTGCGCTCGGCCTTGCCGGCTTCGCCGCCCATGCCGCGCGCCTCGAGGTCGACTGGCCGGTGCTCGCCGCGGGCCTCGTGGGCGCGCTCCCGGGCGCGTGGCTCGGAGCACGGCTCGCTGGCCGCGCGAGCGAGCTCGTCCTGCGGCGCGCGATCGGAGTCGCGCTGCTCGCCGTCGCAGCGGCATTCGTCATCGAACTGGCGCTGCGCTAACACAGAACGTCGTCGTTTCCCCAACCGCGGTGACTGTCACGTGACAGTCACCGGAGGCCGCGCCGGCCATGTCCACGCCTGGCCTCGACGGACGAGGCGCGAACCGCCACACCTACAATTCGACACGTGGCGACGACGGAGGATCCGCGCGCGAGCCTCGACGGCACCGCCGAGTGGAAGCGCGAGCTCTACGACGCGGCGCCGGAGCGGGAAGGCGAAGTCTTCTCGACGATCTCGGGGCTCGAGAACGAGCCGCTCTACACGCCCGAGACGGTCGAGATCGACTACGACCGCGACCTCGGCTACCCCGGCGTCTACCCGTTCACGCGCGGCGTCTACCCGTCGATGTACCGCGGCAAGCTCTGGACGATGCGCCAGTTCGCGGGCTTCGGCACCGCCGAGGAGACGAACGAGCGCTTCCGCTACCTCCTCGAGCACGGCCAGACGGGCCTCTCGACCGCCTTCGACATGCCGACGCTGATGGGCTACGACTCCGACCATCCGCGCTCGCTCGGCGAGGTCGGCCGCGAGGGCGTGGCGGTCGACTCGCTCGCCGACATGGAGACGCTCTTCGCCGGCATCCCGCTCGGCGAGGTCTCCACGTCGATGACGATCAACTCGCCAGCCGCGATGCTGCTCGCGTTCTACGTCTGCGTCGCGGAGCAGCAGGGCGTGCCGCCGGCCAAGCTCCGCGGGACGATACAGACGGACATCCTCAAGGAGTACATCGCCCAGAAGGAGTGGATCTTCCCGCCCGAGCCGTCGATGCGGCTCGTCGTCGACATGATCGAGCACTGCGCGCGCGAGCTGCCGCGCTGGCACCCGATCTCGATCTCGGGCTACCACATCCGCGAGGCCGGCTCGACGGCGGCGCAGGAGCTCGCCTTCACGCTCGCCGACGGCTTCGCGTACGTCGACGCGGCGCTCGAGCGAGGGCTCGACGTCGACGACTTCGCGCCGCGCCTCTCCTTCTTCTTCAATGCCCACCTCGACTTCTTCGAGGAGATCGCGAAGTACCGCGCGGCGCGGCGGATCTGGGCCCGCGAGCTCCGCGAGCGCTACGGCGCCCGCAATCCCCGCTCGTGGCTCATGCGCTTCCACACCCAGACCGCAGGGGTCTCGCTGACGGCGCAGCAGCCGGAGGTGAACATCGTCCGCACGGCGCTCGAGGCGCTCGCGGCGGTGCTCGGCGGGACGCAGTCGCTGCACACGAACTCGTTCGACGAGGCGCTCGCGCTGCCGACCGAGGACGCGGTACGGCTCGCGCTTCGCACCCAGCAGGTGATCGCCGACGAGACCGGCGTCGCGAGCACGATCGACCCTCTCGGCGGCTCCTGGTACCTCGAGGACCTCACGAGCCGGCTCGAGGCGGAGGCCTACGACTACTTCGGCCGCATCGAGCAGCTCGGCGGCGTGATCGAGGCGATCAAGGACAACTTCTTCCAGCGCGAGATCGCGGAGGCGTCCTTCCGCTACCAGGCCGAGGTCGAGGCCGAGCAGCGCGTGATCGTCGGCGTCAACCGCTACCAGCTCGAGGACGAGCCGGAGGTCGACATCCTGCGCATCGACCCGTCGCTCGAGCGCAAGCAGGTCGAGCGGGTGCGTGCGCTCCGCGCGCGGCGGGACTCGGGCCCGGCCGAGGCCGCGCTCGCTGCGCTCAAGGAGGCGGCGGCGAAGGAAGACGTGAACCTCATGCCGCCGATCCTCGAGGCTTCCCGCGCCTACGTGACGATGGGGGAGATGTGCGACGCGCTGCGCGAGGTCTGGGGCGTCTGGCGGGAGACCCCGGTTTTCTAACCCGAGACGCCGTTTCGCCGTCTACTCTGAACACGTGAGCGCGTATCCGGCACGCCTGAAGACCTCGCGGCGCATCGCGCGCCTGTTCCCGTGGATCTCGGGCCTCGTCCTCGTGGCGGGGATCGTCGCGTTCCTGATCGTCTTCTACGGCAATACGGCGAAGAAGGAGAACATCAACCCGGCGCCGGGCTTCAAGCCGACCGTCGTGAAGCAGCACGAGAAGTCGGTTCCGGTGCCGAGGGAGGCGAGGCTCGTCGCCGGCCGCTTCATCCTCACCGCCGTGCAGCGGAAGCACCTCGAGCGCGCGTGGCCGCTCGCGGGGCCGCAGATCCGGCAGGGCATGACGAAGAAGCAGTGGATGACGGGGAACATCGCCGTCGTGCCGTGGTTCGGTCAGCTCGGCCAGGTGCCGCTGGCGGTCGACTACTCGGTCAAGAACGAGGTGGAGTTCACCGTCATCCTCCAGCCGAAGCCGGGGACGAAGGGCCACCCTGACACCTTCAAGATCATGCTGCACAAGTTCGGGAAGCGCTGGCTCGTGAACACCTGGGTGCCGTACGAGCCGCCGCCGATCAGGGCGAACCCGAACGACTAGAAATCCGGTGGTGATTCCGCTCGGCCCTGGACTACTCTTGGGGCAGTGAGCGGCTTCCTGTCGTCGCCCCGCCGCCGCCGTCGCCTGATGCGGATCGGGCTCGTCGCCACGGTGGTGGGAAGCGCAGCGCTCGTCGGGATCCTCTTCTCCAACACCGGCCACAAGAACGCGAGCCACTTCAGGAAAGGCCGGCCGCAGCTCGTCGCGCCGAACCCGAAGTCGGTGCCGTTCACGCCGCGCGAGCAGCGCGCGGTGGGGGCAGTGGCGGCGCGGTTCGTCGCGACGGCGGTGCTCCGCAACCACCCCGAGCGCTCGTACGATCTCACCGACGAGGCCTTCCACCAAGGCTTGACGAAGGCTGAATGGCGGACGGGGAACATCCCCGTCGTCCCGTACCCGCGGCAGGCGCTTGCGGTCGTGAGGTGGAAGCTCGACTACTCGTACAAGGATCGCATCGGGCTGAAGGTCTCGTTCCAGCCGAAGCGGACGGCAACCGTCGGCGGCATGGTCTTCAACATCGAGCTCCACCGCGCGGGGGCCCCCGGGCATCGGCGCTGGCTCGTCGGCTACTGGACTCCGGCCGGGCTCGAAGCGCCGGCGCCGGCGAGGCGCGGGCCGCTCGGCGCGGTGCAGCCGCCGCGAGCCGGCCTCGGCGCGGAATGGCTCTTCGTGCCCGTGGGGCTCGTGGTCGGGCTGATCCTGCTCGTGCCGACGGTGCTCGTCGTCCGCGGCTGGCGCCGGCGCGTGCAGGCCGATCGCGCGTACGAAGCCGTTTCGGATCGACTTCCATTCGCCTGACCGGTCATCTCAGACGGACGCATGGGCAGAGCCCATGCGTCCTGACGGTCGGCGCCGCCAAGTCGGCGCCTTAGGGGGCCTTCTCGGAGCGCTAACTCGCCACTCCTATACTGCGGCTCATGGCGCGCAAGATCCGCGTCGTGATCGCCAAGCCGGGCCTCGACGGCCACGACCGCGGCGCCAAGATCATCGCTCGCGCGCTGCGGGACGCGGGCATGGAGGTCATCTATACCGGGCTCCACCAGACGCCCGAGCAGATCGTGGAGACCGCGATCCAGGAGGACGCGGACGCGGTCGGGATCTCGATCCTCTCCGGCGCGCACATGACCCTCGTGCCGCGAATCGTCGACGGGCTGCGCGAGAACGGCGTCGAGGACGTGCTCGTCGTCGTCGGCGGCACCATCCCAGCCGACGACGCGCAGGAGCTGAAGGAGCTCGGCGTCGCGGAGGTGTTCACGCCGGGCGCGTCCACCGGCGACATCGTCCGCTTCCTCGAGGAGAGGGTGCCGGTCTGAGCCTCGGCCTCGCCCGCGAGGACGGGGTCGCGATCGTCACGGTCGACAGGCCGGAGGCGATGAACGCGCTCGACCTGGAGACGCTCGGCGCGCTCCACGAGCGGTTGCGCGAGCTGGCGGACGACGCCGAGGCGCGGGTCGTCGTGCTGACGGGCGCGGGCGACCGAGCGTTCGTCGCCGGCGCCGACATCAAGTACATGAGCGGCCTGTCGGTGCTCGAGGCGCGCGAGTGGGGCGGCCTCGGCCACGCCTGCGCGCGCCTGCTCGAGACGATGCCGAAGCCGACGATCGCGGCGATCAACGGGTTCGCGCTCGGCGGGGGCTGCGAGCTCGCGCTCGCCTGCGACCTGCGCTACGCCGCGCGCTCGGCGAAGCTCGGCCAGCCGGAGATCAACCTCGGCATCGTGCCGGGCTGGGGAGGGACGCAGCGCCTCGCGCGGGTCTGCGGGCTCGGCTTCGCGAAGGAGCTGATCCTGACGGGGCGGCTCGTCGACGCCGAAGAGGCCGAGCGGTGCGGGCTCGTGAACGGCGTCTTCGAGGACGCGGAGCTCTCGGAGAAGGTGCGCGAGACGGCGCGGCTCCTGGCTTCGAAGAGCCCGCTCGCGCTCGCGTACGCGAAGCAGGCGGTGAACCTCGCGCTCCAGGGCTCGCACGAGGCGGGCCTCGAGCAGGAGGCGACCCTCTTCGCGATGCTCTTCTCCTCCGAGGACCAGAGGGAGGGCATGGCCGCCTTCGTCGAGAAGCGCGAGGCGCACTTCACCGGCCGCTAGGGCGTCAGGAGGCGACGGTGATCGTGCCGGCGGAGAGGGCTCCCGGCGAGCCGAGCTCCGCGGCCAGCGTGACCGGCGCCTCTTCGGTCGCGACCGTCACGGTCTTGCCCTTCGCGAGCCGCGGCACGGTGACGAGC
>DASQWB010000040.1:0-10893 GCA_035640455.1 Gaiellaceae bacterium | reverse complement strand
TGAAGACCGGTACGACCACCGAGTACCGCGGGTCGGCGCCCATGCGCTCACGAATCGTCACGCCTGAGCGCGGGCGCTTGCCTATCCGACGCGGCTGAGGTGCCTAGCCGAAAGGACGGTTGCGACTCAGCGGGCGAAGACGATCGCGCGCGGGCTCTGCGCCGCCACGCGGAAGCGCCCATCCCGGCGCAGGCGCGCCGCCGCGGGCGAGCCGGGCGTCACGACTGCCGTCCGCACCTCCGACAGGACGCGGTCGCCTGCGGGCTTGCCTTCGAGCCATTCGACGTACGCCCGCTGCTCGGCGCGCGCGAACGCATCGAGCGGGTTCGAGATCCAGACGCGGCCGCCGGCCGCGACGATCGCCTCGGCGGAAGCGGGCTCGGCGAGGATCGGCCGTCCGTCCGCGACCGCCAGCGCGCGGTCGACGACCCGGCCGTCGGCGCCCGCCTTCAGCGGGCCGCGAACCAGGCCCAGCGCCCCGATCGCGAGGCACAGGAGCGCGAGCCCGTGGACGATGGCCGGATGGGGCGTCGCCCGCACCCGCAGCGTGGCCGCGGCCGGCGGCGCGAGGAACAGGAGCAGCCAGACGCCGTTCCGCGCCGTGTGGACCGACGACCAGACGAGCAGCGCGGCGACCGCGACCTCCCAGGTGCGCGGACGGCTGCGCAAGAAGCCGGCGAAGAGGATCGCCCCCACGGCGACGAGCAGCAGGTCGAAGCCGGAATGGAGCGAGAGCGGCGCCCACAGGCCGTATCCGCGCTCCGCGGCGACGCTCGTCAGGACGCCGTGGTAGTAGCGCGGCGTCTGCGCCAACGCGGGCGTCGCACACAGCGCAAAGAGCGACAGTGCGGCGACGCCCACGCTCTCCCCCGGTCGGCGCCGTGCTCGTCCGAGCACGAGGTAGACGCACGCCGCCGCCATGCCGAGCAGGGCGACGCCGTGCAGGCTCGACCAGAGCGCGACGAGCGGCGGCAGCAGCCAGATGCGCCGCGACGGCAGATCCGCCTCCCGCCGCAGCAGCGCGACGACGAGCGGCCATAGCACGAGCGAGAAGAGCTGGGCCCGGATTCCCGCAAAGGCGAGCAGCGCTCCGGGAACGAGCAGCGCGAGCGCGAGCGCGGCGCCCACATCCGTGGCGCCGAGCCGTTGCATCTCGCGCCTCGTGACGACGAGCGCCACGCCGACTGCGGCGAGCTGGGCGAGGAGGAGCCCGCGATCGCCGAGCGCTCCGGTGAGCCCGCGGAAGACCAGCTCCGCGAGCACGGGAACGTTCGGCCAGTGGGACGACGGCGCCGCCGCAAAGGGCACGCCGTGCGGGACGCCGTGCGCTGCGACGACGCGGCCGAGCGCGCCGAGCCAGCGCGCGTCGGGGCCGATCATCCCGGTGACGGCCGCCGTCGCCGTGCCGAAGCAGAGCGCGACGGTCGACCACGAGCCGCGTAACGCGAGCGACCGGCCGGCCGCCTCATGGCGACCGGCGGCGACTGCCGGGACGCTGCTCAAGCTGGGATCCCCAGTGACCGATAGAGCCCGCAGCGCATGCTGCCCTTTCCCGTAAGCCCCGCCGTCTTCATGATCGCCTTCCTCTTCGGCACCGGGGCCGTCGCGCTCTGGATCGACGCTCGCTTCCCCGCCCTCGCGCCCGCCGACCTGGCGCGTGCGATGGCGCGCGCCGGGATCGCCGTGGCCGCCGGGTGGCTGCTCTTCCCGGAGCTGTGGGACGCCGTCTCGAGCGCGAACGTCCTCGCCGCGCTCTTCCTAATCGCGCTGCCGTGCCTGACCTACTCGCTGCTCAGCGCGATCTGGGCGATCCGCAAGCTCCAGGCGGCGCTGCAGGGCTTCCGCTGAGCCGCTCTACGCGGAGCGGCCGCGGCGGATGCGCATCAGCGCCCAGAGCAGCACGACGAACAGAATCACGAGGACGATGTAGACGCCGACCATGGCACCTCCCTTTCAGCTCCGAGGATCAGTTTCCTGCATCCTCAGCGAGGCGTAGGCAGCGCCGAACCGCCTTCCGGCTAGGACCGCGCCGCCCTTCGGCTAGTCGTCAAGGCGTCGCTTGCGACGCCGTCGTCAGGACGCACCGGCTTTGCCGGTGCGTCCGTCTGAAATGACCGGTCGAACCGCTCGAGCTCGTTCCGAAGCGCTTCTTAGCGCCGCGCGCCCTGCATCAGCTCCTGGAGCATCCGCATCGCCCACAAGGTGGCGAGGAAGAGGTACGTCAG
Source organism: Gaiellaceae bacterium (assembly GCA_035640455.1). GTDB lineage: Bacteria > Actinomycetota > Thermoleophilia > Gaiellales > Gaiellaceae > AC-50. Next base: position 8,668 of record DASQWB010000040.1, on the reverse strand, counting down.
GGCAGGCAGGACGAACAGCAGCACGGCGACCAGCGGCCCCGTCGGGGAGGCCCAGTCGACTACGGACGTGACCGCCGCCGGCACGAGGAACCAGCCCGCGAGCAGCGCGACCGCGACGTGGACGAGCGCGCCGCGCAGGGTCCCGGGCGCGATCTGCGGGAACCGGAAGCTGGTCCAGAGCGCCAGCAGGGCCGCTCCGACGGTCAGAGCGATGACGAAGGCGCCGATGCTCATGTAAGGGCAACGCGCAGTGCGCGGCCGAAGGTACGGGTGTGACCGGACGGAGCCGACCCCCGCCGGAAGGTTGGGCCGGTCCGGACCTTCATCCGTCGAGCCCTCCTGCCCGGAAGCCCGATAGTCCGGATGTCGACGTCGAAAGGATGGGCAAAGGTGGGCGGTTCCTAGGCATGACTCCGCGCGAGGCTCGGATCGAGTCCGACGGCGGCGTCGTCTGCGAGCGGTGCGTCGTCGCCGACTCGTTCCGGCTGCGTCTCCGCGGCCTCATGGGTCGGCGCAGCATCGGCTCGGACGAGGGGCTCCTCCTCGTCGGCAGCCCGTCGATCCACACGAGCTTCATACGGTTCCCGATCGACGCCGTCTTCCTCGACCGTGAGCTCGGCGTCATCGGCGTCAAGGAGAACCTCAAGCCCTGGCGCGTCGCGGGGCGCTGGAAGGCGAAGCACATCCTCGAGCTGCGGTCAGGGGAGGCAGCGCGCCGGGGCGTCGGGGCCGGCGCGCGCCTCCGGCTGATCGAGCCCGCGACCGCGCCCGTCGCAGCTCCCGCGCGATCGAAGGACGACGGCGGCATCCGGGTCGTGCTCGGAGCCTCGGATCGGCGCTTCCTGCGCGTGGCGAGCTTCCTGCTCGGCCGGAACGGGTTCGCGGTCGCGAGCGCGACCCGCTTCGCCCACGTGATGGATGCGGTCGAGCGAGGGCGCGCAGACGTCGTCGTGCTCGACGCGAGCGGGCCAGAGCGATGGCCCGTCCGCGCCGCGGCCGCGCTCGACCACAACGGCGCCGGGGTCGCGGTGCTCGTCGTCGCCGACGATGTCGACGGCTCTCCCGGCGCGCTCCCGAAGTGGGGGTCGTTCGACCGCCTCGTCGACGCGATCCACCGCGCGCACGCGCAGGCCGAGCCGGAGGTGATCCCGGCGTGACGGCGCCGACCTCGGTCGCGCCCGCGCCGTCTTCGGTCCCGCGCCGCTTCGCGGACGCGCTGCCGACGCGGTGGCGCGTGGCGACGGCGGCCGCGCTGGCGTTCGCTCCCGTGGCACTGTGGCGCTTCGGCGTCGATGCCGAGGGGCTCGTCGGCGTCCTCTTCTTCGCCGTCCTCGCCGTTCTGGCGGTGAAGGATCTCGAGGAGCAGCGGATTCCGAACGTGATCGTCCTGCCGGCGACGGCGGTCGTGCTCGTCGCCGTGGCGGCCCTGCAGCGCGGGCGCCTGCTGGAGGCGGTCCTGGCGGCGCTGGCGGCCGCGGCCTTTCTCTTCGTCCCCAGCGTCATCGCCAAGGGCGGCGTCGGCCTGGGCGACGTGAAGCTGGCACTGCTCCTGGGTGCCGCGCTCGGGCGAGGCGTCGCGGCGGCCCTGCTCGTCGGCTGCCTGGCCGCGAGCGTCTTCGGCGTCGTCCTCCTCGTGCGGAACGGCTCCGGGGCCCGGAAGACCGCGGTCCCGTTCGCGCCGTTCCTGGTGCTCGGCGCGCTGGCCGCCGTCGCGCTCGGCGCGCAACACGCGCTCTAGCCTTTGCGCCCTTCCTCCTGCTAGGACAGGAGGTCTCAGGGCGAGGTAGAAGGGGGCGCTCGCGACGGCACCGAAAGGACAGGACACACTTCTCGAAGCGGCCGAGCGTCGCCTCGCCCGCGAGGCGCGCGGCGTCGCCGACGCCGAGGCCGCGCTCGAGCGCGCGCGCCGGCGAGCACGCTCCGTCACGTCCGCCGGCGGCGCCGACGCCGATGCCGAGCGGGCTGCCGCGCTCGTGCTCGCCGCCGACGTCGTCGTCTCGCTCGCGCTCGAGCGCGACTGGGAGCGGAACGAGGTCGCCGCCCTCGCGCGTGACCTCGGCGAGCTCCTCGGCCTCTCCGCCGAGACGGTGACGCTCGAGCTCTTCCTCCGCGCCTCCGCCGACCCGCGGCTCCTCGAGCCGCCGCCGCAGCTCGCGCTCGAGACGCAGCTCCGGATGCTCAACGCCTTCTGCTCCGCCGACGACCTCACCGTCTGGGTCGCCGGCGACGACGGTCGCCCGCGGCTGCTCGCCCGCGTCGGCGCGGAGCCCACTCGCGCCGTCCGCGCCGCGGCGCGCGAGGCCCTCTCGGGCGGCGACAGCTCCCCCGACGCGTCGACGCGCGCATTCCCGATCGTGCGCTGGGAGCGCGTCGACGGCGCGCTCGTCGTCCGGGTGCCGCGCGCGGACCGGGTGAGCGCCGCGCTCGCCGCCGAGCTGGCGACGCGGCTCTCGGCGACGACCGAGCGCGCCCGGCTCCTGGAGCGCCGCAGCGAGCGCGAGAGCGCGCTCGTCGAGGCCGCCGAGCGTCGGCTCGCACGGCTCGGCTTCGACCTCCACGACGGCCCGGTCCAGGAGGTCTTCGCGCTCGGCTCGGAGCTCCGCCTGTTCCGGGAGCAGCTCCGCCGCGCCTTGAGCGGCCATCGCCACGCCGCCATCGTCCTCGGGCGCGTGGACGACCTCGAGGCGCGACTGGTGGCGCTCGACGGCGAGCTTCGCGGCGTCGCCCGGTCGCTCGAGACGCCGACCGTCCTCCGGACCTCGCTGCCGGAGCTCCTGCGCAAGGAGGCGGCCGAGCTGGAGGAGCGCGCCAGCCTGAGCGTCGACCTGCACCTCGACGGCGAGTTCGACTCGCTGACGCCCTCGCAGGCGATCACGATCCTGCGCGTGGTGCAGGAGGCGGTCGCGAACGTCGAGTCCCACGCGGCGGCGCGGCTCGTGACGGTCACCGTCCACGCCGGCCTGCAGGAGCTCCAGGCGGAGATCCGCGACGACGGCCGCGGGTTCGAGGTCGAACGGACGCTCGTCGACGCCGCGCGCAGCGGCCATCTCGGGCTCGTAGGGATGAGCGAGCGCGTGCGCCTGCTCGGCGGCCGCCTGGACGTCGAGAGCAGGCCCGGCGGCCCGACCCGAATCGCCGCCGTGATCCCGCGCTGGCGCCCGCCCGGCTAGCCCCTCCTAGCCAAAACGGGGTGGTCGCGGCGGCCGCCGCGCGCGACCCTTCGTCTCGTGAGCGCCGTGAGCGAAGGCTCGGCTGCGCCCGCGACGATCCCGGACGCCGCCGTCACGCGTCGCACGCTGGTCGACGTCGTCGTCGTCTCCGGGCTCGTGGCCGCCGTTCTGACGGCGCCGCTCGTCGGCTGGGTGGAGGTGCACCGCACCGCGAAGACGGCGCGGCTGAGCCCGACCGCGGCCTCGGAGCTCGGCGCTAGTGAAGCGGGAGTCGATCCCACCGTCTTCGACCGGCTGATCCGCATCATCCCGCCTCACGCCACGTACTGGATCGGGACCTCGCGCCTGATCCGGTCCTCGACGACGAGGCAGGCGTTCCCGGCCTGGGCCGCGGGGTCGCTGCTGCCGCGCATCGCCGTCGCGAGGCCCGAGCATGCGGACTGGATAGTGACCTGGGGCTACCGGCCGGAAGGGCTCAGTGTCCGGGTCGACGACCTGCACGTCCTCTCCGTTCACGCGCCTGCCGGGCTGCCGGTGTATGCGGCGCGGGTCGTCCGATGATCGCTGACGTCGCCAGGCTCCTTGCGGCCAACCTGCTCTTCCTTGCGGCCGGGCTTGGCGTCCGTCGCCTCATCGGGTCGACCCACGGCACGAGAACCGCGAGCGGGGTAGCGCTGACCTACCTCGTCGGCCTCGCGAGCTTCGGCGTGCTCGCCCAGCTTCTGCTCGTAGCGGGTTTCGCCCTCAACACCGCGGACGTGATCGGCCTCACGCTGCTGCTGCTCGGCGCCGGCCTCGTGCGGCGGCCTCGGATCATCTCCCCGTCGCCGGCTCCGCACATCCGCGGCGGCCGGGAGCGGCTCCTAGCGTTGCTCGCCGCCGCCGTGCTCGTCGTGGTCGGCATCCAGTCGCTCTACGAGCCGCTCGCAGCCTGGGACGCCTGGGCGTTCTGGATTCCGAAGGCGAAGTCGCTCGTCCTCCTGAACGGGCTTGATCCTCGCTTCTTCGCCGCTCCGACGACCGCAAATGGCGACTACCCGCTGCTCCTCCCCGCGGTCGAGGCGGCGGACTTCCGCTTCATGGGCCGCTTCGACGTCCAGGTCCTCCACCTCCAGTTCTGGCTTGTGCTCGTCGCGTTCCTCGGCGCCCTGCCCGCCCTGCTTCGCGACCAGGTGCGCCCTGTGCTCCTCCGCTCGCTCCTCGTCGTCCTCGCCTGCGCTCCCAGCCTCGCGCTCCACGCGCAGAGCGCCTACGCGGACGTCCCGCTCGCGGTGTTCATGGCGATCGCGGGGGTGCTCGGCTGGCGTTGGCTCGTCCTGCGCGAGGCGACGGCGCTTCGCCTCTTCGCAGTCTTCGCCGCCGCCGCGCTCGCGACGAAGGTCGAGGGGCGGCTCTTCGTCGCCGCGCTCGTCCTCTCGCTGGCCGGCATCGCTGCGCGCGAGTCTGCGAGGAGGAGCTGCGAAGCGCTCGCTGCGGGACTCGTCGCCGCTCTCGCCGGGATCGTCCCCTGGTGGGCGTGGACCCATGCACACGGCATCCACGGCACCTACCACGCGGACCTTGCGGGCCTCGGGAGCAACGTGCACCGGGTCGGGCCGGCGGGCGCGTCGCTCCTTGGTCACGCTTTCGACCCATTCGCATGGCTCGTCCTGCTTCCGAGCGGCCTCGCGGCGTTGCTGCTCGCTTCGTGGTGGCGTACCGACCACCGGACGGTCGCACTCGTCGTCTCGACCTTCCTGTCGAGCCTCGGCCTGCTCGTCGCGTCCTACTGGGCGACGCCGTACGGCTTCGAGTGGCACCTGCACACCTCGGCCGACCGCGTGGTCATCGCGCCCGTGCTGCTCGTGGCCGTGCTCACGCCCGTGCTCCTCGAGTCGGTGTTGCGGAGCGCCGACTAGCTCCGGCGCACGAGCGCGACGTGCCGCTGGAGGGCGACCGCCCCCACGAGCACGTACGGGAAGAAGTTCAGGCCGTGGAGCGCGACGGCGTACGAGAGCGCGGCCGAGCGGTCGACGGAGAAGCCGGCCAGGACGCCGACGACGGCGGCCTCGAAGACGCCGACCCCACCCGGTGAGGCCGGCACGAGGAGGGTGAGGTTCGCCGCGCCGACGACGAGGACCGCGACGCCGAAGCCGAGCCGGAGATGGAAGGCGTCGAAGAGCGCCCAGGCGGACATAGCCAGGAGAACCCACGAGACCGCCGTGAGCGCGGCCGCCGAGGCCGCGATCCGCAGGTCGCGCAGAGACACGAGGCCGTCGAGGATGCTCGCCGTCCAGCGGCCGGCCGTTCCGGCCGAGACACCCGGCATCCGCGAGAGCAGACGCTCGAGCCGGGCGCCCTTCCGCCCGAAGGCGACGGCCGCCGCGACCGCGGCTGCGGCGACGACGCCGGCGGCGATCGTGGCCGTCCGCACGTCCGGGCTCGCGGGCAGGAACGGCGCGGAGAGCAGGAGGAGGGCGACGAGGGCGAGCACGTCGTAGACGCGCTCGGCCGCGGTCGTCGCGAGTGCTTCCGCGACGGGCGTGCGGACCTCACGCCGGAGCGCCAGCGCCCGGGCGAGCTCACCGGGCCGCGCCGGGAGCAGGTTGTTGAACAGGTAGCCGATGAGGAACGCCCGCCCGAGCGTGTGCAGTGGCGGTCTCCGTCCCCGGGCGAAGAGCAGCCACCAGCGCAGCCAGCGGCTCGCGACGGCGGCCACGAGCGCGGCGCCGGACGGGAGCAGGTACCACCAGTCGCTCCGCCGGAAGGCGGCCGCGAACGCCTGGGGATCGACATTGCGGGTCGCGAGCCACGCGAGCCCGGCGGACACGAACGCCCCAGCCGCCAGCAGCACGTAACGGCGAAGCGGCCGCCCGGCGGCCGGCGCGAGCGCGGTCTCGACGAGCGGCTCAGCCACGCAGCCGGACGGACACGAGCACCTTGACCGCCTTGAACCCGTCGACCCAGGTGATCTTCTTGCCCTCGTCGTAGGTCCGCCCGTAGTAGGCGATCGGGACCTCGTAGATGCGCAGCTTCCGTGCGCACACTTGGGCCGTGATCTCCGGCTCGATGGCGAAGTCGTCCTGGGTGAGCGCGAGCGAGCGGAGCACGTCGGCCCGCAGCGCCTTGTAGCCCGTCTCCATGTCCGAAAGCGTCGTGTTGAAGAGGACGTTCGTCAGGAGGCTGAGGAACCGGTTCCCGACCAGGTGCCAGAAGAGGTAGGCGCGCTGGGGGCGGCCGCCCGAGAGGCGCGAGCCGTAGACGACGTCGGCCATGCCGCGCACGATCGGGTCGATCAGCGTCGGAACGTCGGCCGGGTCGTACTCCATGTCCGCGTCTTGGACGACGACGATCTCCCCGTCGACGTGCGGAACGGCGGCGCGGATCGCAGCGCCCTTGCCCCGGTTCGGCTGGTGGATGACTACCCGGCCGGCGCCTCCCGCCGCCCAGCGGTCGAGCAGCTCGCCCGTCCCGTCCCAGGAGCCGTCGTCGACGACGACCACCTGCTTCTCGAGCGGGAGCGCGTCCACGCGGTCGAGGACCTCCCCGATCGTCCTCGCCTCGTTGAAGACGGGCACGACGAAGCTCACCCGCCGTGCGGGCGCAGGCGGCGCCGCGGGCGCGTCGAGGACCTCGAGCTGGGGCGCAGCGCTCACTCCCGAATCGTGTGCGGTTCCGCCCGCAGCGGGCACACCCAAGGGGATAGGCGACGCTCGACCTTCGCGCGGTGGCCGGCGGCTGCCGACGGCCTTCAATGGAGTCGAATGGCAGCCACGAGGACGCGGCGGGCGACGGCTCCCGGGCGGCAGAGCCTGCTCGACGTCTGGCCCGGCCCGATCGTGCTGGTCGGCGCGCTCGTCGCCGGTCTCACGATCTACCTCAACGTGAAGAGCCACTCCTACGGGTTCGATTTCCGTGGAGGTGAGTGGGTCGCGGGCCGGGATGTCCTCGCGGGAAGGTCGCCCTACCCGGCGCCCGACCCGGCGCACCTCGTCGCGGTCGGAAACGCCTACATCCCGCCGCCGCTGCTCGCCGTCCTGTCCGTCCCGCTCTCGCTGCTGCCGATGGTCCCGGCTGCGATCGTGCTGGACGTCGTGTCCACGGCGGCGCTCGCGCTCGCGCTGCGGATCGTCGGCGTCCGCGACTGGCGGGTCTACGGACTCGCGCTCACGTCGTTCCCGTGCGTCTCGACGATCGTCCTCGGCCAGCCGGACGGCCTCCTGGCGCTCGGCGTCGCCCTCGCCTGGCGGTATCGCAGCTCATGGCGCGGTGCGGCGGCCGCGGGGCTCGTGATCGCGCTCAAGCTGCTGGCGTGGCCGCTCGTGCTGTGGTTCGTCGTGACGCGGCGTTTCCGCCAGGCCGGAGTTGCGACAGCCGTCGCGGTCGCCGCGACAGCCGGGAGCTGGTCGCTGATCGGCTTCGAGGGGCTCTCGCAGTACCCGCGGCTGCTCTCGGCCGACGCGACGGCCTTCCAGGCGAGGTCGCGCTCCGTGGTCGCGGCGGCGGTCGGGCTCGGGACGACGGCGCACGCGGCGAGGCTCCTCGCCTTCCTCGTCGCGGCCGCGGTCGCCGTGACCGTCTGGAGACTCGCGAGCGATCGCGACCTCGGCGCCTTCGCCGCGGCGCTCGCCTTCGGGCTCCTGAGCTCGCCGATCCTCTGGATGCACTACCTCGTGCTCCTGTTCGCGCCGCTCGCCGTCGCCCACAAGCGGGCCGGCGCCGTGTGGCTCTTGACGATCGCCTACTGGATCTCGCCGACCGACCTGCCGGCGCCGGTGTGGAAGATCATGGTCGTCCTCGTCGTGACGGCAACGTTGAGCGTCCTGGCAGCCAGGCGCCCGCGCCCGCACCCGGCGCTGCAGCCGGCCAAGGCGCTTCCGCAAGCTCTTCCGGCACGCTCGGCCTAGGGATAGGCCACGCTCGACCTTCGCGCGGTGGCCTCCGGCCGCCGGCCGCCTTGAATATCAGAAGTGGCAACGATCTCGACGCCGCTCGCGCCGCCTGCCGCTCGGCGGAGCCTCCTCGACATGTCGTCCGGGCTGTTCGTGCTCGTCGGCCTGGCCATGGCGATGTGGACGATCTACGTCGTCGCGACGGTCCACCTCTGGGGCTTCGACTTCCACGGCGGGGCCTGGACGGCCGCTCGAGACGTCTGGGCAGGAAGGTCGCCGTACCACGCACCCGATCCGGCGAAGCTCCTCGTCCCGGGAAACGCGTACATCCCGCCGCCGCTGTTCGCGTTCCTCTGCGGGCCGCTCGCGCTCCTGCCGTTCGTGCCGGCCGTCGTCGTCTTCGGCGTCGCGTGCACCGCGGCGCTCGTGCTCGCGCTGCGGATCGTCGGGGTGCGGGACTGGCGCGTCTACGGCCTGGCGCTGACCTCGTACCCGTTCGTCGCCAGCCTCGCCCTGGGCCAGCCGGACGGGCTACTGGCGCTCGGGATCGCGCTCGCCTGGCGCTACCGAAGCTCGTGGCGTGGAGCGGCAGCGCTCGGGATCGTGATCGCGCTGAAGCTGCTCGCC
>DASQWB010000039.1:0-8704 GCA_035640455.1 Gaiellaceae bacterium | reverse complement strand
GCCCGGCCCGCTCCTATCCGCGCACCGCCCCCGCTGCACTCACCCGCGCCGAGGTGCGCCGGTGAGCGTTCCGGCGCCCGACGCCGGCCGCGAGCGCCCGGCGGAGGCGGTCGCCGGCCTCCTCGCGGCGGCGGCGATCTTCGTCAGCCTCATGGGCCTGGCGTACCGTCCGGTGCGGCTCGTGCCGGTGGCGATCCTGCTCGCGCTCGTGGCCGCCGGCATCGGCGGCCGAAACGCGCGGCTCGCGGCGTTCGCCGTCGCCGTCTCGGCGCTCGCGTTCTCGGTCGGCCTGGCCCTCGCCGTCGTGACCGGGCATCCGCTGTACTGACGAGGCGATTGCTACAACAAGAGTCGTGATCGGCAGCGACGTCGACGGCCTCAACGCGGGCTACGCGCAGCTCCTCCTCGACGAGTACCTCGAGAACCCGGAGTCCGTCCCGAGCGAGTGGCGCGCCCTCTTCGAGAGCGGCTCGAGCGAGCTCGTCGCCACGCACCCGGGCCTCGCCCGCCTGCTCGAGACGCTCGGCGCCGACGGCAACGGGCGAGTCGCCGCTCCGGCGCCGCCGGCTCCGGCCCCGGCCGTTGCGCCTCCCGACGAGACGCTCCTCGGCGCCGTCGCGGCCGGGATGGCGGTCATCAAGGCGCACCGCACGCACGGGCACCTGGCCGCGCACCTCGACCCACTCGGCTCCGAGCCGCCGGGCGATCCGGCGCTCGAGCCGGAACGGCTCGTCCCGAAGCTGACCCCGGAGCTGCAGGCGCAGGTGCCGGCCCGGATCCTGCGCACGTACGTCGGCGGCGAGACGCTGGCCGACGTGCTGCCGCGCCTACGGGAGACCTACTGCGGCACGAGCGCCTACGAGCTCGAGCACATCTCCGACCACGAGGAGCGCGTCTGGCTGCGGCACGCGATCGAGTCGGGCCGTTACCGCACCCCGCTCTCCGGCGACGAGAAGCGCCGGCTGCTCGCGCGGCTCACCGAGGTCGAGGGCTTCGAGCGCTTCCTGCGCCGCGCCTTCCTCGGCCAGAAGCAGTTCTCGATCGAGGGCCTCGACGTGATGGTGCCGATGCTGGACGAGGCGGTCGACCTGGGGGCGGAGGCCGGTGCGCACGAGGTCGTGATCGGCATGGCGCACCGCGGGCGCCTCGCCGTCCTCGCCCACACGCTCGGGCGGCCCTACGAGGCGATCCTGCGCGAGTTCGAGGGCGAGCGGACGATCGACGCCGTCGCCGCCGATCCCGAGGGCGGCACTGGCGACGTCAAGTACCACCTCGGCGCCGAGGGGGTGCGGACGACGACGGCCGGCGAGGTGACGGTGACGCTTGCCGCGAACCCGAGCCACCTCGAGGCCGTCGACCCGGTCGTCGAGGGCCGGACGCGCGCCGAGCAGACCGACCGGAGCACGCGCGAAGGCCTCCACGACGCCCGGGTCGCGATGCCGATCTTGATCCACGGCGACGCGTCCTTCCCCGCCCAGGGCATCGTCCCGGAGACGCTCAACCTCGCGAACCTCGCCGGCTACTCGACCGGCGGGACGCTGCACCTGATCGCCAACAACCAGATCGGCTTCACGACGGATCCGGTGGAGGGCCGCTCGACCCGTTACTCGAGCGACCTGGCGAAGGGCTTCGACGTTCCGATCATCCACGTGAACGCGGACGATCCGGAGGCGGCGATCGCAGCGATCCGGCTCGCGATGGCCTTCCGGCGCCGGTTCGCGAGCGACGTCGTCGTCGATCTCGTCGGCTATCGCCGCCACGGCCACAACGAGCAAGACGAGGCGGCCTACACGCAGCCGCTGACGGCCCAGAAGATCGCCGACCATCCGAGCGTGCGGGAGCTCTTCGCGGCGCGGCTCGGCGAGGAAGGCGTCGTCAGCGCGGAGGAGTCCGAACGCGTCCTCCAGGAGGTCGAGACGAAGCTCCGCGCCGCGCACGAGAGCCTCCGCTCGTCGTTCGGCGGCCAGTCCTCGCCGAGCCCGGTGCGCGAGGGCCACATCCCGCGGTCGTCGGGCGCGGAGGTCGTGACGGCCGTCGCCGAGGAGCGCCTGCGGGAACTCAACGCCGAGCTGCTCGCGGCGCCGGAGGGCTTCACCGTCCACCCGAAGCTCGCGAAGCAGCTCGAGCGGCGAGTAGCGGCGCTCGACGAGAGCACGATCGACTGGGGCCAGGCGGAGGCGCTCGCCTTCGCGACGCTCCTCGTCGAGGGGATCCCGATCCGGCTGACGGGGCAGGACACCGAGCGCGGCACGTTCTCGCACCGCCACATCGCGCTCCACGACGCGAGGACGGGCGAGGTCTACAAGCCGATCCAGCACCTGGCCGAGGCGACCGCCACGTTCGAGGTGCACAACTCGCCCCTCTCCGAGCTCGCCGCCGTCGGCTTCGAGTACGGCTACTCCGTTGCGGCCCCGGAGTCGCTCGTGCTCTGGGAGGCGCAGTTCGGCGACTTCGTGAACGGCGCCCAGATCATCGTCGACCAGTTCATGGTCTCCGGCCTGTCGAAGTGGCGGCAGACGTCGAGATTGACGCTGCTCCTCCCTCACGGCTACGAGGGGAACGGGCCCGAGCACTCGAGCGGCCGGCTCGAGCGGTTCCTCCAGCTCGCCGCGCAGGAGAACATCCGGATCGCGAACTGCACGACGGCAGCGCAGTTCTTCCACCTGCTGCGGCGCCAGGCACTCGATCCGGCCGCGCGCCCGCTCGTCGTCATGACGCCGAAGGGTCTGCTGCGGCTGCGGCAGGCGACGTCGTCCTTGGCCGATCTGGCCGAGGGCTCGTTCCGGCCGGTGCTCGACGACCCGGACGCGGGCACGGCTCGCGAGCGGGTGCGGCGGCTCGTCCTCTGCTCCGGGAAGCTCTACTACGACATCGTCGGGCACGAGGCGCGCGAGGGCGCCGACGACGTCGCCGTCGCGCGGCTCGAGCAGCTCTACCCGTTCCCGGTCGAGGCGGCGTCGGAGGTGCTCCGCTCGTACCCCCGCCTCGAGGAGGTCGTCTGGGCGCAGGAGGAGCCGCAGAACATGGGCGCCTGGCGGGCGACCCGGCACCGGCTCGAGGAGGCCCTCCCGGAGTCGGTTCCGCTCCGCTACGCCGGCCGCTCGTGGCGCGCGAGCCCGAGCGAGGGCTATCCGACCGCGCACCTACGCGAGCAGGACCGCATCGTCCGGGAAGCGCTGGGCCGGCAGTAGCCGCGGCCGTCGCCGCTCGGGGCTCGGGATGCGGCCGGGACCGACCCGGCGGCTACGGGCGGCGGGCGAGGCGGCGGCGCTCGATCAAGTGCCGGGCGACGCGCGGGCCGTGCTTGCGCGTCGCCTGGATGATCTGCCGCCGCTGGCGCTTCGGGATCCGGCGCCAGAGGTCGAAGGCGGTCAGCGCGAGGCCGAACGGGCCGGCGCGGCGGGTGACGAGGCGGAAGGGACGGGGCATGTCCGCATACTCGCACACGCGGCCACTCGGTGAGCCGCGCTAGCGGCCCTTGCCGCGGCCGTTGCCGTTTCCGCTCCCGCCGCTGTTCCCACCCTTGCCCCTGTCGTTCCCGCCGCCGTTCCCGTGCTCGTCCGGAGGTGTCGACGAGGCGTCCGCCTGCGGCGGAGCGGGAGGAGCATCCTGCGAGGCGCGCGGCGTGGAGGGGGGCGGATTCGGCGGGGTAGGCGGAGCCGACGGCTGGGCGGCCGGGGGCGCGCCGCCGTGCGGCTTCTCCTTGTTCTGGCCGGGAGGCCCCGAGTGCGAATGGTTACGGTCGCCGTAGCCGTTGCCCGGCTTCGAGGCGGGCGCGTGCGTGGGGGTACTCGGAGGCGTCTGAGCACGAGGCTTCGGCTTCGCCGGCGCCGACGGCTGCGCGGCCGGGCTTCGGCCGCTCGGCGCCGGCGCGGCAGTCGAGGGCGGGGGAGGTGGCGCGGGCGGCGCCGCCGGAGGCGGGGGCGGGCTCGGAGCAGGAGCAGGCGCCGGTGCAGGTTCAGGCTCGGGCCTGGCGGCCGGCGGCGCAGGCGTCGGCGCCGGAGCGGCCACGGCCGGAGGAGCCACGGCGAGTGGTTGAGCGGCTACGCGCGCCGTCACGGACACGAGCGCGGCGCGAGGCGCATTCGGAGCGGGCGAACGAGGCGAGCGCTCCGACGTGAGGGCCGGCTCGGCCGTCGCGGGGACGACGGTCCGCGTCACGGCAGGCGGTGCGGGGATATGCACCGCGCGCTCGGCTTTCCGCCCCACCAACGTCCCCGGTAGTCCCACTGCTGCCGCAAGCACAGCCGCCGCCAAGATCGCTGTGACGATCTGCGACCAGCTTGCCCTCATGCTCTAGCCCCCTTCTGCCGACACCTCTTGCGAGTGTCATCGGCAGAGGGGGACCGAGCCTTGAAGGGCAATCGATGACCAGCTTCAGGCTGAAGCTGGTGCTGTACTTCCTCCTGCTCTCGCTGCTGCCGCTCGCGGCCGCGTTCTCCGGATTCGCAGCGGTGGCGAAGCGAAGCGAGACGAGGCTCGTCGACGCACGGCTCCAGGCCGGCCTGCGGGCCGCGCTCGCCGCCTACGAGGAGCGGCTCGCTGCGGCCGACGCGTCGGCACGGGCGCTCGCGCGGAGCCCATCCTTCCAGCGTGCCCTCGCGGCGCACGACAAGCCCGCGCTCGAGCGCATCGTCCGCAGCTCGGCGAACATCGTCGTCGAGGCGCGGGGCGGCGTCCGCGTCGGCTCCGAGCCTGCACGTGTGGCCGAGCGCCGCGCCGACGTCGTCGGCCGCCGCGGGCTCGTCGGCACGGTGATCGCGTGGGTGCCGCTCGGCTCGTCCTTTCTCGAGCAGCTCCGCACGCGCTCCGGCTTGCAGTCGAGCGATGCGATCGTCCTGCTCCGAGGCGGTCGGATCGTCGCCGGGCCCGCCGATCTCCGCGGCCGCGTGGTGGCGCCGCCCGGAGTGATGAGGACCGTCGAGATCGGGCACGTCCGCTACCGCGCCTTGGTCGCCGGCAACCTGCGCGAGAGCCCGTCGTCGACCTTCGCCGTCCTCAGCCTCCAGTCGAAGATCGACGCCGCGTCGGACGCCGTCGAGCACCGCCTCCTGCTTGCGCTCATCGCGCTGCTCGGGCTCGTCGCCGCCGTCGCGTATTTCGAGGGTCGGACGATCGTCCGAACGGTGTCCGAGCTCTCGGCCGCGGCCCGGGCGATCGCGCGTGGCCGCCTCTACGAGCGCGTGCGTGTGCGCGGCCGCGACGAGCTCGCCGTCCTCGGCCGCTCGTTCAACGAGATGGCCGCCGAGCTCGAGGCGCGCCTAGAGGAGCTCGAGGCCGAGCGGGCGCGTCTGCGCGACGCCTTCTCGCGCTTCGGTGAGGCGCTCGCCGCGACGCACGACCCGAACCAGCTGTTGCGCGTGGTCGTCGAAACCGCCGTCGAGGCGACCCGCGCCTCGGGCGGAATGCTCGTCGGCCCGAGCGGCGAGGTCGCCCGGATCGGCTCGCCGGACCCCGAGCACGAGCTGCTCGAGCTTCCGCTCGCGGCCGGCCGCTCGAGCTTCGGCACGCTGACGCTCTTCGCCGAGCGCTTCGACGAGGAGGAGCGGATGACCGCGGCCACGCTCGTCGCGCACGCCGTGGTCGCGCTCGACAACGAGCGCCTGCACCGGATCGTCGAGCGCCAGGCCCTCGTCGACGGCCTGACCGGGCTCGCGAACCGGCGCCACGGCGAGGAGGTGCTCACGGTCGAGGTCGCCCGGGCGCAGCGCTTCGGCGGCCCGGTCGGGCTCGTGCTGGCCGACCTCGACGGCTTCAAGGACGTGAACGACCGCCACGGCCATCCGGCCGGCGACATCGCGCTGCGCGAGTTCGCCGACGTGCTGCGGGACACGGTCCGCGACGTCGACCTCGTGTGCCGCTGGGGCGGCGAGGAGTTCCTGCTCGTCCTGCCGGGCACCGACACGGACGGTGCGGAGCAGCTCGCCGAGCGCGTGCGCGAGACCCTGCGCGACCGCGTGCTCGTCGGCCCCGACGGGACGCCGCTCCTCGTGACCTCGAGCTTCGGCGTCGCCTCCTTCCCCGACGCGCCGTCGCCCGACGAGCTCGTCGCGCAGGCCGACCGGGCGCTCTACGAGGCGAAGCGGAACGGCAAGGACCGCGTCGAGCGGGCCACGCGAGCCGCGTCGCCGTCGTAGCCTCTGTCCACAATTCCCGCAGAACACTCTAGAATCCGGCGCCAAGTCCTTCCGGCCCCCGACCAACGGAGGAAGGTATGCCCGTTGAGACACCGTCCCTCTTCGCGCGCGTCATCCAGGATCACCTCGAGCTGAAGGAGCGGAACGCCCGTCTCGAGCCGTCGATGCCGCTCGGCCGCTACAAGGACGACGACCCGTTCCACAACCACCCGCTCTTCAAGACGGAGGAGCAGGCTCGCCTCGAGGAGACGATGGACGGCGAGGAGACGGCCCCGGCGGTCGAGGCGCACGTCCCCGCGTGGCCGGGCGAGGACACGATGGAGCACCAGGCCTCCGAGCTCGACAGCGGGCTCTGGAGCCGTTCCCGCGACTTCGACTGGGGAGATTAAGGCGCTGCTTGGGGCGCCGCTATCAGGACTCGCAGGCTTGCCTGCGTGTCCGTCTGAAACGACCGGTCGACCCGCCGAGTTCACAGATCCGCGCTACTAGGCCCCGGCTCCGTTCAGGAGCGGCGGCACGACGCGCAGGTCTTCCACGAACGCGGCGTACTCCGCCTCCCGCGAGGCGTCGTCGCGTTGGCGAAGGATCGACGAGGGGTGCACCGTTGCGAGCACATAGCGCGCGAGCGGTGAGTCGACGAGCTCGCCGCGCTGGCGGCTGACGCGGAAGTCGCGGCCGATCAGCGCCTGCGCCGCGGTTGCGCCGAGGCAGACGACGACGTCCGGCCCGACGAGGTCGAGCTCGGCCTCGAGCCACGGCCGGCAGGCCGCCATCTCCGCCCAGTTCGGCTTCTGGTGGATCCGGCGCTTGCCGCGCGGCTGCCACTTGAAGTGCTTGACGACGTTCGTGACGTACGTCTGCCGCCGGTCGATCCCCGCCTCCTCGAGGGCCTGGTCGAGGATCCGGCCGGCGGGGCCGACGAACGGCTTGCCCGCGAGGTCCTCCTGGTCGCCCGGCTGCTCGCCGATGAACATGACCTCGGCGGCACGCGCCCCCTCGCCGAACACGGTTTGGGTGGCGCGCTCCCAGAGGTGGCAGCCGCGGCAGCCCGCCGCCGCCTCACGGAGGCGATCCAGCGTCGGTCGCTCCGGAACGTAAGCGGCTGCCGATTCGGTCTCGCCTCCGGCCGGCACGCCTTGGATATCACTCGCCGCGCGGCCCGGCAAACACGTCTGACAACACCATCCTTTCGGGGGATACGAGGGCTTGCCGGGCCAACGATGCTTCGAAGGCTCGGGGGAGTTCTTCGACAGCGCGTGCTTCGGACTGTGAGCGAATCTGCGGCGACACACGACGACACGGCCGGCGCGAATCCCCTCCGCCTCCTTGCGGTTGCGGAGACCGACGGCCAGAGCCCGGACCTCCGGCTCGAAGGACTCCTGGGCTCGTACCGGCGGCTCGCCGACGTCTTCCACGACATCCTGGCCGAGCAAAGCCTCGACGCGCTCCTCGAGCGCATCGCCGACACGCTCACCGAGCTCATCCCGTACGACACGCTGACGATCTACGAGGCGAGCGAGCGCCCGGCCGAGCTCGTGCCCGTGCTCGCCCGCGACCAATGGGCGGAGAAGATCCTGAACGCCAACATCCGGATCGGCGAGGGCATCACCGGCTGGGCGGCCGAGCACCGCGAGGCCGTGCTCACGAATCAGGCGCACCTCGACCCGCGGATGAAGCCCGTGCCCGGGACGCCGCCGGACGAGGCCGAGGCCCTGATGTGCATCCCGCTCATCGCCCGCGACGCGATCAAGGGCTCGCTGAACCTCTACCGGCTCGGGGAGAGCGCGACCTTCAGCGAGGACGAGTTCGAGGTCGCGAAGCGCTTCGGCGACGCGGCCGCGCTCGCGCTCGACAACGCCCAGATCCGCGCCCGGCTCGAGCACCAGGCGCAGACCGACTCGCTCACCGGCCTCTACAACCACCGCGCCTTCCACGAGCGGCTCCGCGAGGAGCTGAAGCGGGCGAGCCGCGCGCACGAGTCGGTTGCCCTCCTGATGCTCGACATCGACGACTTCAAGCGCGTGAACGACGTCTACGGCCACGGCACCGGCGACGAGGTGCTGCGGAGCCTCGCGGGGACGCTCCGCGGCACGGTGCGCGAATCGGACGTCGTCTGCCGCCTCGGCGGCGAGGAGTTCGGGATCATCCTCCCCGCCTGCGACGAGGAGCTCGCCCACGGGCTCGCCGAGCGCGTCACCGAGGCGCTCTCGACCTTCGAGTTCGAGGGCGCCGGCCGGATCACGATCTCCGTCGGGCTCGCCCACGGCCCCGAGCACGCGATGAACCCGCGCGAACTCGTCGCCTGCGCCGAGGCGGCGATGATGACCGCGAAGGCGCGCGGCAAGAACCAGATCGTTGCCTTCGGCGAAGGTGCGGTCGAGCGGCCCGACGCCCCGTCCGGCTCGCGCGACGTCCGCTCGATCGCGCACCTGAAGATGCTCCAGAGCCTGAGCGGCAAGCTCAACCGCCTGAACGACGTGCGCGAGATCGGGATGGTGATCGCGAACGAGCTGCGCTCGCTGATCGACTACCACAACTGCCGCGTCTTCGTCGTCGACGGCGACGAC
>DASQWB010000038.1:0-11838 GCA_035640455.1 Gaiellaceae bacterium | reverse complement strand
ATGCGCTCGCGCACGCCGGGACGTTCAACAACGCGGTTCTGACAATGGCTGCCGGCCTCGCCGGGCTGACGCGGGTCTATACGGACGAGGAATGCGCGCGCCTGAACGCGCTCGGCGACCGGCTGCGCCGGCGGCTGAACGGCTTCGCAACCGAACACGGCCTCGACTTCTGCGCGACCGGTCGCGGCTCGATGGTGGGATTGCACTTCACGCGGGGCCCGGTGCGGCGCACGGCCGACTCGCCCGCGGCGCCGGAGCTGCGCACGCTCCTGCACCTGCACATGCTCGATCGTGGCTACTCGTTCGCGCGGCGTGGGTTCGTCGCCCTGTCGCTGCCGCTGACTCAGAGCGACGTCGACGGGTTCGCGCGCGCCGTGGAGGAGTTTCTCGCCGGGCACTGACGCCGCGGGAACGCGGATCTTCGCTGCGCAGGATCGGCGCACCGCGGGACGGTCGCGCATGCGCCTCGACCGAGTCGAGCTCGCCCTGCCCTTCGTCGCGTCTCCCGTCGAGCGCGGCCGCGTATCGGAGAGCCGTCGCTCCTTGAGGAGCTGCGCCGCCTCGTCGTCGGCACGGGGGCAGCGTTGTTCGAGCGCCGCCTAGGCGCGCTCGAGACCGAACTCGAAGAGCGTCACAAGCAGCCGCTTGGGATCAAATGGTGATCCTCGCGCGCGTGTAACCGCAAGTACGCTGCGCAGGCACTTCGATGCCGCACGTCGAGCTCCGACCGTTCACGAAGGACGATCGTCAGGCGTTCATACGCGAGGAGCTCGCGAATTACGCGGACGAACAAGTACGCGAGGCGGGCTGGCCGCGCGAAGAAGCGCTGGAGCGCGCCCGGAACGAATTAGGTCCTGCTCTAGAGGGTGAGCTTGCTGAAGCAGAGACCCGCGGGCATCACCTTTGGACTGCGATCGGCCGAAGCGGTCGCTCGGTGGGCTGGTTGTGGGTCACGCCCTTGAAGGCAGAGGCTGCGCAAGCGGCGTTCCTTTACCAGATCACGGTCGCCGAGCGAGCCCGCCGCAAGGGGTACGGGCGCGCGATGCTCGCCGCCGTGGAAGAGCTGCTGGCGCGCCGGGGCATTGACGAACTCCGCCTGAACGTCTCCGTCGCGAACGAGCCGGCTAGGCACTTGTACGAAACGGCCGGCTACGAGCAGGTCGGGCAGGAAGGACGACGCTGCCACTTGCGGAAGCAGATCAGGGGGCGGCCACAGCGGAGTTGACGGATCCCTGCCGCCTGCGGCCCACGCCGCGCGAGCACCGCGCCGCTGGGCCTAGGTTCACCGTCCTCGCCTGAAACAACCTCGCGGAGGCGCGTGCCACCGTGGGGCCGATGCCGAGCGGGTCCCGTTGCTGTGGGACCCGCTCGGCATCGGGACGAGCTGTCGCGGATGCGCGCTTACACGCCGAGTTCGCCGATGGGTTGGCTCGCGCGTCGACGCCGAAGCGCGAGCAGTGTCGCCGAGGTAGCGACGAGCGCGGCGGCCAGCGTTGCGAGCGCGCCGATGCCGGCGTCGCGCCAGTCGAACGCGCCGTGGTAGTCGACCTGGCCGAGCTGTGGCAGCGCGACCGGGGTCGAGGGGCCGCGGATGCCGGGGCGATCATCGGGCCGGGTCGCAGCGGGGATGGCGTTCTGCCCGGTCGCGTTTTCGCCCATAGGTGTACTCGAGCGGCTGCGGAGGACGCGCGAGTATGCCCAGGGGTCGAGGTCTCGCAGGCCCGTTGCGTTCTCGCCTCTCGGGCTGCCCATTGCCTGGTCGCGGTGGACGGCGTTGTAGGCCCAGGGGTCGAGGCCGCTGGCCTGGCGGCCGCTGCCAATCGCGGTCGGTGCCGCGGCTACGACGAGCACGAGCGCGAGCCCGAGCGTTTGCGCGAGTTTGTGCGTGCGAGCGTTCATCTTCTGCTCCCTTCTTGTCTGACCGCCCGGTGCGGTCGTCTGGGCTGACGATGCGCGTCTGCGGTTGCAGGAGGGTTGTGGCTCGATAGCGGCTCGCTTGCGGGGCGGCGCGCGCTTTGGGTTTGCGGCTGCTTGGTGCTACGTTCCTCGGATCGGGTAAATGGCGGCGGGCGGCTGATGGACTACCGGCTCCTGGGTCCACTTGAGGTCCGGGACGGCGGTCGGGTGTGCTCGCTTGGGAGTCGTAAGCAGCGGGCGCTGCTGGCGATCCTGCTGCTGAACGCGCGAGAGGTCGTATCGAGCGATCGCTTGATCGAGGAGCTGTGGGGCGGGCAAGCCCCCGCGACGGCACTGGGGACGCTGCGGGCGCACGTGTCGCGTTTGCGGCGGGCGCTGGGGACCGAGGAGCGGGTGCGGTATCGGGCGGGCGGTTACGTCCTCGAGATCGGGCCGGAGGAGCTCGATGTGGAGCGCTTCGAGCGGCTCCTGGAGGAAGGTCGACGGGCGCTCGCGCGAGGGGATCCCTCAGCGCGGGAGCCCCTGCGTGAGGCGCTGTCGCTGTGGCGCGGCCCGCCGCTGGCCGATGTTGCCTACGAGGGGTTTGCTCAGGCCGAGATCGCTCGCCTCGAGGAATTGCGTCTTACGGCGCTCGAGGAGCGGATCGAGGCCGACCTGCTCGCCTCGGACCACGGCGGGCTTGTCGGGGAGCTCGAGGCACTGGTTCGCGCGCATCCCCTTCGAGAGCGCTTGCGCCGACTGCTGATGCTTGCGCTCTACCGTTCGGGCCGACAAGCGGAGGCGCTCGACGCGTATCAGGCGGCCCGCGTGACGCTGGTCGAGGAGCTCGGGATCGAGCCCAGCCGCGAGCTGCGCGAGCTGCACCAGGCGATCCTGAATCAGGATCCTGCGCTCGACACGCGCCAGCCTCAGCGCACGCGCGAGCTGCCGGCGGGCACGGTCACGTTCCTGTTCACGGATATCGAAGACTCGACGCGGCTGCTCCACGAACTCGGCGATCGGTATGCAGAGGCGCTCGCAGAGCACCGGCGGCTTCTGCGCCAGGCATTTGGCCGCCATGGCGGCGTCGAGGTGGACACGCAGGGCGACGCCTTCTTCGTCGCTTTCGCGAGCGTGAAGGGCGCGGCTGCGGCGGCAACTGAAGCGCAGGAGGCGCTGAAGGCGGGCCCGATCCGCGTCCGCATGGGCCTCCACACCGGTGAGGCTGTCGTGTCTGACGAGGGTTATGTCGGCATCGACGTGCACCGTGCGGCGCGGATAGCCGCGGCTGGGCACGGCGGCCAGGTGCTCGTCTCGCAGACGACGCATGACCTGCTGGGCAGCGAGGTCGAGCTGCATGAGGTCCGGCAGCACCGGCTCAAGGACCTCGTCGAGCCGCAGCGGCTCTACCAGCTCGGCGACGGCGACTTTCCGTCGCTGAAGAGCCTGAACCAATCGAACCTCCCTGTGCAGCCGACGCCATTCGTTGGCCGCGAAGCGGAGCTCGCGCAGGTGCTGGAGCTGGTGCGGGCGCGCCGGCTCGTGACGCTCACCGGCCCCGGTGGCTCGGGGAAGACGCGGCTAGCGCTGCAGGCCGCGGCTGAATTGGTCGACGAGTTTCGCGACGGCGTCTGGTTCGTCGGGCTGGCGTCCCTTCGCGACCCGCAACTCGTTCTGCCGACGATCGCGCAGACGCTCGGCGTGAGGGAGCCCCAGACGGCTGAGGACTATCTAGGCGACAAGGAGGCGCTACTCGTGCTCGACAACCTCGAGCGGCTGCTCGACGCCGTGCCGCAGCTGGCGGAGCTGCTGCGCTCGGCGGCGGCGTTAACGCTGCTTGTGACGAGCCGAGCGTCGCTGCGCGTCTCCGGCGAGCAGGAATTCCCAGTGCCGCCGCTGACGGACGAGGAGGCGGTCGCGCTGTTCGCCGACCGCGCTCGGGCGGTCAAACCGACGGCAGCACTCGGCGACAACGTCCTCGACATCTGCCGGCGTCTCGACAACCTGCCGCTCGCGATCGAGCTGGCCGCCGCGCGCATGAAGCTGTTGAGTCCCGAGGCATTGCTCCCGCGCCTGGAGCATCGTCTCCCGCTGCTGACGGCCGGAACGCGCGACGCTCCGGAGCGCCAGCGCACTCTGCGTTCGACGATCGAGTGGAGCTACGAGCTGCTCGGAAGCCGCGAGCGGGAGTTGTTCGTCAGCTTTGCTGTCTTCGCCGGCGGCTGCGAGCTCGAGGCCGCCGAGCGTGTCTGTTCCGCTGACCTCGAGACTCTCGGCTCACTCGTCGACAACAGCCTCATCCGCGAGCGCGAGGGGCGTTTCCTGATGCTGGCGACGATCCGCGAGTACGTTGCGGAACGGCTGGAAGCGCGTCGCGACGCGGCCAATCTGCACCGCCTGCACGCCGAGCATTACCTCGCGCTCGCCGAAGCCGCCGAGCCGGAGATCCTCGGCGGGGGGCAAGTCGAGTGGCTCGCCCGCCTCGAGCGCGAGCGCGACAACTTTCGGTCCGCGCTTGCCTGGGCGCTCGAGCACCGTGTCGGCCACATCGCGCTTCGTCTGATCGGCGCCCTTCGCCGTGCCTGGGTGGCGCGGGGCTATCTGGCCGAGACGCGGCGCTGGCTCGAGCGAGCGTTGGCCGCGGACGGAGCTGCTGGGCCGTCGGTCCGCGCGAAGGCCTTGTACGGGTACGGAAGGGTTGCTCTCGTCCAGGGCGACTACGAGCACGCGGTACCGGCGCTCGAGGAGAGCGCGGCCTTCTTCCGTGAGATCGGCGAGGCACGTGGTTTAGCCTTCGCGCTCGCCGACCTCGGCTGGATCGCTGCTGCGCAGGGCGCGTACGATCGCGCACGCTCGTTCGGCGAAGAGAGCCTCGCGGTCGCACGCGACGCCGGGGACGAGACGACGATCGCCGCGGCGCTGCACGCTCTCGGCTGCACCATGCTTGCTGGGAGTGACTACGCGAAGGCGAGGCCGCTTTTCGAGGAGAGCCTCGCACTCCGGCGACGGCTCGGCGACAAGCGAAATGCCGCGAACTCGCTTGCGCATCTCGGCATCACTGCTTTGCTCGAGGGCGAACCGACGCAGGCGCAAGCCTCGCTTGCGGAGGCGCTCGAGCTCGCGACCAACCTGGACAATCAGTTGCTCGTCGCGTCAGCTCTCGTCAACCTCGGCCTCGTGGCGCTCTTCGACGGCGATTGCCGGCGAGCACGGTCGCTCGCGTGCGACAGCCTCGCCATAGCACAGCGGCTCGGCGACAAGCCGACCATCGTCGAATCCCTGCACGTGCTTGCCGGGGCAGCGTCCGCGGACGGACGTCCGCTACGTGCCGCCACACTCGGCGGCGCGGCCGAGGCACTGCACGACGCCATTGGCGCGCCGCCGTCGCCGGCCGAGCGCGCGGTGAGCGAGCGATTCGAGTCCGAGCTCCGGCACCACGAAAACGACGAGCTCGCTACAGCACGGGCGGAGGGAAAGGCAATGACGTTCGATGCCGTACTCGATTACGCGCTCGAGCAGGTCGACGTTGAGCGCGCGAGCAGCGGCATCGACTAAGCCGCCTCGATCCGCGCGAGCAGATGCCCATCAACCGCGTTCCCGACGCTGAACGAGTGCGGCACTTCTAAGGCACGATCACAGCCTCGCTCGGCGTGGAAGATGCGGATGGCGCGACATAGGCAAGGCTCGGCAGACATCCAGGAACGAGCGGCGGCCTTCTCGACCTGGGAGGTGCATAAACGGCTCCATACCCCACCGCACGTTGGCGATCGTGCAAGCCACAAGCGCCGATTTGCGGTGCTTGCACACGGGGTGCACAAACCTGATCGGGTGAGGCACGAGGGCTGCTGCGGCGGCAGTAGCGTCGGGCGTCCCCGTCTGCTGGAGGTCGCCTTTGCGTGTGTCAGCGCTGTACATCGTCGTCTGCCGCCTGCTGGAGTTGATCGTGCTCGTCGGACGTTGCGACCAAGCGGGAGCTGGAGATTCTCGTGCTCCGCCACGAGCTGTCGATTCTTCGCGGGCAGGCCGGGAAACCGCGATTCGAGGCGCACGACCGAGTGCTACTCGCCGCGTTCAGCCGGGCTGCCGCGCCGCTCGTGGAGCGCTTTCTCGGTGCGCCCGGAGACGCTCCCGCTCTGGCATCGCCGGCTGGTCGCCCGGCGCTGGACCTATTTGCACCGAGATCCCGGACGGCCACCGATTAGCAGTGGTATGCGCGAGCTGATCCTGCGCTCGCGCGCGAGAACCCGAGCTGGGCTATCAGCGGATCGTGGGCGAGCTGCGCAAGCTAGATGTCGCCGCCTCCGCGACCTCGGTCCGCAACATCCTGCGTAAGGCTGGCGTGAAGCCGGCACCGCGGCGCCACTCGCAGTCGTGGCACAGCTTCCTCCAAGCGCATGCGGACTCGATTCTTGCCTGCGACTTCTTCACCGTCGATACGGTCTGGCTGCGCCGTCTGTACGTTCTCGTCTTCCTCTCAGTCGGCAGCCGCCGGATCGAGTACCTCGCCCGCACCAGCAAGCCGAACACGGCCTGGATGCTGGCAGCAGGCGCGCAACCTGCTCATGGATCTCGACGACCGACAGCGGCAGGTGCGCTTCCTGATCCATGACCGCGACGCGTAGTTCCCGCGCGCCTTCGACGCCCTCCTCGGGAGCGAGACATCAACGCCATCCGCATCCCACTGCGGGTACCGAACGCGAAAAGTGAAAGGTCGCAGCGAGATGACGATGGCATCAAGCGAAGAAGCCCCATCGCGGCGTTGATGCGGCTAAACGAAGCCAGATGAAACGCTTTCAAAAGCACCTGTCACGCCGGAGGTCACAGGTTCGAATTCCGTCGCTCCCGTCTTCGAAGTGCCTGCAGAATCCATTCTCGCGTTGTCCTCAGAGGCAAGAAGTCGGGCGCACTGGAACCGTTCGTTTGCGCCCACGATGGAAAACCAGTCGCAACGGGCCGCGAGCCCACGACGCCGCAGAACAGGACGGTGACGACCTTGCGCTGCTCCGAGCCCGCCGCGCCCGCCGCAGTCCCGCACTCGGGACAGAACTTGAACGCATGGAGGGCCTGGTAGCCGCAAACAGCGCAAGCAGGCACCAACCGAGTGTCGGCCGCCCTGACTGGAAGAACACGAGCTTCTTCCTCGTCTAGCCAGTATCAGCATGACGGGAAAGGAGCACCACATCATGAAACGGCGGGGAAAGAGGATCATCGTGGCGGCGCTGGCGTGTGTCGCCGCTCTCGTTTTCGTCGGTACGGCCGTCGCGATGCGAGTCGTGGATACCGGCACCGGCGGCTCGACATCGGTTGCTGTTCGGCCTGACGATCGATCCGGTGTGCGCGGCGTCATCTACGCCCACGTGTCGCAGGCAGTTGGCAGCCCGATGCGCGGCGAGCGCTCGTTCGGCGCGACCCAGCCGCTTCAGCTGGAGCCCACTTCGAGCGGCTCGGGCTTCAACTGGGGCAGGACGATCGCGATCTCGACCGGAGCGGCCGCGCTGGCCTTGGCGCTCGTCGGCTTGACCATCGTCGGAAGGCGACAACGCAAGCCGCTGCACGCCTAGACGTAGCGCGTGTCGTACGAGGAGCGGGCCTTCGGGCCCGTTCCTTCGTGAAGGCGGAGGGCACCGCTTACGATGCTGCAGTGCCCGACGAAGCGCTTCCGGCCTGGAGCCTCCGGGCCGAATCGGTGGACGAGATCGCTCTGCCGGTCGAGTGGCCCGAGCAGGTCACGCGCGAGTGGGCGCTCGGCGGCGCCACCGGAGCGGGCGTCCGCGTGTGCATCCTGGACAGCGGCGTCGAGCGTGAGCACCCGCTCGTGGGCGCGGTCGAGCGGTCGCTGGTCGTCTCCGTCGAGGGCGAGGAGGCGACCGTGACCGAGGACGACCAGGGCGACGTGTGCGGCCACGGCACGGCCTGCGCGGGGATCGTGCGCTCCCTCGCGCCCGAATGCGCCTTGACGAGCGTTCGTGCGCTCGGGGCCGGCTACACGGGCAGCGGGCCGGCGCTGCTCTGCGGGCTGCGCTGGGCGGTCGAGCAGCGCTTCGACGTCATCAACTTGAGCCTGTCCACGACGAAGAAGCAGTTCGCCTTCATGCTCCACGAGCTGGCCGACAACGCGTACTTTCGACGGACGATGCTCGTCGCGTCCGCGCACAACCTCCCGGTCGAGAGCTACCCCTGGCGCTTCTCCTCGGTCGTCTCGGTGGGAAGCCACGAGCTGACCGACCCGATGGCCTGGTTCTACAATCCCTCGCCGCCGGTGGAGTTCTTCGCGCGCGGGGTCGAGGTCGAGGTGGCGTGGCTCGACGGCGGTCGCTTGCGCGTGACCGGGAACAGCTTCGCGACGCCCCACATGGCCGGGATCTGCGCGTTGATCCGCAGCAAGCATCCCGAGCTGACGGCGCTCGCGCTCAAGAACGTGCTCTTCCTGACCGCCTCGAACGTCGGCTCGTGAGCAGCCCCGGTGACCTCCACGACGCCTTCGCCGCGGGCGCCGCGGGCTCGGAGGCCGACTATGCGGCGCTCTTGCAGTCGATCGTCGAGGTGGCACGGGCGATCTTCGGCGCCCGCGCGTCCTCCATCTTCGTCCTCGACGAAGAGGCGGACGAGCTCGTCTTCGCGGCCGTGGCGGGCGAGGGCTCGAGGTCGCTCGTGGGGACGCGGATCCCCTCGGCGACCGGAGTCGCGGGCTGGGTGCTCGTCACGCGGCAGCCGCTCGTCCTCGAGGACGTCGCCGCCGATCCACGTTTCGCCCGCGAAGCGGCCGAGAGCACTGGGTATGTGCCGCACGGGCTGATGGCGGTACCGCTGCTGCACGAGGAGCGCGCGCTCGGTGTTCTCGAGGTGCTCGACCGTCCGCAGCGAGGCGCCTTCAGCCTGGCCGAGACCGATCTCCTCGGCCTCTTCGCCGGTCAGGCCGCGATCGCGCTCGACCTGCTGCTGAGGGCCCGTCGCGTGCGTGACGCGATCGAGACGAGCGGCGGCGACCTCGCTCCCGTCGCGCGTCTCGCCGAGGCGGTCGATGCGCTCGAGGGGCCGGCGCGCGAAGCAGGCCTGCAACTGCTCGCATCGCTTGCCGACCTCCTCCAGGTGACTCGCATGGGCTGAGCCGGGCGGCCACCGTGGCCGCCCGGCTCGGGAGCTTGCTAGGGCTCCGTCCTCCCGGTCTCGGTGCGGCCCACCTCTGTGCGGCCGACTTCTGTGCGGCCGACCTCGGTGCGACCGACCTCCGTGCGGGGCATCGACCGATGGCCCTCGACGTCGGGATCGTCGTCGCTCTCCCGCCGCACATCGTCCTCTGTGCCGGGAGTGGTCCTCTCCTTCTCGTCCTCCACGGAGCACCCTCCTTTCGCCATCGCCGCAGGACGCGGCTCGAACACCTGACGGAGTTCGGTGCCCTAATCTTCCCACCGTCCCGGCAGGACGTGCAATCCTCCGGCCGTGCGGACGGTGCGGCAGCGGGTCCGCGACGCAACCGGCGCGCTCGCCCTGGTGGCGTCGAATCCGGGGCTGCGGCGGCTCGAGCTCGCCTGGGCCGGCTCGATGATCGGCACGTGGGCGTACGGCATCGCGCTGATCGTCTACGCCTACGGCGCAGGAGGCGCGACAGCCGTCGGCGTCGTCGGCTTCCTGCGCTGGACTGCCGCCGCGGTCGCCGCCCCCTTCACGGGCTTGCTCGGCGACCGGCTGGCGCGGACGCGGGTGATGGTTGCCTCCGACGCCGTCCGTGCGGTCGCGCTCGCGGCCGCTGCGGCCGCAGCGGCGGCCGACCTTCCGTACGTGGTCTATGCCCTGGCGGTCATCGTCTCCGTCGCCTCGACTGCCTTCCGTCCTGCGCAGGCAGCTCTCGTTCCGGGGCTAGCGCGGACGCCGGAGGAGCTGACCGGAGCGAACGTCACCGCGACGACGATCGAGAGCGTGGGCATCTTCGCGGGCCCTGCGCTCGGCGGGCTGCTGCTGGCGGCGAGCACGAGCGCGGTCGTCTTCGCCGTGACGGCCGGCGCGATGGTGTGGTCGGCGCTCCTCGTGGTGCGGATATCGGAGCCGGCTCGGGAGCCGGCGCCGGCGCCGGCGACCGGCTCGGTGCTCACGGAGGTAGCGGCTGGCTTTCGCACGATCCTGCACCAGGGCCGCGTGCGCCTGCTCGTGGGGCTCTTCGCGGCCCAGACCTTCGTCGACGGCGCGATGAACGTGCTCGTGGTCGTCGCGTCGCTTCGGCTCCTCGACCTCGGTCGCGCCGGCGTCGGCTACCTGAACTCGGCGATGGGCGTCGGCGGAGTGATCGGTGCGCTGGCGGCATTCTCGCTCGCGGGGCGGTTGCGCCTCTCGCCCAGCTTCGGGCTCGGGATCGCAATCTGGGGCGTGCCGATCGCGCTGATCGGAGTGTTTCCGCACGCGGCACTCGCGCTCGTGCTCTTCGGGTGCGTCGGGGTCGGAAACACGCTCGTCGACGTCGCGGGTACGACGCTGCTCCAGCGCTCGGCGCCCGACGCGGTGCTGGCGCGGGTTTTCGGAGTGCTGGAGAGCCTGATCGTCGGAAGCATCGGCATCGGAGCGCTGGTGGCGCCCTTCGTCGTTCACGCCCTCGGCATCCGTTGGGCGCTCGTCGCGGTGGGCGCGTTCCTCCCCGCCGTCGTCGCGGGGACGTGGCGGGCGCTGGTCTCGATCGACGTCGTCTCGCCGTTACCGGCCGGCCTCGACCTCCTGCGGGGCGTCCCGTTCCTCGCCCCGTTGCCGGCCCCGACGCTGGAGGCCCTTGCCGGCCGGCTTGAGCGGGTTCGCGTCCCGGCCGGAGCGACGATCGTCGAGCGCGGCGAGCGCGGCGACCGCTTCTACGTGGTCGCCGACGGCGAGGTGGAGGTGGCCGCCGAGGAGCAGGTCCCTGCGGTCGAGACGCGCGGCGGGTGCTTCGGCGAGATCGCCCTGCTTCGGGATGTTGCGCGAACGGCGACCGTGAAGGCGCGCACGGAAGCCGAATTGCTGGCGCTCGGAGGCCCCGACTTCGTCGCCGCGGTGACGGGCGCGCCGAGCGCCCACGAGGCTGCGGAGGCCGTCGTGGGGGCACGCCTCGGCGTGGTCGTCCCCACGTGAGGAAGAAGCTTCTGCCTCCCTCGTCTAGTGAGCATCGAAGCGATGAAGGAGGCACCGATGTACCCGCTCACGCAGTACCGAGAAGAACTCGCTCAATCGCACTACGACGACCTTCTCCGCGACGCGCGGGCAGCACAGCGCGAGCCTCGGCCGCCACGCCGCCAGGTCTGGCCGCGGCTGGTCGCGCTCGTGCGTCGGCGACACATGGGCGCCCGCGTCGCCCTCAGGCCGTCCGGCTAGCCAAGAGCAGACAGGGCCCGGTCAGCGGCTTCGGCCAGCCGGCGGGCTTTTTCGGCTCGCTCGTCCTCCGGTCGCATCGCGAGATTGACGTCGACGATTCTGGAGCCGATCCGGGTGCCGGCACGGGCAAGCTCGGCCGCGGCGACCGCGTCCACGCGGACGGCCGGGTCGCAGCGATCGGCGACGTGGAGGGCGAGCTCGAGCGCGTCCGCGGCGGCTTCGGCAAGTTTGGAGGGAACCTCGGCGGCGCGTTCGAGAGCCCGGCCGAGCGCCTCGTCGTCGGCGCCTACGCGGCGCAGCCTGAGCACCTCCGAGTAGGCGGCTATGTCCTCGGCGGCGAGCGGCTCAACCCGCACGCGAATGGCCTCCGCCTGCGCGACGGCGCCTTCGGAGCCGTCCCAGCTCTCCCGTGAGAAGCGCGCCGCCATAGCCGTGAGTGCTGCGGCCAGTGCGACCGCGACTGCGGCGGCCGCGCCGCCCGCTGGCGTCACGGATGCTGCTGCCGTCTCCTCGAGGAGCTCGCGAACGGGAAGATCGAGCGGGTCGCCCGGCACTTACCGGTCGAGCTCGACCCGGAGGCGCGCCACGAGGGCAGGATCAGGCTTGTAGCCC
>DASQWB010000037.1:0-3104 GCA_035640455.1 Gaiellaceae bacterium | reverse complement strand
CCGGTCCTGAGCCAGCCGTCGCCGGGAAGCACCTCGCGCGTCGCCTCGGGATCCTTGTAGTAGCCGGCGAAGATCGTCGGCGAGCGGACGAGCACCTCGCCGTCCTCTGCGAGGCGCAGCTCGACGTTCGGCATCGGCAGGCCGACCGTGCCGAAGCGGAAGCGCGTCGGCCGGTTGACGGTCGCGGCCGTCGTGCACTCGGTCTGGCCCCAGCCCTCGATGATGAGCACGTCGAGCGCGTGGAAGAACTCGGCGATCTCCGTCGCGAGCGGCGCTCCGCCGGAGATGACGACCCGCAGGCGGCCGCCGAGCTCGCGCTTCACCTTCGAGTACACGAGCTGGTCGGCGAGCCGGTGCTCGAGCGCGAGCCGCCCGCGCAGGGGCTCGCCGCGCTGGCGCGGCGGGCTCGCGCGGCGGCCGACCTCGAGGGCCCAGTCGACGAGCCGCCGCCGCACGCCGCCGAGCTCGTCGAAGCGGTCGACGACGACGGTGTGGATCTTCTCGTAGACGCGCGGCACGCTCGGGAGGATCGTCGGCCGCACGTCCTTCAGCGCCTCGCGCACCCGGTACGGATCGGGACAGAACGCGGTCGTCATGCCGGCCCGCGCGTTCTGCAGGTGCATCAGCCGCCCGAAGTTGTGCGCGAGCGGGAGGTAGAGGAGCATCAGGTCGCCTGCCTGCGCCCAGCCCTCGATCGCGAGTGCGGACTGGACCATGTCGTGGTAATTCCGGTGCCGGATCATGCAGGCCTTCGGCGGCCCGGTCGTCCCAGAGGTGTAGATGTAGGTGAAGAGGTCGTCCTCGCCGACGGCTCTGGCGGCCTCGTCGAGCGCGCCGGGATGCGCAGCGGCGTGCTCGCGGCCTCGTGCTCGCAGGCCCTCCAGGTCGGCAAAGGCGAGCACGTGCTCCAGCTCGACGCCCTCGAGCTTCGCCCGCTGCTCGTCGTCCTCGACCAGGACGCCGACCGCGTCCGCGTGCCGCAGGACGTACGCGCAGTCGCGCGGCGAGCTCGTGGCGTAGACGGGCGCGCCGATCGCGCCGACCAGGGCGAGCGCGAAGTCGAAGAGCGACCACTCGAGCCGGGTCGAGCCGAGGATCCCGAAGGCGTCGCCCTTACGGATGCCGAGCGCGAGCAGGCCGTTCGCGATCTCCTCCACCGCCCGGGCAGCCTCGTCCCAAGAGACGCGACGCCAGATGCCGGGTTCGTCCTCGACGAGATACGCAGGCTGCTCGCGCCGCTCGGCGACCGCGTCCAGCCACAGACGCGCAATCGTCCGGCTGGATCTCGTCGGGGCTGAAGGCGCCTCGGAAACGGTCGTCTCGGTCGTCAACCTTGCCCGAAGCTTAGTTCGGAAGGGAAGGCTCCTTTCGGGAAGAACAGGGCTGGTCCCACTAGACTTGAGAGGCGCCCATGCGGACGATCTGGAACGGCTCCATCAGCTTCGGCCTGGTCAACATCCCGATCGGGCTCGCCGTCGCGACCCAGCGCTCGGACATCGCCTTCCGCACGCTCCACCGCGAGTGCGGGACGCCGATCAAGAACAAGCGCTACTGCCCGTTGCACGAGCGCGACGTCGAGCCGGAGGAGCTGGTCAAGGGCTGGGAGGTCGCGAAGGGCGAGTTCGTGATGGTCGAGGAGTCCGACCTCGAGGCGGTCGCGCTCCAGCGCTCGCAGTCGATCGAGATCCTGCGCTTCGTCGCGCTCGCCGACGTCGATCCCGTCTACTTCGACCGCACGTACTACCTGGCGCCCGCGAGCACCCCGGCCGCGCGGCGCCCGTACGTGCTCCTGCTGCGGGCGATGGAGGAGACGGGCATGGCCGCGATCGGCAAGTTCGTGCTCTGGGGCAAGGAGAACCTGTGCCTCATCCGGCCGCACGGCGAGGGGCTCGCGCTCGAGACGCTCTTCTTCGCCGAGGACGTACGCCCGAGCGCCGAGATCGAGGAGGCGGTCGAGAGCACCGAGGTGAAGGGGCCCGAGCTCGAGCTCGCGCGGCAGGTGATCGAGAGCCTCGTCGGCGAGTTCGACCCCGCCGAGTTCGAGAACGAGTACCGGCGCGAGCTGCGGGCGATGCTCGAGGCGAAGCTCGCGGGCGAGGAGATCAGGCGGCCCGAGCCCGTCCCCGAGACGCCGGTCGTCGACCTCATGGAGGCGCTCAAGCAGAGCGTCGCCGAGGTCCAGGGGCAGCGCGGGGCGGCCGGGGCCGGCTCGAAGCCGAAGCCGAGCCGGAAGCGGGAGCGCGCCGCGGCTCCCGCGCGCAAGTCGGCCTAGCTTTCGCGAAATCGGGCGCGGAATGAGGCGGCGCTTGCGGCGCCGTTGTCAGGACGTGCGGGCTTTGCCCGTGCGTCCGTCTGAAATGACCGGTCGATCCGCTGGGTTAGTAAGTGCCGCTAATGAGACCGCGGCATGGCCCCGAGCGCCTGCAGCTGTGCCTGGAACAGGGTTTTGTCGATCTTGCCCTGGTAGATCGGGACGCCCTCCTGGACGCAGACGCGGATGACCTCGCTCCGGTCGATGCCCAGCTCCTTCGACAGCTCGTCAGGCGTCAGGTGATTGGCCATGTCGCTCCTTCCTCTTCACGAAAAAGCCCGCCGGCACGTGGCGCGGACGGGCTGGTCAGACCTCGCTTGTCGCTGCGGGATTCAAAGGGCCCGCCCCCCTCGGGTACTCATCGACAGAAAGCATAATCGCGCTCCGTGACGGACGCAAAGGAGCCGCCGCTGGCCGGTCTCGAGGCGCGGACGGCGACCGTGCGCGGGGTCCGGATCCGCTATTTCGTCGGCGGCGACGGGCCGCCGCTCCTGCTCGTCCACGGGCTCGGCGGCGCGGCGTCGAACTGGGTCGAGCTCGTCCCTGCGCTCGTGCGCCGGCACCGCGTCCTCGTGCCGGATCTTCCCGGCCACGGCCGCTCGTCGCCGCTGCCGGCCGTGCCGACCTTGACGCCGTTCGCCGACCTCGTCGCTGCCCTCGCCGAGCGGGAGCGGGTGTTTCCGGCGACCTTGGTCGGCCACTCGCTCGGCGGCCTCGTCGCGCTGCGCCTGGCGCTCAGGCATCCGAACGTCGTTGCCGCCGTCCTCCTCGCGGCGGCGGCCGGGATCTCGTC
>DASQWB010000036.1:0-38693 GCA_035640455.1 Gaiellaceae bacterium | reverse complement strand
CTCGGTGATGATCCAGGAGAAGCGCGGGATGCTGAAGGTCTGGAACATGCTCCTCGTCGTCCTCGCCTTCTGCCTCGCGATCTTCGGCGACTTCCTCACGCGCTCGGGCGTCATCAACTCGATCCACTCGTTCGCGCAGGGCAAGGTCGGGCCGTGGCTCCTCGGTTTCATCTGTGCCGTCACGGCCGGCTCGCTCGCGCTCGTCTTCGCGCGCCTCGACCTGCTGCGGGCGAGGACACGGCTCGAGTCGCTCGTCTCGCGCGAGGCGACCTTCCTCTACAACAACCTGCTCCTCGTCGCGCTCTGCCTGACGATCCTCTGGGGCGTCGCGTTCCCGCTCCTCTCCGAGGCCGTTCGCGGCCAGACGGTGACGATTGCGCGCCCGTACTACGACTTCTTCCTCCGCATCTTCGGGCTGCCACTCCTTCTCCTGATGGGGATCGGGCCGCTCGTCGCCTGGCGCCGTGCCTCGCTGCGCGCGCTCGGCAACGCGTTCCTCGGGCCGGCCTTGCTTGCGGTCGCGACAGGGATCGTCCTTGTCGCGCTCGGCGCCGGCTCGTCGCGGCCCGGTCTGATCGCCTACTCGTTCTCGGTCTTCGTGCTCGCCTCGATCGCGCTCGAGTTCGCGCGCGGGACGCGCGCGCGCCGCAGCCTCTCCGGCGGCTCGTGGGCCGGCGCCTTCGGCTCGCTCGTGGCGCGGAACCGCCGGCGCTACGGCGGCTACGTCGTCCACGCGGCCGTCGTCCTGCTCGCGATCGGCATCGCAGGCTCGAGCGCCTACCAGACGGTTCGCGAGCAGCGCCTCCGGCCCGGGCAGTCGATGGAGGTGGCCGGCTACCGGCTCGCCTTCCAGGGGACGACGGAGGGGCAGAGCTCGAATGCGCATGAGGCGCGGGCGCACCTGAGCCTGTCGCAGGGCGGCCGCGACCTCGGGACGATCTCGCCGGGCAAGAACTACTACCCGGCCGAGCGCTCGAGCTCGAACGAAATAGCGATCCGCCACCGCGCGCTAACCCTCGAGGACGTGTACGTGATCGCCGACCAGATCAACCCGGACGGCTCGGTCTACTTCAAGGTGCTCGTGAAACCGCTCGTGAACCTGCTCTGGATCGCCGGCGGCGTGTTCCTGCTCGGCTCGCTGATCGCGTTGTGGCCCGACGCGCGCGAGGAGCGGCGCCTCGCCGCGCGCTACCGCACCGAGGGGGCCCTCGTCGGCGTATGACCGCTGCGCTCGTCATCGCTGCGCTCCTCGCCGTCGCGGCGGTCGTGCTCGCGGCGCTGCCGTTCCTGCGCGACCCGGCGCCCGCCGTCGACCGGCTCGACGAGCGGGACGAGCTCGAGCGCCGCAGCCTCGCTCTCGCGGAGGAACGCGATCGCGCGTTGGCGGCACTCAAGGAGCTCGAGTTCGACCACCGGACCGGGAAGATCTCGGACGAGGACTACCGCCGCCTGGTCGGGCCGCTGCGCGCCGCGGCCGCGGAGGCGCTGCGCGCCCTCGAGCCCGAGGTGCCCGACCCGCCGGAGCCGGCGCCCCCCGAGCCGCTGCCGGACCCGGTGCCGGAGCCGTATCCGCCGCCGGACGAGGCGGACCCGCCGGAGCCGGCGATCGTGCCCGAACCCGGCCCTGCGCGGATCCCCGAGCCGGGGCCGCGCTAGCAATTTTTCACAGAATCGCCTAGATTGCGGGCGCGGCAGGGTCGTCCGGCCGCTTCACGAACCTTCGACCATGGCCCGACGGCTCGCTCTCGGCGTCCTCCTCCTCGCCCTCGTCGCCACCGCCCCGGCGGCGGGTGACGTCGTCCAGCGGAAGGCGGTCGTCGACCAGCGGATCCAGCGCCTGCACGACCGGATCGACTACGAGCGGGCGCAGGAAGGCGTGCTGACGACGAAGATCTCGGCGCTGACCGGCCGGATCCGGACGCTCGAGGGACAGGTCGGCGCCGCGAGCGACCGGCTCACCGCACTCGAGCAGGACCTCGCGCTCCATCGCGACAAGCTCGACCGCCTTACTCAGCTCTACCGGCTCGAGAGCCGCAGGCTCACCTTCCTGCGCGGGCAGTACCGCGAGGCCGTCCGCCGTCTCGACGCGCGCCTCGTCGCCATCTACGAGGCCGACAATCCCGACACGCTCGCGGTCGTCCTCTCGGCGACGAGCTTCTCCGACCTGCTCGACCAGCTCGACTACCTGCGGGCGATCGGGAGCCAGGATCGCCAGATCGCCGACGAGGTCGATAGGGCCAAGAAGGCCATGGCCGCGGCTCGCGCCCAGACGAAGCGGACGCGCGCCGGCGTGGCCGCGGAGACGCACGTGATCGCCGTGCGGACGGCGGAGCAGCGCGCCGTCCACGAGCAGCTGCTCGCGAGCCAGCACGCGCTCGTCGCGACGCGGGCGGAGGAGCGGCAGAGCCTCGCCTCGGCGAAGGAGAGCGAGCGCGAGTACCTGAACGAGGTCAATGCGCTCGCGCAGGTGAGCGCCCAGCTCGGGGCGCAGATCCAGGCGGCGCAGGCGCGTGCGGCCGCGTCGGGCTCGAGCTACTCGAGCGGGAGCGGCGTCTCGGCGCAGGGGCTCATCTGGCCTGTCCAGGGGCCGGTCACGAGCCCGTTCGGGATGCGCTGGGGACGGATGCACGAGGGGATCGACATCGCCGTGCCGTACGGGACGCCGATCCACGCGGCCGCCTCCGGCACGGTCATCTACGCGGGCTGGATGTCGGGCTACGGCAACCTGACGGTGATCGACCACGGCCGCGGCCTCGCCACCGCCTACGCGCATCAGTCGGCGTTCGCCGTCGGGAACGGGCAGACGGTGGCTCAGGGAGACACGATCGGCTACGTCGGCTGCACGGGACATTGCTTCGGGCCGCACCTCCACTTCGAGGTGCGGGTCAACGGCCAGCCGGTCGACCCGCTCGGCTACCTCTAGCCGCGCGCCCGTATCTCCGAGGGCGCCTGGGACGTTTATGAGCTGAGAACCCGTGCGTCTGCGTGCGTGTGCGCGGGTGCTAGCTGCGATTTCCAGTCGTCTCCCGACGACGCCGGCCGTCTCCCCCGGGGCGGCCGGTCGTATAGGCGCCGACTCGGCGGCGCCGACTGTTAGGACGCACGGGCTTTGCCCGTGCGTCCGTCAACGACCGGTCGAGGCGAATCGAAGTCATTCGAAGACGCTCTAAGCGAGCCCGAAGGTCTGGGCGAGGAGGAAGACGTTGAGGGCGGAGATGAGGCCCGCGACGACGGCGGCCGCGGCGGTCGTCGCGCGGTGGTTCACGAGCACGCCCATGACGTCCCGCTTCGACGTGAAGAGGACGAGCGGCACGAGCGCGAACGGGATCCCGAACGACAGGACGACCTGGCTGATCACGAGCGTGCGCGACGGGTCGACGCCGATCCCGACGACGACGAGCGCCGGCAGCATCGTCACCACGCGCCGGACGACGACGGGAATCCGCCGCCGGATGAAGCCCTGCATCACCACCTGGCCGGAGAGCGTGCCGACGGTCGAGCTCGAGAGGCCCGACGCGAGGAGGGCGAGCGCGAAGAGCGTGCTCGAGCTGCCGCCGAGGATCGGCTTCAGCGTCTTGTAGGCCGTATCGAGCGACTCCACGTGGACGAGCCCGCTTCCGTAGAAGACGCTCGCGGCCATCACGAGCATGGCCATGTTGATCAGGCCGGCGATCGTCATCGCGAGCACGACGTCGACGCGGGTGAAGCGCATCAGCGTCCGCGCCTGCTCGTCCGTCTCGGGCCGGATGCGGTTCTGCATCAGCGCCGAGTGGAGGTAGATCACGTGCGGCATGACGGTGGCGCCCAGGATCCCGACGGCGAGCAGCACGGAGTCCCCGCCCGCGAATTGCGGGACGACCGCGTGCCGGGCGACGGTGCCGAGCGGCGGCTTCGCCGAGAAGAGCTCGCCGAGGTAGCAGACGCCGATCACGCCGACGATGGCCGCGATCGTCGCCTCGAACGGGCGGAACCCGAAGCGCTGAAGCCCGAGGATCACGAACGCGGTGACGCCGGTGATGAGCGCGGCAGGGAAGAGCGAGATCCCGAGCAGCAGGTGGAACCCGAGCGCGGCGCCGAGGAACTCCGCGAGGTCGGTCGCCATCGCGATCACCTCGGCCTGCAGCCAGAGCGCGATCGACGTCCGTCGCGAGAAGCGCTCGCGGCAGACCTCCGGCAGGTTGCGACCGGTCGCGATGCCGAGCTTCGCCGAGAGCGTCTGGATGAGCATCGCCATCAGGTTCGAGGCGACGATCACCCAGAGCAGCGTGTAGCCGTACTTCGAGCCGCCGGCGATGTTGGTGGCGAAGTTGCCCGGGTCGATGTACGCGACGCAGGCGATGAAGGCGGGGCCGAGGAAGGGCCAGATCCGGAAGCTGCGGCGCTCGCCGCGCAGGACGCCGCGGCCGATGCCCGCGATCCCCGCGACGCTATCCGCTTGGGCGGCCATCATGGCAAAAGTTAGCCTAGCCTAAAACACGCAGGCTAGCGCGTGCGGAGGACGTGCAGATCTGGCAGGTTCCGGTAGCGCTCGTCGAGATCGAAGCCGTAGCCGACGAAGAGCTCGTCGGGCACCGTGAAGCCGACGTAGCGCACCGGCAGCGAGTCGACGAGGCGGCGGTACGGCCGGTCGAGGAGCGTCGCGACCGCGAGCGAGGCGGGCCCGCGGAGCCGCAGGGTGCGGCAGAGGTAGTTGAGCGTGAGCCCCGTGTCGACGATGTCCTCGACGACGATGACGTCGCGAGCCGCGATGTCGCTGTCGAGGTCCTTCAGGAGGCGGATGCCGGAGTGGCCGCCGGTCGCGGCGCCCGCGTAGCCCGCCAGCTCGACGAAGTCGAGGCGGTGGAGGATCCGGATCGCGCGCGAGAGGTCGGCCACGAAGACGAGGCTCGCCTTCAGCGCGGCGACGAGGAGTGGTTCGCGGCCCTCGTAGTCGGCGGCGATCTGGGCGCCGAGCTCCTGCACCCGCGCCGCGATGTCCTCCGCGGACAGGTAGACCTCGCCAACGGGCGGGTCGGGGGCGGTCAGGACGCGAGCTCGAGGTGGTATCGCTGCGCCAGTCGCTCGACGTCGCGCTTGTAGAAGAGCTTGATCCGGACGCTCGGGTACCGCTCGCGGAACTTCCGCAGCTTGCGGTTCTTCCGCGTCACGAGCGACTGCTTCATCATCGTGATCTCGAGGTAGAGATCCTGCTCGGGGAGGTGGAAGTCGGGCGTGAAGGCCTCGACGACACGTCCCTCCTCGTCGCGCTCGAGCACGAACGTCTTCGGCTCGTAGTCCCACGGCACGCCGTAGTAGTCGAGCACCTTCGCGCACTCGAGCTCGGCACGGTTCGCGAAGCTCGGCTCGGCCGCTCCACAGAACGCCTGGAAAACTGGGCTTTCTTCCGGCATCCGCAGTCAAGGTAGCACCGGCTCCGGATGCCTCGACCCCAGTTGACGTGGTAGAAGGCGCGCTGGCAGCTCCCGGCAGGAGGCGGCGATGGCGCGAATCACGCTCGTTCCGCAGCGCAAGGAGTTCTTCGACCTCTACAACCAGGCGTCGGCGAACACGGTCGCGATCGCCCGGGCGCTCGTCGATCTCTTGGCGCATGCGCTCGACGGCTCGCAGGAGCGGATGCGGGACATCAAGGAGCTCGAGCACGAGGGCGACCGGCTCACCCACGAGGTCGTCGACCTGCTGAACCGCACCTTCGTGACGCCGTTCGACCGCGACGACATGTACCGGCTCGCGGGCGCCCTCGACGACATCTGCGACCACATCGACGAGGCGGCGGGGAACATCGTCGGCTACGGCGTGACGGAGATCCATCCCGCCGCGCGGGCGCAGGGCGACGTGATCCTGCGGGCGGCGACGAAGCTCCAGGAGGCGGTTGCCCGGCTCGACGGCTTCAAGGACTCGAGCCGGCAGCTGATGGAGCTCCGCGAGCTCGAGGACGAGGGCGACCGGCTGAACCGGGAGGCCGTCTCGGAGCTCTTCCGCACCTCGAACGACGCGATTGCGATCATCCGCTGGAAGGACATCCACGAGCAGCTCGAGGAAGCCGTGGACGCGTGCGAGAACGCGGCCGACGTCCTCGAGGCCATCGTCGTCAAAAACCGCTGAAAATGCTGCGCATTTTCAGCGGGGCTGGCTTCTACCTTCGCTTCGCTCGGTATGCAGAAGCGCGCTTCGCGCGCTGGAGATGAACGACGTTCTCTTCGTCGTAGTCGTCGTCGTCGCGCTCGGCTTCGACTTCACGAACGGCTTCCACGACACGGCGAACGCGATCGCCACCTCGGTCGGGACGCGCGCGGTGACGCCGCGGACGGCGGTGCTGATCGCGGCCGTGGCCAATCTCGCCGGGGCCTTCGTCACAACGGCCGTGGCGAAGAACGTCGCCAAGGGGCTGATCGACGCCAACCTCGCGACGCAGCACACGCTGCTCGCGGCGCTTGCCGGCGCCATCGCCTGGAACCTCCTCACCTGGTGGTTCGGCCTCCCGTCCAGCTCGTCGCACGCGCTGATCGGCGGCCTCGTCGGTGCCGCGCTCGTCCAGTCGGGCTCGAAGGGCGTCCTCTGGCACGGGATCGCGCACAAGGTTGTCATCCCGGCGCTCGCCGCGCCCGCGATCGCATTCGGCGCCGCTTTCTGCCTGCTGGTCCTCATCTACTGGGTGTTCGTCTGGCTTAGCCCCGGCGTCGCGAACCGCGGCTTCCGCCTCGGTCAGCTCGCCACCGGGACGTGGGTCGCCTTCACGCACGGCGCGAACGACGCGCAGAAGACGATGGGCGTGATCGCACTCGCGCTCGTCCTGCATCGGCACGGCGACGTCGCGAGCCTTGAGATCCCGACCTGGGTGAAGGTCGCCGCCGGTCTTGCGATCGGCCTCGGCACCTACGCCGGCGGCTGGCGGATCATCCGCACGCTCGGACAGCGTGTGTTCCAGATGGAGCCGGAGAGTGGCTTTGCCGCCCAGGCATCGGCCGGAGCGACGATCTACCTGGCGACGCACTACGGCTACCCGCTCTCGACGACGCACGTGATCTCCGGAGCGGTGATGGGAGCGGGCGCGACGAAGCGGCTCTCGGCGGTGCGCTGGGGGATCGCCGGGAACATCGTCACCGCGTGGATCCTCACGCTCCCGGCGGCGGCGCTCGTCGCCGCCGGCTGCTATTGGCCCGTGCAAGGCCTCTTCTAAGATGGTGAGGTGGAGGTCACCCAGAGGATCGAAGAACGTGCAGAGGGCGAGAGCGGCCGTCGCGCGCCGTGCCTCTGCGAGGCCTACGCGCGTGTGACGGAGTCCGCCGCGCTCGCCGCCGCGCGCTGGCTCGGCTCGGGCGACGAGGACTCGGCGGAGGACGAGGCGGCAGGCGCCATGCGCCGGCAGCTCGAGGACATGCCGATCCGCGGCAGGGTCGTCATCGGCGCCTCCGACGAGACCGAGCGGATCGCGGTCGGCGACGAGGTCGGCCGCGGCGGCGACGCGTTCGACCTCGCGGTGCACCCGCTCGAGGGGCGCGGCGTCGTGGCGCGCGGCGGGAACGGCGCGATGTCGATGATCGCCGTCGGGGAGCCGGAGTCGCTCACCACCCTGCCCCAGATGTACATGCGGCGGATGGCGGTCGGCCCCGTCGCACGGGGGCGGATCGACCTGCTCCGCCCGGTGGGCGAGAACATCCGCGCGATCGCGGAGGCCTTCGGCCGCCGCACGAACGACATCACGACGATCGTCCTCGACCGGCCGCGGCACCACGACCTGGTCGAGGAGATCCGGGCCGCCGGCGCGCGGATCAAGCTGATCCAGGACGGCGACGTCACGGCGTCGATCTCCGCCGCCATCCGTGGCACGAACGACCACCTCGCCGTCGGCATCGGCGGCACGCGCCAGGCGATCATCTCCGCCGCGGCTCTCCGTTGCCTCGGCGGCGAGATCCAGGCGCAGCTCTGGCCGACGACGCGAACCGAGATCGAGCGCGCCCGGGAGCAGGGGATCGACGACGTGAACCGCGTCTTCACCCTCGACGACCTCGCGCCGGGCGAGACGATCGTCGCGGCGACGGGCGTCTCGAACGGCGATCTGCTGCGCGGCGTCCAATACCTCGCCGACAGCGCCCGCACACGCTCGCTCGTCATGTGCACGCGCTGCAACTGGGTTCGCTTCGTGGACGGGATCCACTTCTTTGCGCGCGAGCGGCGCGAGGAAGTCCGCTTGCCCGGGCTCTAGGCTTGAGCGAACGGCGCCTCGCTAGACTGGCCTCCGTGCCGTCGCGCGACGAGGTAATCGAGGCCCTCCGCCAGGTCGAGGATCCCGAGCTCGGGATGGACATCGTCGATCTGGGGCTCCTCTACGACGTGGAGGTCGAAGGGTCGAAGGTGAAGGTGACGCACAGCCTGACGTCGATGGGCTGTCCCGTGGGGCCACTGATCCAAGAGGACATCGACCGCGTCGCTCGCGAGCTGCCTGGCATCGAAGACGTGGACATCGAGCTCACGTGGGATCCGCCGTGGTCGCCCGAGCGGATGTCCGACGACGCGAAGTTCATCCTCGGCTTCGGCTGAGCGGCGGGCCCCGGCCGCCGCGCTCGCCGCTCTGCG
Organism: Gaiellaceae bacterium; assembly: GCA_035640455.1. Classification (GTDB taxonomy): domain Bacteria; phylum Actinomycetota; class Thermoleophilia; order Gaiellales; family Gaiellaceae; genus AC-50. The sequence goes on along the minus strand of DASQWB010000036.1, from coordinate 30,119 downwards.
CAGGCGCGGCGAAATAGGCACACCTGGTCACGGATTCGGTCGCGTCTCGTCTCCCACGCGTGACGCGGGCGCCGCTAGCGTCGAGCCGTAGGCGGGGGCTCGGGGGCCTCAGCAGACGCGTCAACCGAGAAGAGGCGGTCGCGCTACTCCGGGATGCGGAGCACGATCTTCCCGAACTGCTCGCCCGCTTCGAGCCGCTCGTGGGCCGCACGCGCCTCGGCGAGCGGGAACACCGCGTCGACGACCGGCCGCGCTCGGCCGCTCCGCACCAGCTCGTACGCGCCCTCGAAGTCCGTCTTCGTCCCCATCGTCGAGCCGTAGATCGTGAGCTGCTTCCACCAGATCCGGTGCAGCGCGGCCGGAGGGTTCGGGCCGCTCGTCGCGCCGCACACGACCATCCGCCCCGCCGGCGCGGCGACGGCGAGCGACGTCGCCCACGTCGCCTCGCCCACGTGCTCGACGACGACGTCCACGCCGCGGCCGTCGGTGATCTCCTTCACACGCGCAGCCGCCTCGGCGGTCGGAACCGCGGCGTCGGCGCCGAGCTCCGCCGCCCGCGTGAGCTTCGCCTCGCTCGTCGAGGTCGCGATCACCCGCGCGCCGAGCGCTTTCGCGATCGCGAGCGCTGCCGTCGCAAGGCCGCCACCGATCCCCCACACGAGCACCCACTCGCCCGCCGCGACCCCGGCCTTCGTGACGAGCATCCGGAACGCCGTCTCGAAGACGAGCGGGAACGCCGCCGCCTCCTCGAACCCGAGCTCGTCCGGCAGGCGATAGATGTTCGACGCCGGCAGCGCGATCAGCTCGGCGTGCGTGCCGTCGAAGTGCTCGCCGACCACGGTGATGCGCCCGTCGTGCTCGAACCCTGGGTTGATGACGACGCGGTCGCCGGGTGCGAGGCCCTCCACGTCGTCCCCGACCGACTCCACGACCCCGGCGCCGTCGGCCCCCAGGATCCGCGGCTTCGGCACCGAAGGCAGGCCTCGACGCACGAAGACGTCGAGGCGGTTGAGCGATGCCGCACGCAGCCGTACGAGGACATCTCCCGGGCCCGGTTCGGGATCCGGCACGTCCTCGTAGCGCAGGACCTCCGGCCCGCCGTCCTCGTGAATGCGCACGGCCTTCACTGAGTAACAATCCTTCCATGACGGCTCATGAGCTCGAGCGGCTGGCCGAGGAGCTCGGCCTCGACGCCGTGGGCGCCGCGCCGGCCGCGCCCTACGACGAGACCGAGCGGATCATCCGCCACCGCCGCGAACGGGGGCTCTTCGCCGACATGAAGTTCACGATGGCGCAGCCCGAGGTCTCGTGCCATCCGCAGGCGCTCTTGCCGGAGGCGCGAACCGTCGTCTCGGCAGCGCTCTGCTATTACGCGCCCGGGCCCGAGCCCGAGCCGGGGGAGGGGCGCATGCCGCGCTACACGTGGAGCGATGCCTACGCCGTGCTCCGGAAGCGCCTCGACGCCCTCGGGCGGCGGCTCGGCGGGAGCTACCGCGTCTTCGTCGACGCGAACCAGCACGTCGACCGGGAGGCGGCCGCGCGGTCCGGCGTCGGCTTCTACGGCAAGAACACGCTGCTGATCACGCGCCGCCACGGCTCGTGGGTCGTCCTGGGAACGCTCGTGACCGACGTCGAGGTCGAGCCGACGCCGCCGCTCGGCGTCGACTGCGGCTCGTGCACGCTCTGCATCGAGGCGTGTCCGACGAACGCGCTCGACGAGCCCGGCACACTCGACGCCACCCGCTGCCTCTCCTACTGGACGCAGTCGAGCGCACCGATCCCGCCGGACTACCGGGCGGAGCTCGGCGACCGTGTCTACGGCTGCGACATCTGCCAGGACGTCTGCCCCTGGAACCGCGGGATCGAGCGGCGGCGGGCCGAGGAGCCGCTTCCGGCCGAGGCCGAGCCGGTCGTCTCGCTCGTCGAGTGGCTCGAGGCCGAGGACGAGGAGCTGCGCCGCCGCTACGACCGGCTCTTCGTCCCGCGGAACGACCCGCGCTACCTGCGGCGGAACGCGCTCGTCGCGCTCGGCAACGCGGGGACGCGCGAGCACCGGCCCGTCCTCGCCGCCTACGCCGCCTCCGACGACGAGCTGCTGCGCGAGCACGCGGAGTGGGCGCTCGACCGGCTCGAGGAGCGCCTTGCCGACTAGGGAGCACCGGCTCGCGCGCCTCGTCGAGGTCGAGCGCTGGATCGCCTGGGTGCGGCTCGGCGGCCTCGCCTTCGGAATCCTCGAGGTCGGCGCCTTCAGCGTCGACTACCCGGCCGGCTACGAGCCCTGGGCCTGGGGCCTCACCGGACTCTTCGCGATCGGCGCCGCGGTGCTCTTCGTGCTCGCGCGCCGAGGCGATCCGCGCCGCGCCCAGGCTCTTTCGGTCGCCGCGCTCGCCTTCGACACCGCCGTCGTCTGCGCGTATGCCGTCGTCTTCGCATACGAGTACGGGAACCCGACCCGCTGGACGCTGATCGTCGTCGTCGTCGAGGCCGGCTTCCGATACGGCCTCCTCGGCGGCCTCGGCCTGCCGATCCTCCTCGTGCCCTTCTTCGTCTTCGTCGAGTGGTGGCGGGCCTACAAATTTGGGTCGCCCGGCTTCGAGCTCGACCGCGTCACGTTCCCGGTCGGCGTCCTCGCCATCACCGGCACGATCGTCGGCCGGCTCGTCGAGCGCCGCGACCGCGACGCGGGTCTCGCCCGCCTTCGCGCCGCCGAGGCGGAGCGGCTCCGCGACGAGCTCGGGCACCGCGTCGACCTGCTCGAGGCGGCGAACCGCTGCGCTCGGGCGCTCGGGTCGTCGCTCGAGCTCGACCAGGCCTTCGGCGCCTTCATCCGCGAGCTCCGGGGGCTCGTGCCGTTCGAGCGGACGACGATCGTCCTCGTCGAAGGCGGCATGGCGGAGGTGATCGCGACGGCCGGCGTCGGCGCCGAGACCGTCTTCCCGCCCGGGACGCTGCGGCCGGTGAAGGGCTCGGTGCTCGAGGAGGTGCTCGGCGGGCGGACGGTCGTCCGCAACGAAATGCGCGACCCCGCCTACCCGGAGGAGGAGGCGCTGTTCGAGCTCGGCCTTCGCAGCCGGCTCGCGGCACCGCTTCTCCTCAGCGCGCGGCCGATCGGGATGCTGTCGATCCAGCGCGCCGAAGTCGACGCGTTCGGCCCGGACGAGGTCGAGCTCTCCTCGCTCCTCGGGCGGCTCGTCGCGACGGCCGTCCAGAACATCCGCGCCTACGAGGCCGAGCGTGCGACGGTCGAGGAGCTGCGGCGGCTCTCGGCGCTCCGCGCCGACTTCGTGTCGCTCGTCTCGCACGAGCTCCGGTCGCCGATGGCGGCCGTCGTCGGCGCGGCGCAAACGCTCCAGCAGCGCTGGCGCGAGCTCTCGCCCGAGCACCGCGAGTCGTTCCTCCAGCTGATCGGGAGCGAGACGAGCCGCCTCGCCGGGCTCGTCGCGGACGTGCTCGACACCTCGCGCATCGAGGCGGGGACGTTCAGCTACTCGTTCACGGACGTCGACCTCGCCACGCTCGTCGAGGAGTCGGTCGCGGCCGCGGCGCTCGGGCAGGACGACGTCCGCGTGCGGGCGGTCGTCCGCCGGCCTGTGCCCACGGTGCGCGGCGACCGGGAGCGGCTCCGGCAGGTGCTCACGAACCTGATCGACAACGCGGTCAAGTACTCACGGGCGGGCGACGAGGTCGAGGTCGCCGCGGCGGCGGAGAACGGCGCCTTCTTCGTCGCGGTGAGCGATCACGGCCCCGGCATCCCGCGGGAGCACCAGAAGCTCATCTTCGAGAAGTTCGGCCGGGCGAAGGTCAAAGGCAAGGCGAAGCCGGGAACGGGGCTCGGCCTCTTTATCGCGCGCTCGATCGTGGAAGCCCACGGCGGCTCGCTCGACGTCCGCTCGGCGCCCGACCAGGGCGCCACGTTCACGCTCTCGCTGCCGCTTTCCTAGGCGCGCGAGGAAGCTCGCGCGCGCGCTTCGCGACGACCTGGCGGACGTCCTCGGGCTCGAGGACGACCGCCTCCCCACGGTAGGCGAGGATCTCGCCGACGAGCCAGTCGACGCTGCCGACGCGGAGCTCTGCGACGGCCGCGCCGTCGCGAAGCGGACGTGCCCCCTTCTCGACCTCGAAGCGCGCCACCTCCGGCGAGTACCAGATGCGGACGACGCGCGCCCCGGAGAACTCGTGCGGGTCGAAGCCCGGCCGCGGCTCGAAGCGCCGGCGCGTAAGCTTCGCGTTCCGCATCCGGTCGAGGCGGAAGGTCCGCTCGCCCTCGGCGGTGCGGTCCCAGGTGTGGACGTACCAGTGCGGCAGCTGGCGCTCGAGGTAATACGGCTCGACCAGGCGTTGCGACCACGTCTCCTCGCCCTCCTTCTGGTACTCGACCTCGACGAGGTGGTGCTCGTGGATGGCGCGCGTGAACGTCGCGATCAGCCGCTCCTCCTCCGAGGTCACCTCCGGTGAGGGCGTCTGCGGGAGGTCGAACTGGCCGAAGGTCTCCTCGAGCTTCCGGCGGACGCTCGCCACCGGGCTGTGCGCCTCGGCGGCGATTCCGGGCCCGACGAAGTCGAGAGCCAGCCGGATCGCGCGCGCCTCGAGCGGCGTGAGCCGGGGCGGCGCGCGGAAGGTCTCGCCGTAGAGCTCCTTGTCGACGTGCACGACCTCCCCGCGGAGCTCGGCGTACACCGTGTAGCAGCCACCGCCGAAGTTGACGAGGTTGAGGAGCGAGAGATGCTCCTCGAGGTCCTCCCGCGGGATGTGCAGCCGTTCGACGAGCTCGCTGGCCGGGATCTCGGCCTCGCGATCCTCGCCGCATGCGGCGAGCAGGTACGCGAGAAGGGCCTGCAGGACTGCGAACCGCTCGGGTGCGACCGGTCCGGCCGGCCGTGGAGGCGCCTCCGCGTCCTCGTCGCGCTTCGCCTCCGGCGCGAGCGGCGGCGGCTCGCCCTCGTGCGCCTCGAGCACGCGCTCGAGTGCGCGTCCGACCTCGCTCCGCAGCTCCTCGGGCTCGAGCGGCACAGCTCGCCCCTCCTGACGGAGGACCCACGACGCGAGCTGCGGGATGCTCGAGTACTCGGTCGCGAAGACACCCTCCTCGAGCCGACCGCGGCTGCCGTACGCGCGCTCCACCCACCACGCCGTGTCGGGCCCGACCTCGATCAGCGCCTCGCCCTGGATGTCGCCGATCTGCCACGGCGGCCGCCCGACGTACCTGCCGATCTCGAACTCCGGTGGGACGCGGAAGTCCCGCTCGCGACGGGTGGCGAAGCGGATCTCGCGCCGGATCCGCGACACGCGGAACGTCCGCTCGGCGTCGCGGTCGAGGTCGCGGCCGACGACGTACCACGCCCCGCGGTCGTTGAAGAGCGCGTACGGGTTGAGCGTCCGCTCCCGCTCCTCGCCCGTGGCCATGGCCACGTAGTCGAAGCGCACCGTCCGCTGCTTCGAGATCGCCACCTCGAGCTTCGACAGGCGCCCTTGCAGCTCCACCGAGTAATCCGGGTCGAGCCGCTCGACGCGCACCGCCGTCTCGGTCGGCGCGTCGGGGAAGCCCGTCCGGCCGAGGGCGAGGTTCTGGAGCGCGAGCCGGAGCGGCTCGGCGTAGGCGAACCGGCCTTCGAGGGCGTAGAGGTACGTCTGGAGGGCCGCGAGCTCGTCGTCAGAGAGGTCGAGCGGCGGCAGGAAGTACTGCTCGGAGCGAAGCGTGTAGAGCTCCTCGCCGGTGAACTCGTCACGCTGGGACTGGAGCGGGATCCCCAGTGCGTGCAGCTCGGCGCGGTCGGAGTAGAAGCGGCGTGCGAAGGCCTCATCGGACATCTCCGAGTAGCCCTCCACGTGCTGCTGCACGTCTCGCGCCGTCAGCAGCCGCCGCTCCGCCATCAGGAACGCGACGAGGGAGAGCTGGCGGATGAGCTTGTCGGTGTCGTGCGACATCCCGCGCTGCGAGCCTACCGCGCCGAGCCTGTGGATTGTTCGCGACCGTCCGGCGGGTTAGCTCAGACTCAGGCGGCGACCTGGCTGCGCTCGAGGTGCTGGTGCGACGGGCAGTAGTCGCGGTCGGGCAGCGGCGTGCGCTGGCACGGCTTGCCCTTGCGGGTCGTCGCGCGGCAGCGTGCGACGCCGCCGTCGAGCGCGCCGGCCTCGATCTGCTCCTGGATGAAGCTGGCGGCGGCGGCCACGCCCTCGTTGACGGCCCATGCCACCTCGGCCTGGCAGGTGATCGGGAAGTAGCGCCGGATGTCCTGGAAGAGGGCCCGAGCCGGGTTCGCGAAGTAGAGCGGATCCTTCGCGAGCCGCTCCATCGTCTGCTCACAAGCGGAGAGCACGGCGCGCCGGTACTCGAGCTGCGACTCCTGGTCGACGTAGGGGTCGATCAGGTCCTTAATCGAGCGGTAGATGGCTCGGGAGTATTGATACATGCAGCCCCGCAGCTGGAGAGAGTGGTCGTTCATGCCTAGTATCTTCGTCTCGCTATTAAGCCCCCGCAAAGCTTTGTTAGCGCCGGGTTAACGTCCTCCTGAAGCCCGCTCGTGGCGGAGTCTAACGGCCAGGAGCCGTTGTTACAAAGTCCCCCGCCGAGTTGTCCCGGCGGAGAACAGCGGCGTGCTTGTACGAGGCGGCTTGCCCGCTCCCACGCAGGCTTACACCTCAGCCGTTCAGGGCGTTATCGGGCGCGCGTAGGCGCTCGTATACCCGCTCGAGCGGGCGCTCGCGAGCGCGTCCTGCGCCTCCGCGAGCGAGCTGAAGATGCCGCTGAAGACGACGTAGTAGCCGGGATGGAGGCTCGAGTAGCTCGACGAGTCGAGGACGCCGACGTTCGTGAGCCCGGCCTTCAGCGCCGACTTCGCCAAGCGGACGGCGGGCGCACGGCCGCTCGAGGTCGGCACCGAGTTCAGCACGACGGTGTAGCCGGTCTTACCCGCCGGCCAGTCCTGGACCCTGGCCGGCACCGGAGGCGGCGGAGGCGGCGGTGCGGGCGAGGTGGGAACGGTCGGCGTCGCGCTCGTGCCCGGGCCGGTCGGACCGACCGTGGTCACGCTGCCGGCGACCGTGCCCTGCGAGGTCGTCGCGACGAGCGTCTTCCCGCCGCCGGAGCTCCGGGTCGCGGCGATTGCGACCGCCGCGGCGATCGCGGCGATGACGAAGGCGACGAGCACCGGCCAGATCCAGTCGCCGGGGTAGTACGGAAGCCGCCGGCGCCACGCGTTCGCGAGCGTCCCGACGACGCCGCCCGTGACCGGCAGGCGTAGGCCGCACTCGAGGCAGTACTCCTGGCGCGGAGCATACGGCGTGCCGCAGCGGGGGCACTCGCCCGCGGCGCCGGGAGGCGGAGGCGTCTCGCCGGTCGGCGGCTCTGTCACCGGCGTCTCCTACGGCTCCGCGCCGGCGCCGTCGCCCGCCTGCTCGGCCTCGACGCGGTGCCCGCACGAGGGGCAGAACTGCGCCCCGGCCTGGAGTGCGCTGCCGCAGTTCGAGCATGCGACGACCGGGCGCGCTCCGAGCGAGCGGCCGCAGTTGGCGCAGAAGTGCGATCCCCAGAGGATCGGCGCGCCGCACTCGCAGCGTGCCGCCGGGGCGGCTCGACGCACGCTGACCGCGGCCGCGAGCAGCGCGTCGAGCTCGTGCAGGCGGTCCTCGATCGAGACGAGCTCCGCGGACTGCTCGTCGACGAGGTCCTGCCGGAACGCCTGCCGCCGGTACATCTCGAGGACGAGGCCGCCGAGGTCGCGGATCCGCTGCTCCCGGAGGCGCAGGAGCGTCCGTCGCTCGCGCCGCAGGCGCGCGGGGGACGGAAGCGGCCGGCGGATCGGGACGGGAGCGTCGGCGTCGGCGGCGGGCGCCTCCGCCTCGGCCGCCGGCACGTCGCCTCGGCGCCGCGACAGGAACGGGATGCGCGCCACGGGCGGCGAGTCTACAAGCGGTGCCTAGGGCTGGCTCTGCGTGGCGCGTCGGCCCCAGCCGGCGAGGAACAGGACGAGCAGGATCAGCCCGACGATGCCGATGGGAATCCCGGCCCAGGGCAGGAAGAAGAAGAGGATGATCCCGACCACGATGGCTGCGAGCGCGACTCCGATCATGAACCAGGGGTTCCCGGCAGCGCGGACTCGAAACTAGAGGTCGATGACGAAGAGCCGCTCTTCGGTGAGCTCCCGCACCGCGTAGGCGGGGCCTTCACGCGTGTTGCCGGAGGCCTTCACGCCGCCGTAGGGCATCTGGTCGGCGCGGAACGTCGGCGCCTCGTTGATCGTCACGCCGCCGAACTCGAGGCGGCGCGCGAGGTCGAGCGCCGGTCGGAGCCCGCCCGTGAACACCCCGGCCTGGAGCCCGTAGCGGGTCGAGTTCGCGAGCTCGACGGCCTCGTCGAGCGACTCGACGGCGTTCACGGTGCAGACCGGGCCGAAGACCTCCTCGCACGAGACCTTCAGATCCGGTGCAGCGTCGGCGATCACCGTGGGGCGGATCAGCTCGCCGTCGAGGTCGCCGCCGGTCAGGATCCGCGCGCCGCCGGCACGCGCCTGCTCGATCCAGTCGACGATCCGCCCGCGCGCGGCTTCGTCGATGACGGGCCCGACGTCGGTGTCCTCGTCGGCCGGGTCGCCGATCTTCAGCGCCTCGACCTGCGTTAGGAACCGGCCGAGGAAGCCATCGTAGGCCGCGCGCTCGATGTAGATCCGCTGCACGGAGATGCAGCTCTGCCCCGCGAACGAGAAGGCGTTTGTCGCGAGCTTCGTCGCCGCCTCGTCGAGGTCGGCGTCGGCGGCGACGACGACCGGTGTCGCATTGCCGAGCTCGAGGTTCACGCGCTTGCGCGGGGCGCGCTCGCGGAGCTTCCAGCCGACGTCGCCCGAGCCGGTGAACGTGAGCGCCCGCACGCGCTCGTCCTCGACCAGCACGTCGCCGATCTCCGCCGGAGGGCCGACGACGACGCTGAGCCAGCCGGGCGGGAGCCCCGCCTCCTCCTCGAGCTCGGCGAGCAGGAGCGCGGAGAGCGGCGTTTGCGAGGCCGGCTTCAGGACGACCGCACAGCCCGCGGCGAGCGCGGGCGCGAGCTTGTGCGCGACGAGGTTGAGCGGGAAGTTGAAGGGCGAGATCGCGCCGACGACGCCGATCGGCACGCGGATCGTGAAGCCGAGCTTCCCCTCGCCGGCCTGCGAAGCATCCATCGGCACCATCTCGCCGGCGAGCTTGCGCGCCTCGACGGCGGCCATGGTGTAGGTCGACATGGCGCGCTTGGCCTCGACCCGCGCGGCCTTCATCGGCTTGCCGGCCTCGTCCGAGATCGTGCGCGCCACCTCGTCGTGCCGCCGGCCGAGGTAGCCCGCCACGCGGACGAGGATCTCGGCCCGCTTGTGCGCCGGCAGCGGCTCGGCCATCGCGCGCTCGGCGGCGTCGATCGCGCGGCGCGTCTCGGCCGCTCCGGCCTTCGCGACGCGGCCGACGACGTGGCCGGAGTAGGGGGAGCGAACCTCGACCCAGTCGCCAGTCTCGACCCACTCGCCGCCGACGAAGAGCTTCCGCTCGGTCGCGACCGTGGCCATGCCGTGAGTCTAGTGGGACACTGGAGGGATGGAGATTCCGGACGTGCAGTACGCCCGCAGCGGAGACGTCGCGATCGCCTATCAGGTCGTCGGCGACGGGCCCATGGACTTCGTCTGGTTCCGCGGCATGGCGGGTGACCTGCTCTCGAGCTGGGATCAGCCTCGTCTGATTCGCCACGCCCACGGGCTGTCGGAGTTCGGACGGGTGCTGATGCTCGACAAGCGCGGCACCGGCCTCTCCGACCGCGTGCGCGAGGTTCCGACCCTCGAGACGCGGATGGACGACATCCGCGCCGTGATGGACGACGTGGGGTCCGAGCGGGCTTTCCTCTGGACGGCGCACGAGGGATCGCGGACGGCGATCCTGTTCGCCGCCACCTATCCCGAGCGGACGGCAGGACTCGTGCTGCTCGACCCGTCCGTCCGCGGCACGGCCACGCCCGACTACCCGTGGGCTCCGAGCGCCGAAGAGTGGCGGCGGCGCTTGGTCGACGTGCGGGCAGGCTGGGGACGGCGAGACTTCTTCGCGGCGCTCCTCCGAGAGTGGGCCCCGTCCGTCGCCGACGACGAGTCCTTCGAGGACTGGTTCGTCGGGCACATGCGGCGGAGCCTGAGCCCCGGCGCCGCGCTCTCGTTCTTCCGGACGATGATGGACGCGGACGTGAGCGACGTCCTCGCGACGGTGCGGGTGCCGACGTTGATCTTCTGCCGCCACAGCGAGCGCGACGAGTCGGGCTACGTAGCGAATCGCATCACCGGGAGCAGGCTCGTCGAGCTCGAGGGCCTGCGCGGCATGTTCACGTGGGTCGACGACGCCGTCCACGAGAAGACGATGCGCGAGACGCGCCAGTTCGTCGTCGGCCTCTCGGCCGGCCCGCCGAGCCGGAGCGGATCCTCGCGACGGTCCTGTTCACGGACATCGTCGGCTCGACCGAGCGGGCCGCCGAGCTGGGCGACCGCGCCTGGCGCGACCTGCTCCAGCGTCACCACGCCCTCGTCAGAAGCGAGATCGCGCGCTTCAGGGGGAGCGAGATCGACACCGCAGGCGACGACGTCTTCGCGAGCTTCGAAGGGCCCGCGCGCGCGATCGGCTGCGCCTGCGCGGTGCGGAGCGCCGTCCGCGAGCTCGGCCTCGAGATGCGGGCCGGCGTCCACACGGGTGAGTGCGAGCTCGACGGCGAGAAGCCGCGCGGGATCGCGGTCCACATCGGGGCGCGGGTCGCGGCCGAAGCGCAACCCGGCGAGGTGCTGGTCTCCAGCACGGTCAAGGATCTCGTGGCCGGCTCGGGCCTCGGGTTCGAGGACCGCGGCGTCCGCGAGTTGAAGGGCGTGCCGGGCGAGTGGAGGCTCTATGCCGTCAGTGCCTAGTACGAGGCCATTTCGAAACGAAGCACGGGCCGCCCGGCCGCGCTGGGCGGCGCGATCCTGCGTCCTCAGTCGCGCCCGTAGCCTGCGGCTACGAACGCTCCCTGCGTCCTTGTCTCGCACTCGCCCATCGCGCCCGGTCAGCGCGTCTTCGTTCCGAAATGGCCTCTGAGACGCGCTACACGAAGAGCGGCGACCTGCACATCGCCTACCAAGTCGTCGGCGAGGGGCCGTTCGACCTCCTGCACATCCCGGGCTTCGTCTCGAACGTGGAGGCGATGTGGGACGAGCCGCTGCTCGCACGGTTCCTGCGGCGGCTCGCCTCGTTCTCGCGGCTGATCCTCTTCGACAAGCGGGGCACCGGCCTCTCCGACCGCGTGCCGAACGACCGGCTGCCGACGCTCGAGGAGCGGATGGACGACCTGCGCGCCGTCCTCGACGCCGCCGGCTCCGAGCAGGCGGCGCTCCTGAGCCACTCCGAGGGCGGCAACCTCGCCGTCCTCTACGCCGCCACCTACCCCGAGCGGACACGGGCGCTCGTCACCACCGGCATGTTCGCCGCGCGCGTGTGGAGCCCGGAGTACCCGTGGGCGCCGACGCCGGAGCAGCGCGAGCGGACGATCGAGGCGCTCGAGCGCGAGTGGGGGACGCCGAGTCCGCTCGTCGACCTCGTGCCGAGCCGCGCGAACGACCGCGCCTTCATGGAGCGCTTCGCCGCCTACGCGCGCCGGAGCGCGAGCCCGGGCGCGGCCGCCGCGCTCATGCGGATGAACACGGAGATCGACGTCCGCGCCGTGCTCCCGACGATCACGGTTCCGACGCTCGTCATCCACCACACCGACGACCGCGACGCGAACGTCGAGGAGGGCCGCTGGATCGCGGCGCAGATCCCGCGCGCGCGCTTCCTCGAGCTGCCCGGGGAGGACCACCTGCCGTGGGTCGGCGACCAGGACCGCCTCCTCGACGAGGTGGAGGAGTTCCTGACCGGGGCGCGGCCGGTGCGTGAGCCGGATCGCGTGCTCGCAACCGTACTCTTCACCGACATCGTCGGCTCGACGCAGCGGGCCGCCGAGCTCGGCGACCGGCGCTGGCGCGAGCTGCTCGACGCGCACGAGACCGCGGTCCGGCGGGAGCTCGTCCGCTTCGGCGGCCGCGAGGTCGACACCGCCGGCGACGGCTTCCTCGCCACCTTCGACGGGCCGGCGCGGGCGATCCGCGCCGCCTGCGCGATCCGCGACAGTGTCCGCGGCCTCGGGATAGAGCTCCGCGCGGGAGTCCACACCGGCGAGTGCGAGCTCGCGAACGGCAAGGTGCGCGGGATCGCCGTCCACACCGGGGCGCGTGTCGCGGCGCTCGCCGGGCCGGGCGAGGTGCTGGTCTCGAGCACCGTCCGCGACCTCGTCGCCGGGTCGGGGATCTCCTTCGAGGAGCGCGGCGAGCACGAGCTGAAGGGCGTCCCGGGCACGTGGCGGGTCTATGCGGCTCGCTGACGTCCGGCCGGTCCACGCCTCCGACGTCCTCGTCGAGGGCGAGCGGGTGCCGGGCCACCTGCACGTGATCGAGCGCCCGGACGGCCGCGTCCTCGTCGACACCGGGATGATCGACTCGACGCCGGAGCTCGACGAGGACTGGCACCCGACGACCTACCCGGAGCGGATCCCGCGCGACGTCGCGCTCGTGATCAATACGCACCTGCACTTCGACCACTGCGGCGGCAACCGGCTCTTCCCGGGGATCCCGATCCACGTGCAGCGGCGCGAGCTGGAGGCGGCGCGGGAGCCCGACTACACGATCCCGGAGTGGGTCGACTTCGACGGCGCCACGTACGTCGAGCTCGACGGCGAGGCGGAGATCGTCCCGGGCGTGCGCGTGCTGCCGACGCCCGGGCACACGCCGGGCCACCAGTCGGTGCTCGTCGACACGGACGACGGCCTCGTGGTCGTCGCCGGCGACGTGGCCTACCGCTGGGAGGACTTCGACGCGGCGGCCGGGCCGCTGCTCGGACTCGGCGCGCGGCGGATCTGGCTCGCGCACGAGACCGAGCCGCGCGACGGCTAGCGCGAGGACGGCGGCAGCATCTCGTAATGACGGCGCAGCTCCTCGACGATGCGGGCTCGGTCGGCGTCGGGGACGAGGAGGTCCGGGGCGTGCGACATCCCACCGATGCTAGGTGAGCCACGCCTACACTGGCGTCGTGTCCGAGGCCTACATCGTCGACGCCGTCCGCTCGCCGATCGGCAGGCGGGACGGCGCCCTCTCCTCGATCCGCGCCGACGAGCTCGCCGCCCAGGTGCTGAACGCGCTCGTCGCGCGGAACGGCCTCGACCCGGCCGAGGTCGAGGACGTGCAGATGGGTTGCGTGACGCAGGTCGGCGAGCAGGGCTGGAACATCGGCCGGACGGCGCCGCTCGTCGCCGGCTGGCCCGAGACCGTCTGCGGGGCGACCGTCGACCGCCAGTGCGGCTCGTCGATGCAGTGCAACCTGAACGCGGCGGCGGCGATCGAGGCCGAGCATCTCGATCTCGTCGTCTCGGCAGGCGTCGAGTCGATGTCGCGGGTGCCGATGGGCTCGAGCGGCGGCCGCCTCTCGGAGCGGCTCCTCGAGCGCTTCGAGATCGTGCCGCAGGGCATCTCCGCGGAGCTGATCGCCGAGGAGTGGGGGCTGACGCGCGAGGAGCTGGACGCCTATTCGCTCGAATCGCACCGGCGCGCGCTCGCTGCGATCGACGAGGGCCGGTTCGCGAACGAGATCGTGCCGATCGAGGTATCGAATCCGCACGTCGGCGTCCTCGTCGACACCGACGAGACGCCGCGGAGGGACACGACGCTCGAGGCCCTGGCCGCACTGGAGCCGGCGTTCGTGCCGGGCGGGAAGATCACCGCCGGAAGCTCGAGCCAGATCTGCGACGGCGCGGCGGCCGTCCTCGTCGCGAGCGAGCGAGCGGTCGAGCGGCTCGGCATCGAGCCGCGGGCGCGCTTCGTCTCCTTCGGTCTCGCGGGCGTCGACCCACGCCTGATGCTGCACGGGAACCCGGCGGCTTGTGCTCGGGCCCTCGAGCGGGCCGGCCTCGGCTGGGACGACACCGGCGTGGTCGAGGTGAACGAGGCGTTCGCGTCGGTCGTGCTCCAGTTCGTGCGCGACGCGGGGCTCGAGGACCGGATGGAGGACGTCAACCCGAACGGCGGCGGCATCTCGCTCGGGCACCCGCTCGGCGCGACCGGCGCGCGGATCACGGCGACACTCCTCAACGAGCTCGAGCGCCGCGGGGCCCGCTACGGGATCGCGACGATGTGCATCGGCTTCGGCCAGGCAATCGCCGCCGTGATCGAGCGCCTCTGACCTTCTGGTTGTTGATCCGCGGCCGCGGCGATCGGCCCCTCGACGCGCGCGTGGACGGGGCGGCGATCTCCGGCCACGGGTCGTCGAAGCGGCCGTCCGTCCAGCGCGGCGACCTCGCGATCCTCTACGCGGCGGTATGGCAGGCGCTCTACGGCGTCGTCGAGGTCGTGGGCGATCCCGAGAACGACCCAACCCGCGAGCGGTGGGCGTGGCGGTTTGCGATCCGGCCGCTCGCGGTCGTCGCCGACCTCCACGACGCGCCGCCGGTCGAGGCGGCCGGCGTCTTCCCGCAGAGTCTCTGGCGCCACTCGCACATCCGGCTCACCGAGGAGCAGTTCGCGGCGGCGCGGGCGCTGGTCGAGGCGGCCGCATGACGGATCCGAAGGAGGTCGTCCGCCGCGGCTACGACTCAATCGCGCAGCGCATCTCGGAGTGGAAGGTGCCCGGAGTGCCGCGCCGCCGGCTCGTGGCGCAGCTCCTCGACCTCCTCCCGCCTGCGGGCGCGGACGTGCTCGAGCTCGGCTGCGGCGAAGGCCTTCCCGCCGCACGAATGCTCGCGGAGCGCCACACGTACACCGGCGTCGACATCTCGCCGGTGCAGGTCGAGCGGGCGCGGCGCAACGTCCCGGGCGCGACCTTCGTCGAGGCCGACTACACGCGCGTCGAGCTCCCGCCGGAGTCGTTTGACGCCGTGGTCGCGATCCTCACGATCACGCACGTACCGCGAGAGGAGCACGCGGGCCTCCTGCGGGCGATCTTCGGCTGGCTTCGCCCCGGCGGCTATTTCCTCGCCTCCTTCGGCGTGAGCGACCTCGCGGGAGACGTCGACGAGGACTGGCTCGGCGCGCCGATGTTCTTCAGCCACTTCGACTCGGAGACGAACCAGGCGCTGCTGCGCGACGCCGGCTTCGAGCTGCTCCTCGACGAGGTCGTCGCGCAGGACGAGGGCGACCTCGGAATCGCCCGCTTCCTCTGGGTGATCGCGACGAAGCCGAAGTAGGGCCGCGCGCGCCGCGCACGAGAGATCGAGAGGGTCGGCCTTGGCCGCCGCGGCCAGGTCCCGGTGGCGGCCAGTGTGACGGAAGCGTCACGAGCCGCGCGCTAGGATCGCGCGCCGTGGCTCGCGAGATCGAGACGGTCGGCGTCGTCGGCCTCGGGACGATGGGAGCGGGGATCGCGCAGGTCTGCATCCAGGGCGGGGTGGAGGTGGTCGGCCGGGAGGTGAGCGCGGAGCTCGGCGAGCGCGCAGCGGAGCGGATCGGCCACTTCCTCACCCGCGCCGTCGAGAAGGGCCGGCTGGAGCAGGCCGAGCGCGACGCTGCGATGGCGCGCCTGCGGCTGACGACCGACCTCGCCGACCTTGCCGGCTGCGATCTCGTGATCGAGGCCGCCTTCGAGGACCTCGACGTGAAGCGGGAGCTCTTCGCGGAGCTCGACCGGCTCGTCGCGTCCGACGCGATCCTCGCCACGAACACCTCGGCGCTCTCGGTGACCGACATCGCAAGAGCGACCGAGCGGCCGGAGCGGGTCGTCGGGATGCACTTCTTCAACCCGGCGCCGCTGATGCGGCTTGTCGAGATCGTCCGCGCCCAGCAGACGGCCGACGACGTGGCCGAGGCGGCCTACGCGTTCGCGGAGCGCGTCGGCAAGACGCCGATCCGCTGCCACGACACGCCGGGCTTCGTCGTCAACCGTGTCCTCATCCCGCTCATGAACGACTGCGTCCGCGTCCTCGACGAGGCGCACGTCACGCCCGAGGACCTCGACAAGGGCATGAAGCACGGCGCCGGCTGGCCGCTCGGGCCGTGCGAGCTCCTCGACCTCGTCGGCATCGACATCCACGTCCACGCTTCCGAGGCGCTCCACGCCGCGCTCGGCGAGCGGCGAATGGCGCCGCCGGAGCGGCTCGCCGAGATGGTGCAGGCCGGCCGGCTCGGGAAGAAGGCGGGGCGCGGCTTCTTCGAGTACGAGACCGGCAGCTAAGGCCGCGAGCGGCGCGTCCAGAGGTTCTCGACCAGCCGCGAGCCAGGCGGCTGGTCGAGCGACGCGGCGAAGTCGAGCACGCCGGCGTCGAACGCCACGGCTCCACCGGCAGTCTCGTAGTACGTCATCTCGGCCGAGCGGCCCGTGACGAGGTTCGGGATCTCGGCGAGAAGTTGCGTCGCCGGCGGCGAGGCGGGTGTTCGCGCGTCGATCTCGATGCCGTAGCGGCCGAAGGTGGCGCCGTCGGCAAGGCCCGTGCTGGCGAAGAGCCAGGGCGCCGCCGCGGCGCCGCGGACGACGTACGGCTCCTGCCGCGCGCCGTGGTTCGCGCCGACGTACTGCGCGCCGACGAGCCCCGCCTCGGCCCGTCCCAACTGGCGCCAGAGCTTGCCGCGGACGAGCCACCTCCCGCTCCGCGTCACCGGCCGCGGCCGTCGGTGAGCGTGAGCCGCAGGACGTAGGTGCGCGGAGGCGTGAAGCGGGCCGGCCGCGACACGAGACGGCCGGGGACGGCCGGAAGGCTCCGGCTCGAGCTCCAGACGACGCCCACGGCCGGCCTCACCGAGCGCACCACGTCGGTCCGCAGGACGTCGAGCCGCACCGACGCGGGCTCGTCGAGGACGAAGCGCACGATCGCCGCGTCGCGGAAGCCGTCCCCGTTCGGGCTCACAGTCGTCACGAACCGTCGGTCGCCAGCGAAGCGAGCGCGAACGCGATCGGGATCACTCGACCGCGACCTCGAACAGGCGGCGCAGCGCCGTCGCGTCCGATTCGTCCGAGATCACGACCACCTCGTCGCCGGGCGCGAAGACGTGCGAGCCCCGCGCCTGGCGCGGCATGTCGTCGCGGACGACGAGCGTGACCCATGCGTGGTCCCCGAGCGGCAGGTCGCGAATCGCCTCGCCCGCCGCGCGCGAGCCCCGCGCGACGACGTAGCGCTGGATCCCCTTCGGCTCCGCGCGCAGACGGATCGAGAGGTCCCACGGCTCTGGGTGGATGAGGCGCATCGGGATCCGCAGGCGCGACGCGACGAGCGGGATGGTCGTGCCCTGCACGATCACGGAGAACGCGACGACGACGAAGACGATCCCGTAGATGCGACCCGCGTCGCGGACGGACGCGAGGAGCGCGAAGGCGGCGAGCAGGATCGGCACGGCGCCTTTCAGGCCGCCCCACATGACGAAGAGCCGCTCGCCCAGGCGGAGCCGGACCGGGACGAGGAGCGCGCCGGCCGCGACCGGCCGCGCGACGAAGGCGAGCAGGAGCGCCAGCAGGAGGCCGTCCCGCCACAGGTCGTTGGCGCCCAGGTCGGTGAGGTCGATCGTCACGCCGAGAGCGGTGAAGACGACGATCTCGGCGATGCTCGCGAGCGAGGTGTGGAAGCGCTCGATCTCCGCCTTGTACGGCGCGCGCTCGTCGCCGATCAGAAGGCCCGCGATGAAGACGGCGAGGAAGCCCGAGCCGTGCGCGACCGCGGCGACGCCGTAGATGACCCCGGCGGCGGCGAGCGTCCGCAGCGGGTAGAGGCCCTCGTTCGGGAGCGAGACCCGCTGCATCAGCCGCAGCAGGAGCAGTGCGCCGACGACGCCGACGGCGGTGCCGACGACCATCTGGAGCGAGAACTCGCGCACGACGATCCAGACGGAGCCGTGGTCGCTCGTCGCGTAGGCGAGCATCCCGACCATGAGCGCGATCCCGACCGGGTCGTTGGCTCCCGACTCGCCCTCGAGGATCGTCCCCGTCCGCCCGCCGACCTCGCGGTTGCCGAGCACCGAGAACATGACCGCCGGATCGGTGGGGGCGAGCGCCGCGCCGAGGACGCCGGCGATCGTCCAGTCGAAGCCGAAGAGCTCGTGGGCGAAGACCGCCATCACCGCCGCGGTGGCGAAGGTGCCCAGAATCCCGAGCGAGGTGATCGGCAGCGCCGCGCCGCGGAAACGCCGCCACCCGACCTGCATGCCGCCGTCGAAGAGGATGACGATCAGCGCGACGACGCCGATCCGCTCGACGTTGTGGATCGAGATCGCCGAGGCCAGGCCCGGGAAGACGTCGGACGCGACCGCGGCCACGAGCAGGAAGAGCGCGGGGGCGGGGACGGGGAAGCGCTCGGTGAGCTTGTATGTTCCGAGCGCCCCGAAGAAGCCGGCCGCGACGACCAAGACGACCGTCCCGAACTCGTGCAGCTCGCTCATGCGAGACGACTGTAAAGAACCTGCTCCTGCCGCTCTGGACGCCCCGCCTGAGCCCGTTTACGCTTTTCTTACTTTCCGTTCAATGCCACCACAAGGAGGGTTTGGATACTTCGTCGCGGTATGAGGAGCCTCCTCGTCGTCGTCGCATCGGCTGCCCTTGCCCTGCCGGGGCTCGCGTGGGCTGCCTCGCGTGCGCTGGACGACGGCACGCTTTCGGTCCGGAACGGCGACGGTGTCGTCTTCGTCGCGGTGCGCGGCACGCTGATCGGCACCTGCGACAACTGCAAGGTCTCGATCGTCGATCCCTCGCCCGACGACGGCGCGCCGCCGGTCGTGAGCGGCTACGAGGGCCACAAGGATCTCGGCGACACCCACGACATCTATTCCGGCAAGGACGTGCGCTTCCGCATGGTCGGCGGCTTCTTCAAGGTCAAGGTCTCGGGCTACGGCATCGACCTCGCGGTCGTCGCGAAGGGCTGGGGCAGGATCCAGGCCTACGACTCGAACACGGGCACCTACTCCGTGAACGGCGACCCGCGCCGGCTCTTGCCGGCCGACCGAGAGGTCTTCGTCCTGACTTCCTGAGGACCGGCCAGCCTGGCATCCTGAGGCGATGGCAGCGGCCACTCAAAACGTGCTGGTGGTCGAGGACGAGTCGTCGATCGCCTCCTTCGTCTCGCTCTACCTGAAGAACGCGGGCTACACGGTCCGCACGGCGACGACCGGCTCCGAGGCGCTCTCGCAGGTCGCCGCCGAGCAGCCGGGCCTGATCGTGCTCGACCTGATGCTTCCCGACATCGACGGGATCGAGGTCTGCCGCCGGATCCGGACCCGCTCCGATGTCCCGATCCTCATGCTGACGGCGCGCGACGAGGACGTCGACAAGATCATCGGCCTCGAGGTCGGCGCCGACGACTACCTCACGAAGCCGTTCAACCCGCGGGAGCTCGTCGCGCGCGTGAAGTCGATCCTGCGCCGGACGACGCCGGCTCGCGAGGCTCGCGAGAGTGCGCAGATCCGGCACCGCGACCTCGTGATAGACGCGGGCCGGCGCGAGGTACGCGTCGGCGACCAGGAGATCCAGCTCGCGCCCAAGGAGTTCGACCTGCTCTGGGAGCTCCTCGACCACCGCGGGCTCGTCCTCACGCGCGACCAGCTCCTGGAGCGCGTCTGGGGATACACGTTCGCCGGCGACACGAGGACCGTCGACGTGCACGTGCGCCAGCTCCGCCGCAAGCTCGGCGAGGCGTCGCCGATCGTCACCGTCTGGGGGGTCGGCTACAAGGTCTCGCCCGCGCGGGACGGCGGGAGCGCCGGCGGCGCCTGAGCCCGGTGCTGCGTTCCCTCCGCTTCCGGCTTCCCGCGTTCTTCCTCGCCAGCATCGTCCTCGCCGGCCTCGTCGCGGCGGCGATCGCCTTCCGGCTCCTGGACAGCTACACGCTCTCGCGGGCCAGAGCCGACCTCAAGCGCGAGGCGGCCGGGCTGACGCAGCTCTACGCCTACTGGACGGCGCACTCGAACCTCCCCCTGCCGGGAAGGCAGCTGTCCAGGGCCTCCGGCGACCGGCTCTACTTCATCCCCGCCTATCCGGGCTTCGCGCTCTTCCCCAAGGAGGCGCCCAAGTTCGAGCGGCTCTCGCGGCGGACCGTGCCCATCGACGAGATGCGTACCGGAAAGACGATCACGTTCGATTTCGTGCCGCCGCGCCAGCACGGCACCTACATCGCGGTCGCCCAGCCGCTCTTCCTCGGCCCCGAGCACAACTTCTTCGGCGCCATCGTTGCGGCCCGGCCGAAGAACCAGCTCGGTACCCGCGTGCTCCCGCTCGTCGGCCGGCTCGCAATCGCGCTCCTCGGCGGCCTCCTCGTCGCGGGCTTGCTCGCGCTCTACCTGACGAGCCGGATCACGCGGCCGGTGCGGAAGCTCTCCCGCGTCGCCGACGACATCGCCGAGGGGCTGCGCGAGGTGGAGATCCCGCATGTCCCGGGCGGCGGCGAGATCGAGCACCTCGCCGACCGGCTCCAGGAGATGACCACACGCCTTGCCGAGGCGGAGGAGCGCGAGCAGAGCTTCCTCATGTCGGTCTCGCACGAGCTCAGGACGCCGCTGACCGCGATTCGCGGCCACGTGGAGGCGCTCCGCGAGGGGCTCGTCAGCGACCCGGCCGGCTCGCTCGACGTCATCGCCGCGGAGACGTCGCGCCTCGAGCGGCTCGTCGGCGACGTGCTCGACCTCGCGAAGCTCGACGCGCACCGGTTCACGCTCACGCGCGAGGAGGTCGACATGGAGCGGGTGTGCGAGCGGGCCTACGCCGCGTTCGGCGAGGAGGCGCGCCGCCGCTCGATCGACTACCGGCGCGAGGTCGAGGCCCGCCCGGTCATCGTCACCGACGGCGACCGCGTGCTCCAGATCATCACGAACCTGCTCTCGAACGCCTTCCGCTGGACACCGGACGGCGGCCGGATCCAGCTCGCCCTGAGCGCGGAGAACGGAGCGGTCGCCGTCGCGGTCGACGACAGCGGGCCGGGGATCAAGCCGGAGGACCGGGAGCGGATCTTCTGGGCCTTCTGGTCGCGCGGAGGCGGCGGCGGGACGGGGCTCGGCCTGGCGATCGCGCGGGAGCTCGCCGAGGCGCTCGGCGGCCGCATCGAACTCGCGACCGAGGTCGGCCACGGGAGCCGCTTCGAGCTCGTGCTCCCTGCGGACGAGCCTTCATAGACGGCGGTTCCGCGGAGGTGGCTAGCCGGTCTCGGCGGAGCCGGGGCCGGAGCGGCGCTCTTCCATGCGATAGACGACGGCGCCGCTGCCTGCCTCGAGGGCCTTCTCGATCCGGGCGAGCCGCTCGTCGACGCCCTTCCAGCCGGAGCCGATCAGGTCGACGAGGAGCGCGAGGTCGTCGATCCTACCGTGCCGCTCCGCGAGCAGGTCGCCCTCGAGCCGCTCCAGCCGCCGGATCGCCTGCGCCATCAGCCCTCGCACCTCGGCGAGGTGACGGCCCACCGGCAGGACCTGCTCGCGCAGACCCTCCTGGACAGCCTCGTCGACGCGGTTCGGCAGCGACGCCTCGAGGTTCGCTGCCGTCTCGGCCAGCGCCTCGATGCCCGCCCGCGCCCGCTCGAGCGCGGCCTCGACGGCCGCCGGATCGGTGCGGCCCTCGGCGGCGCCGGCGAGGCGCTCCCTCGCCCGCTCGATCGCGCCTTCGTCCATGGGGGCGAGGGTAGCTTTCGCGTCGGATGAAGGTCTCGGAGCTCGACTACGACCTCCCGCCCGAACTCGTTGCACAGCAGCCGGCGAGGCGGCGGGACGAGTCGCGCCTGCTCGTCTACGAGCGCTTGTCGGGCGCCGTCCGCCACCGCACGTTCGCCGACCTTCCGGACGAGGTGGGGGAATGGCTCGTCGTCGTGAACGACACCCGGGTCGTGCCGGGGCGGATCCGGCTCGAGCGGCCGCGTGGGGAGGTGCTGCTCGTGGAGCAGGTGAACGGCGACGTCTGGGAAGGCCTTGCCCGGCCGACGCGGCGCCTGCGGCCGGGCCGCCGCTACGGCGAGGTCGAGCTCCTCGAGCATCTCGGCGACGGCCGCTGGCGCCTCCGGCTGCACGGCGAGCCGGCCGGCGAGCCGCCGCTGCCGCCGTACATCGTCGAGCCGCTCGCCGACCCCGAGCGCTACCAGACGGTCTACGCGGACGAGCCCGGCTCCGCCGCCGCGCCGACGGCCGGGCTGCACTTCACGCCGGAGCTGCTCGACCGGCTCGACGTCGAGCGGGTCACGCTCCACGTCGGCCTCGACACCTTCCGGCCGGTCGCCGTCGAGGATCTCGACGACCACGAGCTGCACGGCGAGCGCTACGCCGTCACGCCGTTCGCGTGGCAGCGGGTCCGCGAAGCGCCGCACGTGGTCGCCGTCGGGACGACGACGGTTCGCGTGCTCGAGACGCTGGCCCGCGGCGCGCCGCTCCACGGCCGCACCGACCTCTTCGTCACGCCGGGGTTCGAGTTCAGCTGCGTCGGCGCGCTGCTGACGAACTTCCACCTGCCGCGGTCGAGCCTGCTCGCGCTCGTGATGGCCTTCGCCGGCGTCGAGGAGACGCGGGAGCTCTACCGCGTAGCGATCGAGGAGCGCTACCGCTTCTACTCCTTCGGCGACGCGATGCTCGTGCTCTGAGGCACCGGTTGCGGTGCCGTCGTCAGGACGAGCGGGTTCCCCGCGCGTTCGTCTGAACCGACCGGTCGACCGGCTCGGGTTTCAGGATCCGCGTTAAGGAAGCTCGACCGAGACCTGACCGCGAAGGCGCTGGCGGCTCGCGTCGAGCCACACCACGATCTTGCCGATCCGACCAGGGTCGAAGCCGAGCCGCGCCGCGAGCTCGGCGCGCGCTCCCGAGAGATCGACGGCGGACACGGCGGCGCCACGGGCGCCGGGGGCCGCCACGGTGGGCTCGGTCGCCACGCGGTGGGCGAGCCCCGGATCGGACGCGACGACGAACACCTTCCCGAGGACGCCGAAGTAGAGCTGGTTCGGCCCTTCGCCGGTCAGGCCGCGCACGCGCCAGAGGTCGCCGACTCGCGTGACGGTCACGCCGGTGCCCTGCGCCGTGAGCGCATCGGGGGCGAAGATGAAGAGCAGCGCCTCGCCCTCGGACTGCAGCCCTTGGAGCCCGACGACGAGCCTCGGCAGGTGTGGAGCGAGCCGCGGGAGCAGCCGCTCGAGCCGCGCCGGGTCGGAAACCGCGCTCCTCGCGGCGTACGTCTTGCCGTCGAGGCTCACCGACGACGCGCTCGGCCCGTCGAACTGGCGGAGCACCTCGGAGACGAAGTCGATGCCCAACCGGCTTTGCGCCCGGTGCACGTCGCGCACGAAGCGCGAGTTCGGCAGCGCCGTCTCGGCGAGCCGGTAGAGGAACGCCGTCGTCAGGCTCTGGTTCCGGTTCGCGCCGACGATCTGGCCGTTCCGCCGCAGCACCTGTGGTGCCTCCGCACCCGTTGCGAGCGGCAGATCCGCGTCGGAGAGGCCCTTCGGGTCGGTGTTCACCCTGAAGTCGAGAAGCGCCCGGTGCGACCGGAACGAGATCGCGGCGCCGAACGTCCGGAGCGCGTCGAACCACGGGATCTGGCGGAGCGGCGTGACCCGCGGGATGCCGAGGAACGCGGTGGCGTCGCCGTACGTCTGCACGAACGCGTCCGTCGGAAGGTCGCCAAGGCGGGAGCGGAATGTCTTCTCATCCAGGTGGTCCTTCCCCTTCGCGAGCGCGAGCGAGTCCCGCAGCGTCGCGTCGCCGCTCGCCGTCACGAGCTCGTCGCCGTCGATCGCGAGCTCCTGCCCCGTCCGGCTGTCGCGGTAGAGCTGGACGCCGCTTGCCTTGCCAGTCTTCTCGAAGCGCTCCGCGTCCTCGATCCGGCTCCGCAGCTTGCCGCCGTCGGGCGTGTGGAGAACGGCGACGACCCCGCCTCCGCCGACGCCCGGCACCGTGGGCGAGCCGACGACGAGCTCGTGCCCGAGCAACGGCTTGACGTCCTCCTCCCACGAGAAGCCGACCGCCTGTGCCCCTGCTCGCAGGAAGGACTCGATGTGGCGGTGCACGCGCTCCTCGACGATTCCGTCGAGCTCCTTGAACTGCGAGCCCTCGAGGTCAGTCGAGATGACGGTGACGATCGAGCTATCGGCTGGGAAGTAGCGCAGAGACTCGTCGAGCCCGCCGCCACCGCCACCGCCGCCGCAGCCGGCCGCGACGACCGCGGCGGTGAGGACCGCCGCGGCGATCGCTCTCGTCGCCCGTGTCACCTGCCGCATCGTCACCGAACAGGAGGCTGGCCGCAAGGGGACTAGGCTGACGGCGAGATGAAGCCGTTCGAGCTCGCCGCGACCGACGGCGCAGCGCGCGCAGGCGTGCTCCACACCGCCCACGGCGACGTCCCCACGCCCGCGTTCATGCCGGTTGGGACGAAGGGGACGGTGAAGACGCTCGACCCCGCCGACTTGCGCGGCCTCGGGACGACGATCCTGCTCGGGAACACGTACCACCTGCACTTCCGCCCGGGCGACGACGTGATCGCCGAGCTCGGCGGCCTCCACCGCTTCAGCGGCTGGGATGGACCGATCCTCACCGACTCGGGCGGCTTCCAGGTCTTCTCGCTCCGGGACACGCTCGTCGCCGTCGACGACGACGGCGTCACCTTTCGCTCGGTCTACGACGGCGCCCCGGCTCGCTTCACGCCCGAGCTCGTAGCCGCGATCCAGGCGCGGCTCGGCTCTGACGTCGCGATGTGCCTCGACGTCTGTCCGCCGGCGGACGTGCCGCGGACCGAGCTCGCCGAGGCCGTGCGGCGGACGAGCCTGTGGGCGGCGCGGCAGCAACAGGCGCCGAGACCGCCCGGACAGCTGCTGTTCGGGATCGCCCAGGGCGGGACCGACGTCGACCTCCGGCGCCGCTCGATCGAGGAGGTCGTGGCGCTCGGCTTCGACGGCTACGCGCTCGGCGGCCTGAGCGTGGGCGAGGACCGCGCGGCGATGTTCGACACGACGGAGTGGGCGGCGCCGCTCCTCCCGGCCGACCGGCCGCGCTACTTCATGGGCATCGGCGACGCCGAGGGCGTCCTCGAGGTGGTCGAGCGCGGGATCGACATGTTCGACTGCGTCCTGCCGACCCGCACCGCGCGCACCGGCAGCGCCCTCACCTGGGAAGGGCGCCTCAACCTCCGGAACGCCCGCTTCGCGCGCGACCCGCGCCCGCTCGACGAGCGTTGCGAGTGCCCCGCGTGCGCGCGCTTCAGCCGCGCGTACGTCCGGCACCTCGTGAACCAGCAGGAGCTCCTCGGCCTGCGCCTCCTCAGCCTGCACAACCTGCGCTTCGTGCTCCAGCTCGCCGACCAAGCGCGGCAGGCGATCGTGCGGGGCGAATTCGCGGCCTTCAAGGACGAGGCGCTCGGCCGTCTCGCGGTAGCGTTGCAGCCGTGAGCACGCTCGTCTTGGTCGTGATCCTCTTCCTGCTCTTCTGGCTGCTGCTGATCCGGCCGCAGCGGCGCCGGCAGGCGGCGCTGAACCAGGTGATCGCGAACGTCGAGGTCGGCGACGAGATCGTCACCGCGGGCGGCCTCTACGGCCACGTCGTGGGCGTCGGCGAGGACGAGCTCCTCGTCGAGATCGCGCCCGGGACGAACGTCCGCATCGCGCGGCGGGCGGTCGCGGGTGTCGTCGGGCCCGACGAGGAAGAGGACGAGGAAGAAACCGAGGAACAGGGCGAGGAGGAGACCCGGGGCGAGCTCGAGGAGCCCGCCGCCGCCGAGGAGGAGCCCGCCCCCGGCGAGACACCCCGGTAACCTGGGGCCGAACATCCGTGGCAGAGCGCCGGTCGCACCTCATCCTCGTCGGACTGATCCTCGCCGCTCTCGTCGGCGTGGCGCTGCTCGCGATCCCGGGCTCGCCGGTGCACAAGAAGGTGACGCTCGGCCTCGACCTCCAGGGCGGCCTCGAGGTCGTGCTCAAGGCGAAGCCGCCGCCGAACCACAAGCTGACCTCTTCCGACCTCGACCGGTCGGTGGGCGTGATGCGGAACCGCATCGACAAGCTCGGCGTCAGCGAGCCGATCGTGACGAAGCAGGGGAAGGACGAGATCGTCATCGAGCTCGCCGGTGTGCACAACATCGCCGACGCGATCAACATCATCGGCAAGACGGCACAGCTCGAGCTGTACGACCTCGAGACCTCGCTGACGGGGCCGTCGCGCAGCGCCACGAACCAGCCGGTCCCGCGCTCCTCGATCTATGCCCTCCTCGCCGGCGTGCAGTCGCTGACGAAGAGCTCGCAGCCGTCGGCCTGGTACCTCTTCGACGCGAAGAAGAAGCTCTTCGCCGGCCCGAAGATAACGCGTGCGCAGCTCCTAGCCCTGGCGAAGGTGAAGGCGCTCGAGAAGCGTCACGAAGGCAAGATCCCGAAGACGTTCAAGCTCTTCGCGGTGCCGCACAACACCGTCGTCGTGTCGTGCGGGCCTACCGAGGTCGCCTGTCCCGGCGCGTCCGGGAGCGTCCGCTCGTACTACCTCTTCAAGCACGACCCGGCGCACAACGTCCCGCAGCTGACGGGCCAGGACCTGAAGCTCTCGGGCACGCGCGCCGACGTCGACCCCGACACCGGCCTGCCCGAGGTGCTGATGCACTTCACGGGCAAGGGCGGCAAGGAGTTCCAGAAGGTCACGCAGGAGGAGTGGGCACGCGGGAAGGTGAGGGGAGAGCCGCAGCACTTCGCGATCGTCCTCGACCGCGAGATCAAGTCGTTTCCGCAGATCGACCCGAACGACTCGACGCTCTCGAGCGGGATCGGGGGCGGCAACGCGCGCATCACGGGCCTCGCGAGCGCGAAGGAGGCGAAGGACCTCGCGCTCGTCCTCCAGACCGGCGCCTTGCCGGTGAGCTTCACGATCGCCGAGCGCACGGACGTCTCGGCCACGCTCGGCAAGGACTCGCTCGATCAGGCGAAGCGGGCGGCGCTCTTCGGCCTGCTCGTCGTGGCGATCTTCCTGCTCCTGCTCTACCGCTTCCTCGGTCTCGTCGCCGTGATCGGCCTCGCCATCTACGCGGCCTTCCTCTACGCGGCGATCCTCATCTTCAACGTCACGCTGACGCTCCCCGGCTTCGCAGGCTTGATCCTCACGATCGGCGTCGCGGCCGACGCGAACGTCGTCGTGTTCGAACGCATCAAGGAAGAGGTGCGCGCCGGGAAGTCCGTGCGCGCGGCCGTGAACGCCGGCTATGCCAAGGGCTTCCACACGATCCTCGACGCGAACGTCGTGACCGCGATCACGGCGATGGTGCTCTTCGCGGTCGCCTCGGCCGGGGTCAAGGGCTTCGCGCTGATGCTGCTGATCGGGACGGTGATCTCGCTCGTCACCGCGGTCGCGGCGACGCGCGCGATGCTGGGCCTCCTCGCCGGCTTCCGCTGGTTCGACAACCCGCGCTTCATGGGCGCGCACGGCCAGCAGTCGGCGCGCTGGCTCCAGATCGACTTCATGCGGCGCCGCTACCTGTGGTTCGCGATCTCGGCCGTGATCATCGTCGTCGGCGCCGCGTCGCTCGGCACGCGCGGTCTCAACCTCGGTATCGACTTCGAGGGCGGCACGCAGGTCACGTTCAAGACGCGCCAGCCGCAGCCGATCGGCGACGTTCGCTCGCAGGTCGCCGAGATCGGCAAGGCCGGCTCCATCGTCCAGGGCAAGGGGAAGCGGTTCGGCGCCGAGAGCTACGAGAGCTACCAGATCCGCATGCGGTCGCTGACGCGCCCGGAGCAGGCGAAGCTGACGAACGATCTGCGCGACCGGCTCGGTGCCTACGCCGAGGGAACGAAGAACGTCTCGGCGAGCTTCGGCCGCCAGATCGCGCGCAGCGCCGTGATTGCGATCATCTTCTCGCTCTTCCTCGTCGTCCTCTACATCGCCGTCCGCTTCGACCTGAAGTTCGCGATCCCGGTGATCCTCGCCATGGTCCACGACGTCGTCGTCTGCGTCGGCGTCTACTCGCTGACCGGCCGGGAGGTGACGACGTCGACGGTCGCGGCGGTCCTCACCGTCCTCGGGTACTCGATCTACGACACGATCATCATCTTCGACCGCATCCGCGAGAACATCGGGATCATGCGGCGGCACTCGTTCGCGACGATCGCGAACACCTCGCTCTGGGAGACGATCCGCCGCTCGCTGGCGACGACCTTCATCACGCTCTTGCCGGTCGCCTCGCTGTTGGCGTTCGGCGGCGCGACGCTGAAGGACTTCGCGTTCGCGCTCCTCGTCGGCATCGTCTCAGGCGCCTACTCGTCGATCTTCATCGCGGCGCCGCTGCTCACGATCTGGAAGGAGCGCGAGCCGGAGTACGCGGGGCGGCGGCGCGCCGAGCTGGCCTTCGGCGACGGGTCTGCAGAGGCCGTGCTCGAGGAGGCCGAGGCCGCGGCGGCCGCCGAGCCGGCGCCGGAGTTCCTCGCGCCCGAGCCGGCTGCCGACCGGCCGACAGCGGCGAGCCGCGACGCGAAGCGCGAGCGGCGGCGGCAGCGGCGCCGGGCGCGTCCTCATGGCCGGGCCCGATAAGAAGAGCCCTTTCGAACCGAGCCACGGGCTGCCCGGCCGCGCTGGGCGGCGCGATCCTGCGTCCTCGCTCGCGCCCGTAGCCTCCGGCTACGAACGCTCCCTGCGTCCTTGGCTCGCACTCGCCCATCGCACCCGGTCAGCGCGTGTCTCGGTCCGAAATGAGCTCTGAGGGCGTCCTCGAGGTCGCGGAGCAGCTCGCCCTCGCGGCGGTGGGTGCCGTCTCGCTGACCGCGGAGAAGGCGGACGCGCTCGCCGACGAGCTCGCGGAGCGCGGCGGCATGCGGCGCGACGAGGCGCGCGCGTTCGTCCGCGACCTGGTCTCGCGCTGGCGCGGCGACGCCGTCCGAGTCGGTGAGCGAACGGGAGCGAGCCTCCACGGCGCATTCCGTCAGCTCGGCCTCGTTCCTCGGGAGGAGTACGAGGAGCTCGAGCTCCGTGTGGCGCAGCTCGAGCACCGGCTGCGGCTGCTCGAGCGCACGGAGGAGCCGACAGCGATCCAGCCGCCTCCGTAGCCCTTCGCGCCCGGTCCGCGACAAACAGCGTCGTCATACTGACCGCATGGCCCGCCCTGCGACGCGGAACCTCGGCCGGCTCTCGGAGATCGCGCAGGTCCTCGTCCGCCACGGCTTCGGCTACGTCTTCGAGCGCCACCGGCTGACCGACCTCCTGCCGTGGCGCGACCGGACGGCTGCGCTCGACGGGCAGCCGAGCCAGCGCGGCCGCGCGCTCCGCGAGGCGCTCGACGAGCTCGGCCCGACGTTCGTGAAGTTCGGGCAGTTGCTCTCGATGCGGCCCGACGTGCTCCCTCCGGACATCATCGCGGAGCTGCGCGGCCTCCAGGACGACGTGCGCCCGTTCCCGTTCGAGCAGGCCGAGCAGGTGATCGAGGCCGACCTCGGGCTCTCGCTCGAGCGGCTCTTCCTCGACTTCGAGCCGGTGCCGATCGCGGCCGCCTCGATCGGCCAGGTCCACCGCGCCGTGCTGCCGAACGGGCGCCGCGTGGCCGTCAAGGTGCAGCGCCCCGGAGCGCCGCGGCAGATCGAGGCCGACCTGGCCCTCCTCTACCAGGCCGCGCGCATCGCCAAGGAGCGCGTCCGGGCCTTCGACTTCATCGACGCCCGGGCCCTCGTCGACGAGTTCGCGCGCTCGATCCGCCAGGAGCTCGACTACCGCCTCGAGGGCCGGAACGCAGAGGCCTTCCGCCGAAACTTCGCCGGCCACCCGCACGTCCGCATCCCGCGCGTGTACTGGAGCTACACGCGCCCGCGCGTCCTGACGCTCGAATTCCTCGACGGGACGCAGGTCGCCGACCTCGACCCCGACGTCGTCCCCGTGGAGGAGCGGCGCGAGCTCGCCTACCGGATGACCGAGACGTGGATGACGATGATCTTCCGGGACGGGTTCTTCCACGGCGACCCGCACCCGGCCAACATCCTCGTCCTCGAGGGCACCGACCGCATCGGCCTCGTCGACTTCGGCCTCGCCGGGAACCTGACCGAGGACGACATGACGAAGCTGACGCGGCTCTTCATCGACGCGGCGAACGAGAACGTCGACGCGCTGCCGCGCCGCCTCGCCGACCTCGGCGTCCGCTACCCGAAGGAGCGCGAGGAGCAGTTCCTCGTCGAGCTCCGCGAGCTC
>DASQWB010000035.1:0-37344 GCA_035640455.1 Gaiellaceae bacterium | reverse complement strand
CGGGAGCTGCGGCAGGATCCCGTCCACCTCGTCGTCGTCGTTCAGCTCGCGCAGGACGTCGAGCAGCTCCTCCTCCGCGATGTCCGCGGGGAGCCTGAGGTCGAGCGGCTCGATTCCGACCTCCTCGGCCGCCTTGTGCTTGAGCCCGATGTACAGGTGCGAGGCCGGGTCGTCGCCGACGAGGACGGTGGCGAGCTTCAGGCCGCCGTGCTCCGCCACCTCCTCCTTGACGGCGGCGCGCACCTTCGCGGCGAGCGCGCGCCCGTCCAGCGGCGTCGCCGTCATCAACCGACAGGTAGCTGGATATGGCCGACGTCGACGCCGAGCGAGCCGGCGAGCCGGACGCCGAGGTCGATGTCCTCGCGCAGCCGCTCCATGTCGCGGGCCTCCATCGCGCGCGTGATCCAGGCGCGCTCGCGCGGCCGCCAGAGCGCATGGGCGACGAAGACCGGGAGCAGGCGGTTCGCCGCGTCGACGAGCTTCTGCTTCGTCTTCTCGGACGCGGTCTCGAGCAGGACGCGCTCGTAGGCGACCCCGGCTCCGTGGTGGATGCCGTCGTCGACCGTGAGCCGGTTGCAGAGATCCTCGAGCACCGTGCCGCGCGAGGATCGCGCGATCAGCCGGAACCGCCCGATGATCAGCCGCTCGTAGAAGACCTGCATCATGAAGACCTTCTCCTCGAGCGTGTCCGCCTCGAGGACCTGGTGGGCGAGCTCGTCGAGGTGCGGGTCGCGCTCGCTCGTCCCGCCGGCCTCCGCCGCCAGCTTCAGCCACGCCTCGGTGTGGCGCGACTCGTCCTGCACCATCGTCGAGTAGTAGAGCTTCGCCTCCGGCTCGGGAGCGAGGTTCAGGAGCTGCGACGACATCTCGCACGCGAGCTCGTCGGCCTGGAGTTGCTGCGTCACGACGGAGCGCCAGACGTCGAGCCGGCGCGCGCGCTTCTGCGGCGTCCCCTTCGTCGTCTCCGGGATGGGCGGCACCTCGCCCCACGGGAGGTCGCGCACCTGCCACTCCTGCTTCTTCGCGAGCTCGTAGAACCGGACGACGCCCGCATACGCCTCGCGGCTCGGCGCCTCCGTCTGCGTGGTCTCCGGAATGGCCATCCGCGGGATTATCCCGCCTGAGGCACCGCTTGCGGTGCCGATGTCAGAGCCGCGGGCTCGGCCCGCGGCTCGTCTGCAATGACCGGTCGACCCGCTGGCATCGGCAGATCGTACGAGGCGTGCGGCACTAAGCTCCCTGCGTGGAGGCGCGCAAGTGGCCCCGTCGCAACGATCCGGCGTCGATTCGCGCCCGCCAAGAGACGCTCGGGCTCGACGGCGAGGTGACGGCGCACGACCTTGCGCCGTTCGCGGGGGCGCAGGAGTCCCTGACCGGTGTCGCCGTCACGCCGGTGGCGGTCGTCGGGCCGCTCCGGATCTCGCTCGGCGAGTACGAGCTGACCGAGCCGGAAGGCCGGGTCGAGGAGCGCGGCCGCGCCGAGGACGACGTCTTCGTCCCGCTCGCCCACACCGAGGGCGGGCTCTCCGACTCCCTCTACCGCGGCGCGCGGGCGGCGGCCGAGTCGGGCGGCTTCCGCACCTTCGTGCTCGCCGACCGGATCACCCGCGCCTCGTGCTTCGTCTGCCGCGACGCGCAGGAGGCCGTCGAGCTCGCGCGCTGGATCGAGGTGGAGGTCGACGCCGCTCGCGCCTGGCTCGAGGGCCTCGACGACCCCTCGCGCTCCCGCTTCGCGAAGCTGCGCGAGGCGAAGACGCACGTCGTCGGCCCGATGTGCCACGTCCTCTGGCGCTGGACGACCGGGGACGCGGTGGGCGCGAACATGATGACCCGGAACGCGTACCTCCTGAACATGGGCTTCGTGCTGGAGCGCGCGCCGGTGCGGCCCGAGCGGGCGATCCTCGAGGCGAACATGGGCGGCGACAAGAAGCCGTCCTACGAGTACTTCCAGTCGGGGCACGGGAAGACGGTGCTCGCGGAGGCGACACTCACCGAGGACGCCGTGCGCCGGGTGCTGCGGACGACGGTCGACGACCTGCTCGAGCTCTCCTGGGCCGGCACCCATGGTGCCGTCGCCTCCGGGATGCAGTCGGTCGCGTTCACGCCGGCCTCGGCGATCGCGGCGATCTTCGCGGCCACCGGCCAGGACCTCGGCATGGTCGGGACGAGCTCGATGGCGCACGGGACGGGTCGCAGGGTCGACGGCGGCCTCCACGTCGCGCTGCGGCTCCCCGGGCTCGAGGTCGCGACCGTCGGCGGCGGCACGGGCCTCCCCTACGCCCGCACCTGGCTTGGGTTGCTGGGCTGCGCCGGCCCCGGCAAGGTCTACCGCTTCGCCCAGATCGTCGCTGCGGCGACTCTGGCCCTCGAGCTGTCGGCCTCGGCCGCGATGGCCACGGCCGGCTCGGAGAACTTCTTCCGCGCCCACCACGAGCGCGGCGGGTTGCGGTGAGCCGGGCGGAGATCCCGCCGCACCACGACCCCGCCTGCTGGGGCTGCGGCGACACGCCCTTCGGGCTCAGGCTGCCGCCTCCCGAGGTGGAGGGAGGCGAGCTCTACGAGGCGTACCTCCATTTCGACGAGACGCATCAGGGCGGGCGTGGAATCGTCCACGGCGGCCTCGTCTCGGCCGTCCTCGACGAAGCCTGCGGGCTCCTCGCCACGTGGTACCGGTTCCCGACGGTGACGGCGCGGATCTTCGTCCGCTACCGCCATCCGGTGCCGATCAACACGGAGCTCCTCGTCAGGGCGACGGTCGAGTCGAGCCGCGGGCGCCTCATCCGCGTCCGCGGCGAGCTCTTCGACGGCGACGAGTCGCTGGCCGAGGCGCGCGCCGGGTTCGTCCACGTGCCGCTCGAGCACTTCCTCGCGACGCCGGAGGGACGCGCCGCGGGGAAAGCGTGGCGCCGGCGGCTCGAAGAGGGTTCGGTCGGGCAGGAGCGGGCATGACCACTCGGGCTATGGACGTCGGCAAATGGCCGGTCAGCGCGCGCGAGGTCCACGAACAGGCCGTCCAGCTGCAGAAGGAGCACGCCGCGCACGAGCGCAGGCTCGGGAACGAGGCCAGCGCGCGGCGGGCCGACGACCTCGCCGACCGAGCACGCGGGCGCCTTCGTCGGCTCGAGGCGCGCGGTCCACGCGCCTAGATGTTCTTCCGGCAGGTGCTGCACGAGGATCTCGGCTGCGCCTCGTACGTGGTCGCCGACGGTGGCGAAGCGGCGGTCGTCGACCCGAAGTGGGAGATCGAGGAGTACCTCGACCTCGCGCGCGAGCACGACTTCCAGATCCGGCACGTGCTCGAGACCCATAACCACGCCGACCACCTCTCCGGCCGCGGGCGGCTCGCGGCCGCGACCGGGGCGACGCTCCACGTCTCGCGCGAGGCCGAAGCCGAGTACGACCACGAGCCGCTCGAGGAGGGAACGACGATCGAGGTCGGGGAGGCGCGCGTCACCGCCGTCCGGACGCCCGGCCACCGGCCCGAGCACCTCGCGTTCCTCGTCGAGGACGGAAGCCGCGACGAGAGCCCGTGGCTCGTCCTGACCGGCGACTCGCTCTTCGTCGGCGACGTGGCGCGGCCCGACCTGGCCGTCGAGCCCGAGGAGGGCGCCCGCGACCTGCACCGCTCGCTCCGGCGGCTGCTGGAGCACGAGGACTTCCTCGAGGTCTGGCCGGCTCACGTCGGCGGCTCGCTCTGCGGCGGCGCGGGGATGAGCGAGAAGCCGGGCTCGACGCTCGGCTTCGAGCGCCGCTTCAACCCGCTGCTCCGGATCGAGGAGGAGGACGAGTTCGTCCGCGAGCTGACCGGCAACCTCGCCCCGCAGCCGCCGAACTTCGAGCGGATCGTCGAGCTGAACCGCGGGCCGCTCGTCACCGAGCCCAGCACGCTGGAGCCGCTCGCCCCCGCGCGGGCACGGCAACTCCTCGAGGCAGGCGCGACGCTCGTCGACGGCCGCGACCCGCGCGAGTTCGACGCCGTCCACGTCCCGGGCTCGATCAGCGTCACGCAGACGCACACCGGCGTCGGCACTCGCGCCGCGTGGGTGCTCGAGCCGGAAGCCGAGATCGTCGTCCTCGCGGCGAGCGACGACGACGCGCGGACGCTGGCCCGTCAGCTCGAGGCCGTCGGCTTCCGCAGCCTGCGCGGCTTCGTCGCGGGCGGGATCGCGGCGTGGCAAGCGGCCGATCTCCCCACCGCCTCGACGCCCGCGATCGACCCGGAAGGCCTCGCCGAGCGGCTCCGCTCCGGAGACGTGACGCTCCTCGACGTGCGCGAGGACGACGAGTGGGAGGAGGGGCACGTCGAGGGGTCGATCCACGTGCCCTACCACGAGCTCCGCGACGGGCCGCCGGCCGGCCTCCCGCGCGACCAGACGCTCGCTGTCGCTTGCTCGGCCGGCAACCGCAGCTCGCTCGCCGTCTCGCTCCTGGGCCGGGGCGGTGTCGACGACGTCGTCCACGTCGCCGACGGCGGCATCGAGGATCTCGAGGCCCTCGGCGTCGAGCTCGAACATGGCTGAGAAAGACATTTAGCGCCCGCCGCGAACTGACTACCCTGACGTGATGGCCAACGGCACGACCTCCGCCTGGCGAGCGCGCCAGGGCCCGATCCGGATCGGCGCCGTCGTCGCGCTCGCGCTCGCGATCGCGTTCGTCGTCTGGCTCCTCGTGCGCGGGAACGACAACTCGCCGTCGAAGCCCGCCGCGACACCGACTCCCCCGCCGCCGGCGGTCACGAAACCTGTCCGCACCTTCGGGCCGGTCGCTGCGACCGTCGCGAAGCTGCGCGTCATCGCCCGCGCGCGCCCGGTTTACTGGGCCGGCCCCAAGCGAGGCGTCACGTACGAGCTGACGCAGAGCTCGAACGGCCGCACCTTCATCCGCTACCTCCCGAAGGGCGTGCGGGTCGGCAGCCGTCGGAACGTCCTCTTCGTCGGCACGTACGCCGTCCCGAGCGCCTACAAGGCGCTTCAGAAGGCCGCGAAGGCCTCCGGCGACGTCACGTTCAAGGCCCCGCGCAGCGGCCTGGCGATCTACAGCCGCACCGGCGCGACGAACGTCTACGTCGCCTATCCCGGCTCGAACTACCAGATCGAGGTCTACGACCCGAACCCGACCCGCGCCCGAAAGCTCGTGCGAAGCGGCGCGATTCGTCCGATTTCCTGACGCTCCTCGCCGCCTGGGTGCTCGTGCCGCTCGTCCTGGGCGTGCTCGCGCTCGGCTGCGGCCTGCTGCTCGAGGTCGCCGCCGGCACGCGGCTCCCGTGGACGCTCCTCGTCCCGGTGGGCTTCGCGCTCGTCGTCTGCGCCTCGCAGTTCCCGACCCTCTCCGGCGGCGCCGCGATCCTGGCGGCGCCGCTCGTCGTCGCCCTCGCCGTCGTCGGCCTCGCGTTCGGGCTGCGCCGCGCGCTCGCGATCGACGGCTGGGGATCGGCCGCCGGGCTCGGCGCCTACCTCGTCTATGCCGCCCCCACGGTCCTCT
This sequence comes from Gaiellaceae bacterium, assembly GCA_035640455.1. Lineage (GTDB taxonomy): Bacteria > Actinomycetota > Thermoleophilia > Gaiellales > Gaiellaceae > AC-50. Next base: position 31,863 of record DASQWB010000035.1, on the reverse strand, counting down.
CCGGCCGCGCCACCTTCGACGGCTACATCAAGCTCGACGACACCGCGACGTACCTCGCGATGCTCGACCGGATCGAGTCGCACGGCCGCGACCTCTCCGGCCTTGCCCCCTCGACCTACGAGGCGACGCTGCACACGAGCCTCGCCTACGGCTATCCCGTCGGCTCGTTCGCGCCGCTCGGCGTCGTCCAGCGCCTCGTCGGTATCGATCCGGCCTGGCTCTGGCAGCCGTACCTCGCCTTACTCGGCGGGATCCTCGCGCTCGCGCTCTACGCACTCGCGAGCCGCGCTGTCGCTTCTCGGCCGCTCCGCGCCGCGATCGCCTTCGTCGCCGCCCAGCCCGCGATCCTCTTCGGCTACTCGCTCTGGGGCGGGATCAAGGAGCTCGCGACCGCCGTCCTCGTCGTCGTCCTCGCCGCCTGCGTCGCGCCGCTCCTCGAGGATGGGTCGGCGCGCGCGGCGATCCCGCTCGCCGCCGCCGCGGCGGCGGTCGTCGGCGTGCTCAGCCTCGGCGGCGCGCTCTGGCTCGCGCTTCTGTTGCCGGCCCTCGTGCTCGTCGTCCTCCGGCGCGGCGACGCCTTCGCCGTGCGCGCGGTGGCCGTCTTCGCGGTTGCGGGCGTCGTCCTCGCGATCCCGCCGATCGCGGCCGCGTTCACGTGGCTGGGCCACACAGGTGCCTTCACGAGCGACACCGAGCTCGGCAACCTGATCGGGCCGCTCCGCTTCATCCAGGTCGCGGGGATCTGGCCGAACGGCGACTTCCGCCGCCCGCCGCACGACCTCGCGCCGACGCACGTCCTCGTCGCGGTCGTCTTCCTCGCGGCGGCCGCCGGCCTCGCGTGGGCCTGGCGGAACGGCTCGTGGGAGACGCTCCTCTACGCCGCCGGCGCGCTGCTCGGCGCGGTCGTCCTCTACGAGGCCGGCTCGCCGTGGGTGGCGGGAAAGGCGCTCGCGAGCGCCTCGCCCGCGTTCGTGCTGCTCGCGCTCGTCGCCGCGGCGGCGCTCGTGCTCGCGGGCCGGCGGGTGGAAGGAGCGGTGCTCGCGGCCGCAGTCGTCGGCGGCGTCGCATGGTCGAACGTCCTCGCCTACCGCGAGGTCTCGCTCGCGCCGCGCGACCGCCTCGCCGAGCTCGAGGCGATCGGCAAGCGGTACGCGGGCCAGGGGCCGGCGCTGATGACGGAGTTCGAGCCGTACGGCGCCCGCCACTTCCTCCGCCGGCTCGACGCGGAGGGCACCTCCGAGCTCCGGCGGCACATCATCCCGCTCCGCTCGAACCAGCCGCTCCAGCCGCTCGCCTACGCGGACATCGACCGCTTCCGGCTCGACGCGATCGAGGTCTACCCGATCCTCGTCCTGCGCCGCTCGCCCGTCGCGAGCCGCCCGCCGTCCGCCTACCGGCTCGTCGAGCGGCGGCACTGGTACGAGGTCTGGCAGCTCCGGCCGGGGACGCCGCGGATCCTCCAGCACCTTCCGCTCGGGACGGAGACCGACGCTGGCGCGGTTCCGCGCTGCCGCGAGGTGCTCGGCATGACGGAGCTGGCGGGCGTGCGGCGGCTCGTTGGCGTCCCGCGGGCGCATGTGGCCGTGTTCCCGCTCCTTGGCTCGTCGCTCGAGACGCGGTTCCACGCGACGCCCGGGCGCTACGAGATCTGGGTCGGCGGCTCGTTCCTCGGCCGCGCCTCGGCTACGGTCGACGGGCGGCCGGTCGGTTCCGCGCGGCACCAGCTCGAGTGGTCGGGGCAGTACGTCGAGCTCGGCTCGCTGAGGCTGGGCGGCGGCGACCACACGGTGGCGTTGCGGTACGCCGGCGGCGGCTGGCGCCCTGGGACGCACGGCGTCGCGCCGTTCCCGCTCGGCCCGCTCGTCGTGGCGCCCGTCGAGTCGCGCCGGCTCGTCGGTGTGGCGCCCTCGGCCGCCCGTTCACTGTGCGGCCGGCGACTCGACTGGGTCGAGGCGGTGGGCTAGAGGGTCCAGAAATCGCGCTGCTCGACGACGAGGCCGTCCGCGTCGAACCGAAGCAGCGAGACGCCGGCGAGCTTCTCGCGTCCGCCGTCCTTCAGCACCGTCTCTGCGTGCCATTCGACGGCCGCGCGGTCGCCGTCGACGAGCGGCTGCCCGAACCGGCAGGTGGCCGACTCCTCCGCCGCGAGCGTCGGCTCGATGTAGTCCCGTGGTGTCTGTGGATCCCTGAACGGATGCGTCTGGAAGTACGCGCCGTCGGCGTACAGCGCGACGATCGGGTCCGGCTCGTGCGTCTGCCAGCAGCGTTCCCACGTGACGCGCCAGCGCTCGGCCGCTTCGCGCGTGTCCACGCCGCGACTCTATCGGGCTACGGGTTGCCGCAGATCGCGTACGCCGTCGCGCGGGCGGTGTTCGAGCCGGTCATCGTGGTCGTCACGATGCCGACGACCGTCCAGACGGTGGAGCTGCTCGCATAGGACTCGAGCATCGCCGTGCGCTCTCGCTGGCCGGTCGCGGTGATCTGACCGCCGCCGCCGAGGACGACCTTGCCGCCGGTGCAGGTGGCGGTGTCGCTGAAGGTCGTGCCGGCGTTCGGGTTGCTCGCGGTGTTGGCGCCGGCGCCGTCCTGGACGATCGACGCGCTCGTCGACGGACCGGTCGGGCCTCGCGATCCTGTCGCTCCCTTGGCGCCTGTCGTTCCCTTCGCGCCGGTCGCGCCCTTTGCGCCCGTCGCGCCCTTGGCACCGGTGGGGCCCTTCGAGCCGGTCGGGCCCTTCGCACCGGTCGCGCCTTTCGCCCCCGTCGGACCGCGGCTGCCGTCCGTGCCGTTCGCGCCGGTCGCTCCCTTGGCGCCCGTCACTCCCTTGGCTCCCGTCGGGCCGCGTGTCCCCGTGGGGCCTCGCGCGCCAGTGGGACCGCGAGCGCCCGTGGCGCCCTTCGCGCCCGTCACGCCAAGCGCGCCGGTCGCGCCTTTCGCCCCCGTTGTGCCCTTCGCGCCGGTCGGGCCCTTGGCCCCGGTAGGTCCTCTTGCGCCGGTCGCGCCCTTGGGGCCGGTCGCGCCCTTGGGGCCCGTCACTCCCTTCGCGCCGGTCGCACCCTTCGCGCCGGTCGCACCCTTCGCACCAGTTGCCCCCTTCGCGCCCGTGGCACCCTTCGCGCCGGTCGCGCCCTTCGCGCCGGTCGGACCCTGAGCACCTGTCGGACCCCGCGCACCGGTCGCGCCCTTCGCACCGGTCGCACCCTTCGCACCGGTCGCACCCTGCGCGCCCGTGGCGCCCTTCGCGCCCGTCGGACCCTGAGCACCTGTCGGACCCCGCGCACCGGTCGCGCCCTTTGCTCCGGTCGCACCCTTTGCTCCGGTCGCACCCTTTGCTCCGGTCGTGCCCTTCGCTCCGGTCGTGCCCTTCGCTCCGGTCACACCCTGCGCGCCCGTAGCACCCTTAGTGCCCGTCGCGCCCTTAGGACCGGTTGCACCCTTTGCTCCGGTCGCACCCTGCGCGCCCGTGGCACCCTTCGCGCCCGTGGCACCCTTGGCGCCTGTCGGACCCTGAGCACCTGTCGGGCCCCGCGCACCGGTCGCACCCTTCGCACCGGTCGGGCCCTTCGCACCGGTCGCGCCCTTCGCGCCAGTCACACCCTGCGCGCCCGTAGCACCCTTCGCGCCCGTCGCACCCTCGGCACCAGTCACACCCTGCGCGCCCGTGGCACCGTTCACGCCCGTCGCGCCCTTCGCACCGGTCGCGCCCTTCGCGCCAGTCACACCCTGCGCGCCCGTAGCACCCTTCGCGCCCGTCAGACCCTGAGCACCTGTCGGGCCCCGCGCACCGGTCGGGCCCCGCGCACCCGTCGCGCCCTTAGGACCAGTTGCGCCCGTTGCTCCGGTCGTGCCCTTCGCTCCGGTCGTGCCCTTCGCGCCAGTCACTCCCTGCGCGCCCGTGGCACCCTTCGCGCCGGTCGCGCCGTTGGCACCGGTCACCCCCTTGGCACCCGTTGCACCCTGCGCGCCCGTGGCGCCCTTCGCTCCCGTCGGACCCTGAGCGCCTGTCGGACCCCGCGCACCTGTGGCGCCCTTCGCTCCGGTCGCGCCCTTCGCACCGGTCGCGCCCTTCGCTCCAGTTGCGCCCTTCGCGCCCGTTGCGCCCTTCTCACCGGTGGCGCCTTTGGCACCCGTCATGCCGTTCGCGCCTGTGGCGCCTTTGGCACCTGTTGCGCCGCGCGCACCTGTTGCGCCCTTGGCGCCAGTGGCACCCTTCGCGCCCGTCGGGCCCGTGGCTCCGGTCGGGCCGCGCGCTCCTGTCGGCCCGCGGGCGCCGGTCGCTCCCTTCGTTCCCGTTGCGCCAGCCGCACCGGTGGCTCCCTTCGCGCCGGTCGAACCCTTCTCGCCGGTCGCACCCTTCGCGCCTGTCGAACCTTTCGCGCCGGTAGCACCCTTCGCGCCGGTGGCGCCCCTCTCACCCGTTGCGCCCTTCGCGCCCGTCGGGCCCCGCGCACCCGTCGGGCCACGTGCGCCCGTCGGGCCGCGCGCACCCGTCGCTCCCTTCGCACCCGTCGCGCCAGCCGCCCCGGTGGCTCCCTTCGCACCAGTCGCGCCCTTCGCGCCGGTCGAGCCCTTCGCGCCGGTGGCACCTTTCGCCCCGGTCAGGCCGCGTGCGCCGGTCGGTCCTCGGGCACCTGTCGCTCCCTTCGCTCCCGTGGCCCCAGTCGCCCCGGTGGCTCCCCTCGCGCCGGTGGGGCCTTTTGCGCCGGTCGTGCCCTTCGCGCCAGTCGAACCCTTCGCACCGGTCGCGCCTCTCGCACCCGTGGCGCCGCTCGCGCCTGTCGGGCCGCGAGATCCGGTAGCGCCCGTGGCGCCCTGCGCGCCGGTCGCGCCGCGGGCGCCGGTCGCGCCTTGCGCCCCCGGCGCACCGGTGGCCCCGGCCGCGCCCGTCGGGCCGCGTGCTCCCGTTGGCCCGCGCGCGCCGGTGGGACCCTGCGCGCCGGCCGCGCCGTCCCGCCCGGCCGGTCCGCGATCTCCGGTCGCGCCGTGCTCCCCGGTCGGCCCTTGCGCGCCCGTCGGCCCGCGACTACCTGTCGGGCCCCGGGCGCCCGTAGGCCCCTGAAGGCCGGTCGGACCGCGGCCTGCCTTGCTCCAGTCGAGCGGAGTCTCCTTGCGACGGCAGACCCCGTTCGGCTTGATGATGCGGATTGCGCCGGCCGAGTTCACGCACGAGTGGATGAGCGTCGGATCACCACCGTGCGCGGCCGAACCCGCCGCGAGCGTGCCGGCGAGGGCCGAGCACGCGGCGAGAGAGAGCAGCGAACGCGTGGACCGCGGACGCACCACCGACTCGCCGCGGAGCCACCATCCGCGAACGATATGCACATCCTGTGAATCGGGGATATCCCGGGGCTCGGCCTGACCCGAATTGGGGAACTGCGAATCCCCCATTGGAGGCGCCTCGTTGTCAGCCGCGGCTGGACGAGCGAACGGCCCAGCGCTTGACTCGGCCGCGGACCGGCGCTCGGATCGACGAGGGCGAGGTCTCGGGCCCTTGTCCGAAAGGGCCCAAGGCGCGCCTCCCCTCGAGCGGGTATCGCTCGGCGATCCTATTGAGGTGACGGAGCGAGTCGAGACGAAGCGGCTGCTCGGGGAGCGGCTCCGCGAGGAGCACTTCGAGGTGCTGCGCGAGCTCGACAGCGACCCCGACGTCATGGCGACGCTCGGCGGCCTGCGCTCGGAGAACGAGACGTGGGAGCAGCTGCGGGCGGGGCTCGAGCACTGGGCGCGAAACGGCTTCGGCCCATGGGTCTTCCACCCCCGAGAGAAGGGCGAGCCGATGGCCACCGCGGCGCTCCGGCGGGTTCGGATCGAGGGACGCGACGAGGTCGAGCTCGGCTACCGCGTCGCCGCCGCCTGGTGGGGGCGCGGGATCGCGACCGAGATGGCCGCGGCACTCGTGCGTGTCGCGCGCGAGCGGCTCGGGCTCGAGGAGATCGTCGCCTTCACGCTGCCGCACAACCTCGCCTCACGGCGCGTGATGGAGAAGACCGGCTTCCGCTACGAGCGCGACATCGAGTGGGCGGCCCTGCCGCACGTGCTGTACCGGCGGCGGCTGCGCGACTCAACCCCCAATCGCGGGATGTCGTAACAGGCCGCACAACGCGATGTTTCCTGTGCGGCATGTCCCAACCCGCGCGGCAGCTGAGCCCCCTTCGGGCTGTCCCACCCCCGACGCCGAGTCCGGGCGGCATCGAGTCGTACAAGCGCCTCGCCGACGTCTTCCACCAGCTCCTCGCCGAGCAGGAGCTCGACGCGCTTCTCGAGCAGGTCGCCGCCACGCTCGGCGAGCTCGTCCCCTACGACACGCTGACCGTCTACGAGACCGAGGAGCCGCGGCGCGAGCTCGTCGCCGTCTACGCGCGCGACCGCTGGGCAGACCAGATCCTCGGCTCGCGCCTCGCCTTCGGCGAGGGGATCACCGGCTGGGCGACGCTGAACCGAACGGCGGTGCTGACGAACGACGCGCACACCGACCCGCGCAGCAAGACCGTTCCCGGCACGCCGCCGGGCGAGCCGGAGGCGCTCATGTGCATCCCGCTGATCGCCCGCGCGCAGGTCGAGGGCGCGCTCAACATCTACCGCCTCGGCGAGGACGCCGCCTTCACCGAGGAGGAGTTCGAGCTCGCGCAGCGCTTCGGCGACGCGGTCGCGCTCGCCTTCGACAACGCGCAAACCCGCGCGCGCCTCGAGCTCCAGGCGCAGTCCGACTCCCTCACCGGCCTCTTCAACCACCGCTACTTCCACGATCGCCTGCGGGCAGAGCTCGTCCGCGCCAACCGCTCCGGCGAGGCGGTGGCGGTGGCGATGCTCGACCTCGACGAGTTCAAGCGCGTGAACGACGTCCACGGCCACGGAACCGGCGACGAGGTGCTCGTCGCGTTCGCCGACCTGCTCCGCACCGAGCTCCGCCTCTCCGACGTCCTCTGCCGCGTCGGCGGCGAGGAGTTCGCCGTGATCATGCCGACCTGCGACGCCGCGGCCGCCGTGCAGGTGGTCGATCGCCTCCACCGGCGCCTCGCACGGGAGCCGTTCCCGACGATCGGGCTGCTCTCCGTCTCGGCCGGGATCGCCTCCGCGCCCGCCCACGGGATGAACGCGCGCGAGCTGATCGCCTCGGCGGAGGCGGCGATGATGACGGTCAAGGCGCGCGGCGGTCGGGCGAGTCTCGTCTTCAGCGAGACCGACGCCGAGCGGCCGCAGGCAGACGGCGTCGCGGAGCGCGACCTCCGCTCGATCGCCCACCTGAAGATGCTCCAGCGCCTCGGCGGCCAGCTCAACCGGCTCAACGAGCTGACCGAGATCGGCGCCGCCGTGACCGACGAGCTGCGGAAGCTCATCGACTACCACAACTGCCGCGTCTACGTTCTGGACGGCGAGGAGCTGCGGCCGATCGGCTTCCGCGGCGACGACTGTGACGACTGCACCCGCGGCCTCGCGAACCTCTCCTGCCGCGTCGGCGAGGGCATCACGGGCACAGCCGCGAGGGAGGGCAGGACGCTCCTCGTCCGCAACGCGCGCGACTGCGAGTTCGCGCAGGTCGTGCCGGGGACCGAGGTCGTCGACGAGTCGCTGCTCGCGGTGCCGCTCCGCTACGGCAGGCGCGTGACGGGCACGATCGTCGTCTCGAAGCTCGGCGCCGACCAGTTCCCCGACGACGACGTGCGGGTCCTCGAGGTGCTGGCGAGCCACGCCTCGGTCGCGGTCGAGAACGCGCGCCTCTACGAGACGGCGCGGCGCGAAGCGGCGAACGCGAAGGAGCAGCTCGAGGTCGCGAACGCGCTCCTCACCTTCAGCCGCGAGGTCGCGACCGTCGACGAGCTCGACGACGTGCTCGGGCTCGTGGCCGGGCTCGCGACGGCCTTCCTCGACGCTCCGCGCGGCTCGATCTGGCTCCAGGACACGGCGGACGCCGACCTGCGTCCGGTGGCCTGCCACGGCTACGAGCCGGAGGCCGAGAACCGCCTCCGCGACGTGCGTATTCCCGCGGCCGCCGCCGGCGACTTCCTCGGGAGCGCGGAGCTGCGCGTGTTCAGCGCCGACGAGCTGAGGGCGCTCGAGGGCGTCCCCGCCGAGCTGACGAGCGCGGCGTTCGCGATTGCGCCGTTCCGGCTCGACGACCGCCACGGCTGCCTGACGGTGAACGCGCCCGACGGCGAGGACGGCTTCTCGCCGCAGCGGCTCCGGCTCCTTGCCGGGCTCTCGCACCAGGCGAAGCTCGCGCTCGCGAACGCGACGAGCTTCGCGAGCCTGCGGCGGACGATGTTCTCGACCGTCGAGGCGCTCGCGAACGCGGCCGAGGCGAACGACCGCTACACGTCCACGCACGCGCGCGAGATCAAGGAGGTCGCGGTGCGGGTCGCGGAGGAGATCGGCCTCGCGCCCGAGCGGATGGAGCAGCTCGAGCTGGGCGCGCTCTTCCACGACATCGGCAAGATCGGCGTCGAGACGAGCATCCTCCGCAAGCGCGGACCGCTGACGGCCGAGGAGCGGGCGCTCGTCGAGCAGCACCCCGAGTGGGGCGAGCGGATCCTCTCGCCGATCGACGAGCTCGCCGCGGTGCGGCCGATCGTCCGTCACTGCCACGAGCGCTGGGACGGCGCCGGCTATCCCGACAAGCTGGCGGGCGACGCCATCCCGCTCGAGTCGCGGATCATCTTCGTCTGCGACGCCTTCCATGCGATGACGACCGAGCGCCCGTACCGCAGCGGGCTCCCGCTCGAGGAGGCGGTGCGCCGGCTCCGCGAGGGCGCCGGGTCGCAGTTCGACCCGCAGGTCGTGGACGTCTTGCTCCGGTTGATTCAGGCGAGCTGAGCCAGCCGCGCCCGCGCGAGGCGCGCGAAGAACCACCAGGTGAGGACGGCGCCGCCGGCGTAGCCGATCGAGCTCGCGACGGCCGCGCCCGAGCCGCCGAGGCGCGGCACGAGGACGACTGCGGCGCCGGCCGTCAGGACCATCCCGGCGACCGAGACGATCAGGCTCAGCCCGGGCCGGCCGCGGCGCACGGAGAGGTAGACGACGAGGATGCTCACGGGCGCGTAGAGGATCACGCCGGGGAGCAGGAGCGCGAGCGCCGTCGCGGCCTTCTTGTAGTCGTCTCCGAAGACGAGCGGGATCACGAGCGGCGCCGCGGCGGCGATGGGCACGGCGACCGCGATCGTCAGGAGAAGGCCCTTCACCGCCGTCCGCCCGACGAGCCGGGCCGCGGCCCGGTCGTCCCCGGCGAGCGCGGGCGCGGTGATCGACGTCGCGAGCGCGCCCGCGACGAGCCAGATCGACTCCACCGACTGCATCGCGATCGAGTAGACGCCGACGCCGGTACGGCCCTGGTAGTGGTTGAGGATGAAGAGCTCGGTGCGGTAGCTGAAGAGGTTCACCACCTGCACCGCGCCCATCACGACAGCGAGGCGGGCGATCGCGATCGTGAGCGGGTCGTCGAGCCGCGGCACGTCGGGCGGAAGCCAGAGGTCGCGCGTGGTCGCGAGAGCGACGACCGCCGTGATTGCGTTCCCGCCGACCCAGGAGGCGAGCGCCGCCGCCACGCCGCCCCCGAGCCCCACGACGAAGACGAGCATCCCGACGAGCGTGAGCACGGTCGGCAGGAGCTGGATCACGTTCCAGAGCCGGATCCGGCCGAGGCCGAGGATGACGCCGGAGACGGTCTGCCAGATCACGTTCGGCACGAGCGCGAGGCCGGCGAGCGCGGCGAGCCGGAAGCCGAGCCCGGCGGTGAGGCCGCCCCAGACGGCGATCGCCGCGAACCCGACGGCGCCGGCCGTGAGCGCGATCCCGAAGGCGCGCAGGACGAGGCCGCGCAGGTCGGGGGTTTCCCGGCGGCGGCTCGTCACGGCAACGCCGAGCTGGCCGAGCAGGCGCGAGAAGATCGTCACGGTCAGGACGGCGAGGACGAACGCGCCGCGGCCGTCCGGGTGGAGGAAGCGGCTCTGGAGCACGACGAGCACGAGCGCGAGCGGCGTCGAGAGCCCGCGGAAGACGAGCGTCTCGATCGCGCGGGCGCCGGCGCCGCGGGCAGTCGCGACCTCCTGCGTCCGCACGAGATTCGGCGTGACCGGCGGCGCGATGTCCGTCGCGGGCGCGGCCCGAACCGCCGTGGCCGCCTGCATATGGGTTCCTGTGCGGGGCGGGCCCGCCTCCGCTCGCGGCGGGGTCGCTTTCTCCACGGTGGTCATGCCGCCGCTAGTCGACACGGCTGGCAAGGCCGCCGGCCGTCTCGCCGCCGTCGATCGGGATCGCCGCGCCCGTGATGTATGCCGCCTCGTCCGAGGCGAGGAACGCGAAGAGCGCCGCGACCTCCTCGGGCCGCGCATGCCTCCCCAACGGGATCCGGGCGTCGACGGCGCGCAGCATCTCGGGCGTGTACTCCGCCTCCTGCATCGGCGTCAGCACGTAGCCGGGACAGACGCAGTTCACGCGCACCGCGGGCGCGAGCTCGAGCGCGAGCGTCCGCGCCACCGCGACGACGCCCGCCTTCGAGGCGTTGTAGTCCGCGTACAGCGGATGGCCGACGAGCGCGTTCGTCGACGCCGTCATGAGGATCACACCGCCCTCCCCCATCCGCCGCGCCGCCTCCTGCGCACACACGAGCACGCCTTCGAGGTTCACGGCGAGCACGCGCCGCCACTCGTCGGACGAGGCCGCGACGAACGGCCGCCGGACGCTGATCCCGGCGTTCGCGACGAGCACGTCGAGCCCGCCCAGCAGCTCGTCCACCTCCGCGAACGCCGAAGCAACCGCGGCCGGATCGGCCACGTCCGCCACGAGCGCCCCCTCGAGCCCCTCGACCGCCTCCTCCTCGTCTCCGAGCGCGATCGACACGACCCGCGCCCCCTCCTCGACGAACCGTCGCGACGTCGCCGCGCCGATCCCGCTCGTCCCGCCGGTGACGACGACCCGCTTGCCCTCGAGGCGCCGCATCGCGCGATCCTACGATGCGGCGCCGCGAGAACCGACTACTCGTACTGCAAGGCCTGGAGGACGTTCAGCCGCGCCGCCCGCCGCGCGGGCACGACCGCCGCGAGCACCCCCGCGACGATCGCGACGAACGCGAAGATCACGAGCGTCAGCACGGGCACATGGAAGCCGACGCCCTGGCTCGACAGGCCCTGCGTGACGAGCCCCGCCAGGAAGAGCCCGAGCGGCAGCCCGAGCCCGGCCCCGATCAGCGCCGTGATCACGCTCTCGTGCCTGATCATCCGCCGCACCTGCCGCCGCGTCATCCCGATCGCCCGCAGCATCCCGAGCTCGCGCGTCCGCTCGAAGACCGAGAGCACGAGCGTGTTCACCATCCCGAACAAGGAGACGATCACCGACAGCGCGAGCAGGACGTACAGGAACTGGAGCAGCTGGTCGACGCCGTGCGCCCGGTTCGACACCCACGCGTCGCGCGTCCGGATCTTCACGTCCGGGAAGCCCGACAGCGCCCGCTTCAGCGCGGCTGTCGTCGAGTCCGACGCCCCGCCGCGCACGTTCACGAACGCGAAGAGGTCCTTCGGCCGCGGGAACCCGGAGTCGAAGGCGTCGCGCGAGATCATGATCCCGCCGAAGAGCGGATCCATCTGCCCCGGGTCAAAGATCGCCTGCACGCCGAAGGTCAGCCGCTTCCCGGAGGGCGGCCGGACGGTGAAGAGGTCGCCGAGGGTGAGGTGGTTGCGGTCGGCGAAGCTCTTCGTGACGAGCGCGCCCTGCGCGCGCGGCGGGTCGTGCGGGCCCTGCTTCCAGTCGAAGTGGTAGACCCGCGCGAAGGCCGGGCCGATTCCCGCGACGTCCACCGTCGAGCCGAAGATCCGCGCCTTGTCGGTTCGGGCCGCGGCCGCGAGCGTCACGCCCGGCGCTCTCGCGAGCGCATCGCCGGCCTCCGACGGGAAGGGATCGAACCCGTTCCCAGCGGTGGCCACGTAGTCGGAGCGCACCTGGTGCTTCAGCGTGTCGACGTCCGAGGCCTTGAGGCCCTTGCCGAGCGTCGCGACGAAGGTGATCAGCGCGAGCCCGATCATCAGCGCGGCCGCCGTGTTCGCCGTCCGGCCCGGGTTGCGCGTCGAGTTCTCCCTCGCCAGCTGCCCCGGTGTGCCGCCCACGCGCCGCGCCGGTGAGCCGACGACAGCCGCCAACGGCTTGACGAGCCGCCCCGAGACGAGCGCGACGCCGATGAACAGGAGCAGCGTGCCGACCGCGAGCGGCAGCAGCACGCCTACGATCCCGCTGGCGATGAAGAGCCCGTCGGCGAGCAGCGCGAGCGCCAGCACTACGACGACGCCGGCGATCCAGGCCGACCAGCGCGAGAGGCGCGACCGCGGCAGCACCGCCCCCTCGCGAACGGCCGCGATCGGCGGCACCCGTGTCGCCTGGACGGCCGGGAAGATGCCGGCGAGCACGGTCACGATCACGCCGGCGAGCAGCGAGACGACCACCGTCCGCGTCGCGAACACGGTGCCGGTCTGCGGCAGGTCGGCGCCGAGCGCGACGAAGATCGCGTTCAGCCCCTTGGCGATCGCGAGCCCGAGGAAGAGGCCGATCACGGCCGCGAGGAGCCCGATCCCGAACGCCTCGATCATCACCGACCGCAGCACCTGCCGCCGCGAGGCGCCGAGCGTCCGCAGCGTCGCGAACTCCCGCGCGCGCTGCGCGACGGTGATCGCAATCGTGTTGAAGATGACGAACGAGCCCACGAAGAGCGCGATCGCCGCGAAGGCCAGCAGGAGGTACTTCACGAAGCTGAGGCCCTCGGTGATGTTCTTCGCCTCCTTGTCGCCCTGCTTCTCTCCGGTCTCCACCTGCGCGTTCGAGGGCACGAGCGGGACGAGCTCGCGCACGAGCTGCTCGTTGCTCACGCCGCTTCGGCCGGCGATCGAGATCACGTCGAGCTGACCCGGCTTGTGCAGGAGCTTCTGCGCCGTCGAGATGTCGAAGACGGCGATCGTCGCCGCGCCGATCGTGCTCACGTTGCCGAGCTTCGCGATCCCGCTGATCGTGAACTGCTGCGTCGGGCCGTCGGCCGAGGCGCCGACCGTGCCGCCGACGTGCAGGTTGTGCTTCTCGGCCGTCCCCTGCTCGACGACGACCTGGTGCGGCCCGGTCGCCCACTTGCCCGCGACGAGCTTCATCGGGTTGAACTGCGGGTACCTCGGGTCGAGGCCGAAGCCGAAGGTCGGCGCACCGCCGTTCCCGCCGATCGTCTTGCCGTTCTTGCCGATCAGCTTGACGAGGTCGGTCGTGCCGGCGAAGTTGACGATCCCGCCGGCCGCCGCCTTGACGTCCGGCACGGCCCGCACCCGGTCGAGCAGCCGCTCGGAGACGGTGGCGTTCCCGCTCGCCGCGCCCTTGACGATTTCCTTCCCGGAGATGACGACGCTCGTGTTCCGGTAGGTGCTCTGGAAGACGCCGCGGAAGGCCTTGTTGATCGTGTCGGTGAGGACGTAGGTGCCGCTCACCATCGAGACGCCGAGGATGATCGCGAGTGCGGTGAGAAGCGCCCGAGTCTTGCGCCCGAGCAGCCCTTTGACGGCGACCCCGATCATCGCCGAGAGAGCTCGTCCATCGCCGCGATCACATCGCTGGCGTCCGACGACCCCATGTCGCGGACGATGCGCCCGTCGGAGAGGAAGAGGATGCGGTGCGCGATCGCCGCCGCCTGCGGGTCGTGCGTCACCATCACCGTCGTCTGGCCGTAGGACTCGACCATGGTGCGGAGCAGCTCGAGGATCTCGCCGCTCGTCGTCGAGTCGAGGTTGCCGGTCGGCTCGTCGGCGAACATGACCGTCGGCCGCGAAACGAGCGCTCGCGCGATCGCGACCCGCTGCTGCTGGCCGCCGGAGAGCTCGGCCGGCCGGTGCGTGCGCCGGTCGGCGAGGCCGACCTTGCCGATTAGCTCCTCGAGCCACTGTTTTTCGGGCTTCTGTCCGGCGATCGACAGCGGTAGGACGACGTTCTCCTCCGCCGTCAGCATCGGGAGCAGGTTGAAGAACTGGAAGATGAAGCCGATGTGCTTGCGCCGCAGCTTCGTCAGCTCGGTGTCGCCGAGCTTCGTGATGTTGGTGCCGTCGATGTAGACATCGCCGCCGGTTGGCTGGTCGAGCCCTGCGAGCAGGTGCATCAGCGTCGACTTGCCGGAGCCCGACGGCCCCATGACCGCCGTGAGCTTCTCGCGCTGGACTTCGAGGTCGACGCCGCGCAGCGCCTGGACGGCCGTGTCTCCTTCGCCGTACTGGCGGCTCAGCTCGCGAGCCGCGACCACCGCCTCCGGGACTCGTTCGGCAACCTCGCCTGCCGCCGGTACTGCGATGGCCTCGCTCATGTGAGCCTCCTCGGGGTTTGGGAAAAGGGCTCGCTACGAGGGTTACACAGTCAGCCGCGAGGTTCTAGAGGAGAAAAACGCCGCCGTCAGTGCGGCCCGAGGATGCGCCTACTTCCAGGGCAACCACTTTCGCTTGCCGGAGATCCATCCCGCGTTCTTCACGATCCGCTCGGCGCGCCTCGCTAGATCTTCTGCATCAGAAGCCGCGGTCTTGAACCCGCTCTTGAGTCGATCTCGTGCCGCATTCGTCGACACATTCTGGACGAGCGCGAAGTGGTCGAGCGCGATCCGCGTTGCACCTTTCCCTCCCTTCAACAGCGGCAGGAAGACGCTGTCGACCAGCAGACGCTCGGCCTTCGTCCCCGCTGGGCTCACGATCTGCCAGAGGTCGAGTAGGCGGCCGCGTTGGTCGTTGTTCGACGTCGCCTGGTACGCGTCGACGAGCGCCGCGCTCGCGCGATCCGCGTCGGCGCCGGGGAGGCCGAAGCCGCGAATCACCGTGTCGTGAACCTGACCTTCCGTGTAAGCGCCCGCGACGTCCTCAAGGAGGTCGGCCTTCTGCTCCGGCGACCACGTGGCTGCCGCGGCCTGAACCGGCTTTCTCAACTCGTTCGGCAGGGCCCGCCCACCGTGCAACCGCGAGAACAGGAGACGGTAGAGCGCGAGCGGCTCCGGCTCGAACACATCGATCCACCGACCGAGCGCCGCGAACGCAGCGGCACTGGCGTCCGTGACGAGTGCCTGAAGCATCGCCGCCGTCGGCGCCTCCACGCCAGCGGCGCGCGTGCGACGCGCACACGCGATTTCGACGCCAGAGATCTCGGGCACCGGTGGTGGTAGCCACCCGCACGCGTCGACAGCGGCGGCGAAGCGGCCGATGGCGGACTCCGACGCTGCGCCGAGCGCTCGCGGGGTCGCCTCGAGCAGGTGCTCAGCCATCGGCTGCGGCCATGACGCGGCCCGCGGGGCGGCGAGCGTCCGCGCGAGGTCGTCAAGGATCGAGTCCGCGACCTCGTCGGTGTCCAGCGTGCCCGCGTCCGCGAGCGCCCAAAGGTCGTTGTACTGCGTCGCGCGCGTCGGCATAACTGCGGTCGTCGCCGCGACACCGAGGCCAGCGACGAGGTCGAGGGGCTCGCGATCTTCCTGATGCTCGGCCGGGCGGAGTCGCCCGATCACGCCTGCCACCACTGCGAAGTCCTCGTCTGGGAGAGGCGTTCCGGATGGCGGAGCCGTGCGCTCCGTCCAGAGTTTCGTGACGTACTGATCGACGGCCTTGTCCATGTTCAGAAGCGTCTTCGCAGTCTCGGGATCGAGCGCCCCCAAACGTGTTGGCCATTCTGTGATCGGGCGGGCGTGTGTCGTCCGCGCGATGCCGGCGACAGCCTCGGGGTCGGTGATCCGCGCGAACGAGCCGACGAGCGCGCCAACGACATCGACAGCGGCGGCTTCGTCTGACATCGCCAATCTCTTGAACGCTGCGAAGGCCACGTCGCCGCGCCCATTCGTCTGCGCGCTCTCGATAAAGCTCTGGAGCCCGTTGATGACGTCGGCGTCGTCCAGCGGTACGGCGTCGACGAGCTCGGTCACGTCAGCGTCGGCTGCGGTGCGAAGAGCACGCTCGGCCTCGGCTCCCTGATCGCGTTCGAGCAGACCGGCCAGCGCTTGCGCAATCCGCTTCTGGTGGCGCCGGAGAGGCGACAGGTTCTCGAGCGCCTGAATTGCAAGCGTGTTTTCTTCAACGAGTTCGTCGCGTCCGAGCACCACCTCGCGCATGCGCCGCGCCGAAACGCCGTCGTGCGAGAGCGCGAGCGCCAACGCGCCGCCCAGATCACCCGCCTCCAGCTCGTAGCCGGTGTTGTAGGTCACGAGCGCGTTCAGCAGGTCGTCGGCCACCGGGGCAAGGTCACCCTTTGAGATGGCGATGGCAGCGAACAGCGCCTTCGCGACGTTTCGTGCCTCAATGCCGACGGCCTCGACGATGAGCCGCGACAGTAGGCGGAGTGCGTTCTGCTGCTCCGCTTCATCGAGATCGCGGACAACCTCCGCGACGGCTTGCGAATTCCCGTCGATCGCGTCCTCTTCGAGCTGCTGCGCGAGCTCGGCCGCGAGCCCGAACGCAGCACCGGAGCTTTCGAGATAGACGAGGTCGCGGCCGGGACTTGCAATCTCGCGCGTCTTCTCCAGGTAGCGGATCAACTGTTTGGCGTGGCTCCCCTCGACCTCGGCGGTCGTTGGCGCCTCGCTGTCGCTCGCTGCTCCCGGCTCGGCGGGCGACTGCGCGATCACCTCATCGACGGGGAGCTTCTCCTGCGCGTACGCCTTCGCGCGCTCGATCGCCTCCGCTGACAGCCCGCGGTACTCGCTCGTAAGGTCGGCGTCTGGATCGGGATGCAGGCGGAGCACGACGTCCGGCAGCCGCGCGTCAAGCTGAAGGTCGCGGGCGAACAGCGGGAACTCCGTCCGCAGGCAGGCGAGCTTCGCGACCTCTGCCACGCGTTCTTCGACATCGGCGTCGAGCACGCCCACCGCGGCGCGTTTCAGCGCGAGCCGATATAGCAACGCGAACGAGTTGAGCAGAGCCTTGACCCGCCGCGGGCTCCGCACGTGCGTCGGGATGAGGACGCTGACCAGCTCCGGCCGGTTGCGTACGCGCCTCCAGACGCCTTGCCGCTTCTCGATCAGGCCGAGCGCGTAGCGCGACAACCGGCGCGGGAGGATCGGCGGGAGCGGGAGCTGGTACTGGAAGATCTTGTCCAGGTACGCGCTTCCGGCGCTGTAGTAGGGATTCGCCGAGTCGAGCGGCGTCGCCTGCCGCGCCGCCTCCGTCAGCGCGTGCTCCAGCGCCTGACGGTCCGCGGCGACAACGAAAACGCACGGCTCGACCTCCAGGAACGTCCGCAACGTTTCCAACGCCGTGACCACCTGCGGCGGCGAGCATCGATCGAGTTCGTCGATGAAGATGACGACCCGCTTCCGCCTCGTCTTCTTCAACACCTTCTCGACGAGCTTGTGGAACAACGCCTCGAACTGCTCGTCGCTCGACGGCGCCTCCGCCGTCGTCTCAGCCGTCAGCGTTCTGCCGACGAGGGCGATAGCCGTCGCGAGAAACGGCGTCGCCAGAGCAACGCCGGGGACGCTCGCTCGGAGCGTCTTCGTAAAGTCCGACCAGAGGCCGCCCTTTGACACAAGCGCGATCGCGAACGCGGCGACTGCAGCGAGTAACGTCGTCAGAGCAACCGCGATCGCGAGGATCACCAAGAGCCCGAACCACTTCCGCGCCGGTAGGTGGAGCCGCACGTCCTTCTTACTCGTGTACAGGCCCTCAGAGAACGCGTCGTCCTTGACGCCGAACTCCTCGGCTACCTGCGAGAGGAAGTGCCGTCGGAGCGGCACCTCGGCGTACTTGAAGGCGTCGAAACGGGCGAAAGCCACCTCCCGGTCGTCAGCGAACCTCTGCTCCAGCAGGTTCGCGAGGCTCGACTTGCCTGACCCCCATGAGCCGTAGAGGGCGAGCGTCGCCGGAACCGCCGTCGACTTGCACAGCGAGGCGGCCTCCTCGACCACGTCTGTGAGTCGGAATTCGTCCTCGTCGACGTCGCGCAGCGCACGATCGTCGATCAAGTCGTCCGGGTCGATCCAGACCTGCTCGGCCTGAGTAGGTTCCTCGTCGGCACCGGCTTCAGGGGACATCTCACCCATTGTGAAAAGGTACTAGTAGTCGGATATGACGACCCCTCGACTCGGCTGCATGCCGCTTTCTGCTCGTCTAGGTGCCTCCGGCCAAACAGGCACGCGGTGCGGCCGCCAACCGACATGAAGTGCCTCGGCACGGCATATGAGACGGCTTCTTCGCAGCTACTTCCCCGGTAAAGGCAGGAACTCGATCGAACTTTCGTAGCTCGCACGAAACTATCGGGAGTGTTCGAGCGATTGGCACGTTCGTCACAAGAGCGTTACGCTCCCCGCGTCAAACGGAAGGGGGAGAACCATGCGGCGCTTCGCACTGGTGCTCGCGCTTGCCCTCTCGTCTGCGGCAGTTACTGTCGGCACAGCCGGCTCCGCCGCCTCGAAGGCGTCCTTTCAGGTCTTCGTCGATGAGACGACGTCGGCGTCAGCCACCGGGCTGACGCTCGCGTCGGAGCTCGAGGGCTCCTTCAGCGTCGGCGGCAAGACGGCAAGCGGCGAAGGCACGTACGAGGTCATGGCCGGAAGTACGGAGATCGACCACGGGACGTTCGCGCTCACTCGGCTGATCGCGTTCCAGTTCTACGGCTGCGGTGAGGTCACAGTGGACGGCACGCGGATCCCGCTGCTCCCGGACTTCTGCGGCGGCCGGGCGCTCTTCGCGATCCACTACACGTCGGCCACCGGCGCAGAGGGGGACGCGCTCTACGAGGTGAACTGCCAGATCCACGACCCAGGCGGCCAGGCGCCACCCGGCACGAGCGAAGGCGTCAAGGCCAACGCCAAGGGGGTCAACTTCAACAAGCACGTCACTGGCGACAACCTGCTCGTGATGCTCCCGTAGCGTGAGCAGCGCCCGCGCCTCGGTGCACCGAGGCGCGGGCAGGTGCGTACGAGGCTGTCGGCAGCGATGCGCACCTTGACTTCGGTCTCGGTGTCTCGTTGTATCCGCGGCGGAAATGGCCTCCGCCGAAGAGAGCCCTCGGGCCGACCTTGCCGGCGTACCGCTCATCCGAGCCGAGGAGCTGCGGAAGAGCTTCGGCGACAACCTCGTCCTGAACGGCATCGACCTCGATGTCGCAGTGGGCGAGGTGCTCGTCGTCATCGGGCCGAGCGGGAGCGGCAAGAGCACGCTGCTCCGCTGCCTGAACCTGCTCGAGCCGCTCGATTCCGGCCGCATCTTCTTCGAGGGCGTGGACATCACCCGCAAGGGCATCGACGTGTCGGCGGTGCGGACGCGGATCGGGATCGTCTTCCAGCAGTTCAACCTCTTCCCGCACCTGAAGGTGATCGACAACCTGACGATCGCCGTCCGCCGCGTGCGGAAGATGCCGCGTGCGCGAGCCGAGAAGCGCGCGCTCGAGCTGCTCGCGCGCGTCGGCCTCGAAGAGAAGGCGCGCCAGCATCCTCACCAGCTCTCGGGCGGCCAGCAGCAACGGGTGGCGATCGCCCGGGCGCTGATGATGGAGCCCCACGTGATGCTCTTCGACGAGGTCACGTCGGCGCTCGATCCGGAGCTCATCGGTGAGGTGCTCGTCGTCATGCGCGACCTCGCCCGCACGGGCATGACGATGCTCGTCGTGACCCACGAGATGCAGTTCGCCCGCGAGGTCGGCGACCGGCTGGTGTTCATGGACCACGGCCGCATCGTCGAGGAGGGGGACCCCGCCGACGTGCTCGATCACCCGAGGGAGGAGCGGACGCAGCGCTTCCTGCGCCGGACGCTGCAGCTCGAGCACTCCCTCGAAGAGCTGACCATCGACGAAGGAGGAGGAACGGAATGAGAAAGCTGATCATCGCCGTCGCGCTGGTTGCGGCCGTGGCGACGGCGTTGGCGGCGCTCGGCGCGGCGGCGACCGCGGGCAGGGACCGGGCTTCCGCGCCGAACACCCAGGTCAAGAAGAAGAAGCGGCTGCCGGCGCTTCCGGCCGAGGTGAAGCGACGGAAGCGCTGGATCATCGGCGTCAAGTGCGACGCGCCGCCCTTCGGCTACATCAACGTGAAGGGTCAGAACGCCGGCTTCGACGTCGAGATCGCCCGCTGGTTCGCGCGCTTCGCGTTCGGGAAGTCGAACCGGGTCGGCTTCGTGTGCGTGACGACTCCGGTGCGTGAGCCGGCGCTGACGAACAACCGGGTCGACCTCGTGATCGCGACGTTCACGTACACGGCCGACCGCGATACGCGAATCGACTTCTCGCGGGCCTACTACAAGGCGACGGGCCGCCTGCTCGTCCGCAACGACTCGCCGATCAAGTCACTCAACGACCTGAACGGCAGGAAGGTGGCGACCACCAGCGGCTCCATCTACGACCGCTGGGTGAAGAAGTGCTTCCAGAACACGAGCCTCGTCGTCACCGACAGCTTCACCAATGCGCTGACCGCGTTCCGAGACGGCCGCGCGGACACGCTGATGTGGGACGACACGGTGCTGCTCGGGATCGCGACCACCGACCGCAACCTCAAGCTCACGAACGACACGTTCCTCGCGCTCCCGTACGGGATCGGGATCAAGCAGGGGAACGTCGCGATGAAGCGCTGGGTCGACTCGCGGCTCGAGCTCATGCGCAGGCGCGACCTCTTCTACGGGATCCTGAAGGAGAACGTCCCGCGGCGGCTCCTGACCGGGTTCGCGAAGAACATCCTCCGGCCGAAGATCAGGTTCGGCTATCCGAAGGGCTCGCCAGAGACGGTCTGCCCGTAGGCGTGTATCGAGGAGCGGCCGCGCGTGCGGCCGCTCCTCGAGCCTGAGCATGGTCGTCGCCGTCACCTTCGACTGGTCGTTCGTCACCGACAACGCGGGCGAGCTCGCGCAGGGCCTCGCCCGGACGCTCGAGGTGTCGGCGATCGCGATCGCGGGCGCGTTCGTCATCGGCGCGCTGCTCGGCGCGGCGCGGGCGCACCGGCTGCCGCTCCTCTCCCAGCTCGCCGCCGTCTACGTCGAGGTGATCCGCAACACGCCGATCCTCGTCCAGATCTTCTTCCTCTTCTTCGCCCTCCCGCAGATCGGGATCCGGTTCGACGCCTTCACCGTCGCCTGGCTGGCGGTGATGATCTGGGGCGGGGCCTTCAACATCGAGAACTTCCGGGCCGGCTTCGAGGCCGTCCCGTACCGCTTCCGCGAGGCGGGGCTCGCGCTCGGCTTCAGCCGCATCGCGACCTTCCTGAACGTGACGCTGCCGATCGGGGGGCGGATCGCCCTCCCGTCCTCGATCAACACGTACATCGCGGTGCTGAAGAACACGGCGCTGATGTACGTCATCGGCTTCAACGAGCTCACGACGACAGCGCTGAACATCAACGCGCTGACGCTCCAGACGCTCGAGACCTTCACCGTCCTCGGCGTCGTCTACCTCACGATCGTCTGGACGCTCTCGGGCCTGATCCGCCTGCTCGAGGCGCGGCTCGCGCTCCCGGAGGAACGCTAGTGCTCGCGTTCCTCCCGGACTGGGTGCGGCCCGTCGCCGACTACATGGCCAGCGATGGGCTGAAGGGCACCGCCCGCGTGGCGGTGATCTCGGTGCTCGCGAGTCTCGTCGTCGGCGTCCCGCTGGGCACGCTGCTGACGCTCCGCTTCCTGCCCGCCCGGGCGCTGATCCGCCTCTACATCGAGATCTGGCGAGGCCTTCCGATCATCGTGACGATCTTCATGATCTACTTCGTCCTCCCGAAGCTCGGGCCGAGCTTCCGGTTCGACCCCTTCATCAGCGCGGCGATCGGCCTGTCGCTGTGGGGTAGCGCGCAGGTCGCCGAGGCCACCCGCGGCGCCGTCGAGTCGATCCCGCGCGAGCAGCACGAAGCCGCCGCAGCGCTCGGCTTCGGCTGGATCGGCCGGCACGTCTTCCTGATCCTGCCCCAGGCGTTCCGCCGCCTGCTGCCCCCGCTGGTGAGCCTGCTCGTGAACATCATCCAGAACACGACGCTCGCCCAGGTCCTCGGCGCCGGCGAGCTGCTCGACACGGGCAAGCGCTCCGTCGAGCGGCTCGCGTTCCCGCCGCCGGTCGGGATCGGCGAGCAGCACGGGATCGAGATCTACGGCGCCGTCGCGGTCGTCTTCTTCCTGATCTCGTTCCCGCTCACGCGTCTCGCGGCGTACCTCGAGTCGCGGCTCCAGCGCGAGGGCTCCTGACCCTCACTGGCTCTACAAAAAGGGAGCCATGTCGGCGATGCGTGGCCCGTACGGCCGCGGCTTGCCGCCCGCGACTGGGATTATGAAGACAGGGCTGTACAGACGGCCTCGCCGCAGCCAACAGGCCGTGTGAACGCAATGGAGCGACCGTCCGGAGACACGCGGGGCGATGACGGTTCGGAATCACGAGGCGGGGCTTCCCCGCCTTCATTGGGGCAAGGAAGAATCCCTTGCTGTTCTCGAGCGCGAGCGTGGAGCCGTTCGCGAGGCGGCTCAAGTCCTCTGTTGATTTGCTTGTTCGGCAGCCTTGTGCTCCGTCCAGAACTGCGACCAAGCGGCAGCGATAACGATTGCCGTCCATAGAGCCGAAACGACTAGGACAGGCCAGGTCCACCAGCCTCCGTACTTCCAAGCGAAAAATGAGCCGAGCCCGGCCGGAAGAATGAACACGGCGAACGCGAAGGGCGCGGCGGGGTCGAACCGGCGTCGAAGAGCCTGCTGCTCGATCTCCGTCAGCTGCTGCACTCTCTGGGCCGCGAGCGCTCTCAGGGCGGCGGCGCCTGCCTGATCCTGCGGTTCGATCTCGGCCGCCGGCGCATGAAGCATTCGAATCCGCGCGACGAGGCGGCTCCGGCGTGATGCCTGGACGGCAGCACCAAGGACTGGCGCAACCACCGCGGCGATGATTGAGGCGAGCGCTTGCCACATCGTTGCGTATTGTCACGCGTCAGGGCGTGCGCCGGCGTGTGCCCCGGCGGGCAACGCGCAGCTTTGAGGGCACGACGCGAGCCAGAGATGCGGCGGGCGAGTGGCGTGATGCCCGGCGGCGGCCGGCGTGACTTGATCCTGTAGACCACGCGCCTAACGGGAACAGCTGCTCGTGCGTGGGGAGCTTGACAACTCCCATCCACCCGAGATGACTAGATCAGAGTCCAAGATCGAGACGACTCAGATCTAGCTGCGCGGCTCGACCGGAGCGGACGGTGGAGCGCGTCAGGACTTTGACCTGGGGAGCGCCATTCGGAGCTTTCGCAGATAAGGCGCCGACCGGATTCGAACCGGTGTACGAGGCTTTGCAGGCCTCTGCCTAACCTCTCGGCCACGGCGCCGCGCGGCCCGCATCGTAGCCGCGTCCGAGGCCACGGCTAGCCTCGACGGCCGTGCAGCGGATCGAAGGGCCCGCGGCGATCGGCTTCGCCGTCGCGTACGTCGCCGCGCTCGTCCTGACGAACGTTCCCGACGAGGGCGAGACGCGGCAGAAGGCAATCGACTTCTACAACTCCGCCGGTGAGAAGTCGCGCGTGCTCGTCGCCGTCTACGCCATGGCGATCGCGGCACTGCTCTTCGTGACGTTCCTCGCAGCCGTCGCGCAGCGCCTCCGTGACACGGTCCGGGCAGCCACGATCGGCGCCGGCGGCGCCTTCGTCGCCCTCTATCTGGCCGCGGCGGCCGCGTTCGTGGCGCCGACGCTGACGCTCTCGCTCGACCCGAACGGCACGAACACCGTCGACGAAGCCTTCGCCGACTTCGCCCGCGGGCTCTCGACGCTCGGCGACGCGCTCCTGCTCGTGTGCTCGTCGTTCGCCGCGGCCGGATTCGTCGGCGCCCTGGCATGTTCCCGCGCCCTCCCGCGCTGGTTCACCTGGAGCGGCTTCCCCGTGGCGGTCGCGTGTCTCTTCGGTTTCGCCTTCCTCCCGCTCGTCGCGTTCGCGCTCTGGATGCTCGCTCTGGGCGCGACGCTCGCGTGGCGAGCCGCCGAGTAGAGGCGGCTCGCGCTCGCCGCATCGCACTCCGACTAGACTCCTCGCGCCTTGCCCGAGCGAGGAGCTGCGGTCGAAGACAAGCGGGCGCTCATCCGTGGCGCCGCCGTGCGCGTCTTCGCCGCGAAGGGCTACCACGCGTGCCGCGTCAGCGACATCGCCGAGGAGGCAGGTGTCGCCTACGGCCTCGTCTATCACTACTTCGGGTCGAAGGAGGCGGTGCTGGAGACGATCTTCCGCGACACCTGGTCGGCGATGCTGACGGCGATCGGCGCCGTCGAGGAACTCGGCGAGCCGGCGCCGGAGCAGGTCCGCAAGGTGGCGGCGATCGTCCTCCGCACCTGGCGGGACGACCCGGACCTCGTGCGCGTGCTCGTGCGCGAGGTCACCCGCTCCCCGCAGCTCCAGAACGAGATCGACGAGATCGCGCTCGCCTTCGCGACCCTCGAGCGGATCATCGAGCGCGGCAAGACCGAGGGCAGCTTCCGCGCCGATCTCGACTCGCGCGTCGCGGCGCTGATGCTCTACGGCGCGCTCGAGGAGATCCTTACGGGCTGGGTCATGGGCCAGCTACCCGACGGCGACGAGGACGTCCGCGCGGCCGAGCACGCCGTGGCGGCCACCTTCGCTCGCGGTCTAGCGGCACCTTAACGGGCCCGGAAAGCTCCTCTCGATGAGAGAGGAAGAAGGGCCCAGCTGCGGCCGGGCCCTTCGTTTACGCGGTCGTCGCCGGCGCGATCGTCGCAGCCACGCACCATCGGCTCGGCCGTGCTCGCGATCCTGCTCTGGCCGCTGATCTTCCTCGGGATCGACGTCCACATCCACTAGGGCGCGCTCGACACCCGAGCCCAAGGGCACGAAGCTACGGGCCGTGAACAACGGCCTCGGCATCGGCTCCCTCATCGTCACGATTAGGGCGTGAGGGACGAGGTCGGTGGGAGACGGCGGCCGGCCGCGGTCGCGGCGGCAGCGATCGGCGGCCTCGGCCGCTCGGGCGCGCGCGCCCTCACGACCGCGCTCGGAGGAGCGGAGCGGACCCGGGTCGTCGTCCTGCTCGCCTCCGTGCTCGCGCTCGCGAGCGCCGATGCCTCCACCGTCGGCGCGGCGGCGAGCCCGCTCCGAGACGCGCTCCACATCACCAACACGAACATCGGCCTGCTCGTGACGGTCACGTCGCTCATCGCCGCGGTGACGACCCTCCCCTTCGGCGTGCTCGCCGACCGAGTGCGCCGGACCTGGGTCCTCGGCGGTGCGATCGTGCTCTGGGGCGCGGCGATGATCTGGAGCGCGACCGTCTCGTCGTTCGGCGAGCTCCTCCTCGCGCGCGTGTTCCTGGGCGGGGTGACGGCCGCCGCGGGTCCGCTCGTCGCATCCCTCGTCGGCGACTACTTCCCGTCCTACGAGCGCGGCCGGATCTACGGCTACATCCTCGCCGGCGAGCTCGCGGGCGCCGGCGTGGGCTTCGCCGTCACCGGCGACATCGCCGCGCTCTCCTGGCGCGCCGCGTTCGTCGTCCTCGCGCTGCCGGCGTTCGTGCTTGCCTGGCTCGTCGTCCGCCTGCCCGAGCCGACCCGCGGCGGTCGCGACGCGCTCGTGCACCCGAGGGCTCGGCCCGAGGAGATGCGCGACGAGGAGGATCGCGAGACGGACGCGCAGCGCCTGTCGCGAGAGCGCGGCCTCGAGCCAGACCCCGAGCTCGTCCTGAAGACCGACCCCCGGCGGATGGGACTGCTCGACGCGGCGCGCTACGTGCTGCGGATCCGCACCAACATCGTCCTCATCGTGGCCAGCGCCTGCGGCTACTACTTCCTCGCCGGCGTCCAGACCTTCGGCGTCGAGTTCGTCACCAAGCAGTACGGGATCAGCCAGGTGCTGGGGACGCTCGTGCTCCTCGTCGTCGGCGGCGGCGCGGTGGTCGGCGTCCTCGCGGGCGGCGCGCTCGGCGATTTCCTGCTCGCCCGCGGCTTCTTGAACGGCCGGATCCTCGTCAGCGCGATCTCGGCGACGATCGCGGCCGTGCTCTTCGTGCCGGCGATCTTCACGGGCAGCGCCGTCACTGCCTTGCCGTACATCACGTTCGCGGCGCTCGCCCTGTCGGCGCAGAACCCGCCACTCGACGCCGCCCGCCTCGACATCATGGTGCCGCTCCTCTGGGGCCGCGCGGAGGCCGTCCGGACCGTGATGCGGACGACCGCCCAGGCCCTCGCGCCGCTCCTTTTCGGCGCCGTCTCCGACTACGTCTTCGGCGGCGGCCGCTCGGGCCTCCAGTGGACGTTCGCGGTCATGGTCGTCCCGCTCGCCGCGAGCGCCTACTTCCTCTACCGGGGGCTCGGCACGTATCCGCGCGACGTCGCCACCGCCGCGGCCGGCCCGAGACGCTAGAACCGGTTAGCGGGTGCGGGCGAAGCGTTGGACCGCCTCGAGCAGCTCGCGCGTCTTCGTCTCGGCCTCGGCCTGGTCGCCCGAGGCGAGCGCGCCGGCGACGCAGTGGCTCACGTGGTCGCCGAGGATCTCGAGCGCGAGCGCCTCGAGAGCCGTGTTGGCGGCCGCGATCTGCGTGAGGACGTCGATGCAGTAGCGCTCCTCGACGATCATCCGCTCGATCCCGCGCACCTGCCCTTCGATGCGGTGCAGGCGCTTGACGAGCGCCTCCTTGTCGGCGACATAGCCGTGCGTCTCCATGCGCCGGACTCTAGCGCGCGAGTTTCGCGAGGCCCTGGAGGTCGACGCAGGTGACCCCGCGCGCGGTCACGAGCACCATCAGCACCGCGGAGCAGCTCCGGCAGCGGACGACGGTGCCCGGCGCTTGCAGGTACACCTCGAGCTCGGCCACCGGGCCGCTCGCACCGCAGCTCGCGCAGACGCCGGTCGCGGCCGTCATCTCGTCGCCGAAGACGTCGACGAGCAGGCCGGCGATCGCGTTCCCGTCGAGCGCGTCCATCAGCGTCCTCCCGTCGCTCCGAACCGCTCGGTCTTGATCCGCCCGGGCTCGTGGCCGAGGCTGACGAGAGCGTTCGCCGCCACCTCGACGAACGTCGTCGGCCCGCAGACGAAGACGAGCGGGCACTGCTCCGGCGGCCAGGCGACCTCCGCGAGGAGCTCCTCGTCGATCCGGCGCCCGTACCCCGTCCAGCCCGGAGGCTGCTCGCGCGTGAGCGTGAGGCGGACATCCGCTCCCAGGCTCTCGAGCTCGTCGCGGTAGATCACCTCGTCGAGCGACCGCGACGAGTAGAGGAGCCGCGCCGGAACCGAGCTCCCGGCGGCCGCGCGGTGGCGCAGCATGGCCCGGAAGGGCACGACGCCCGAGCCGCCCGCGATCAGGAGCAGCGGCCCGCCGTCGGAGGCCTCCCACACGAAGTAGCCGCCGACGGGCCCGCGCAGCTCGAGCTCGTCGCCGGGACGGAGCTCGTCGACGAGGTACGGCGAGACCTCCCCGTCCGCGAGGCGCTCGACCGTCAGGACGAGGTACCCGTCCTCCGGCGCGGAGGCGATCGAGTAGCTGCGCTGCGCCTGGTAGCCGTCCTCGGCCGTCAGTCGCACGTCGACGTGCTGGCCTGCGAGGTGCCCGCGCCACTCGGGCGGGTCGAGGACGAGGCTGCGCACGCGAGGCGTCTCGTCGACGAGCTCGACGACGCTCGCGAGCTGCCAGGTCAGTCGCCCGCGTAGCGCTGCTCTTTCCACGGATCGCCGTAGTCGTGGTAGCCGTAGGTCTCCCAGAAGCCCGGCTCGTCGTCCTCGCGCAGCTCGAGCCCCCGCACCCACTTCGCGCTCTTCCAGAAGTACAGGTGCGGCACGAGCAGCCGTGCGGGGCCGCCGTGCTCGGGCTCGAGCGGCTCGCCGTCGTACTCGTAGGCGACCCACGCCCCGCCCCCCGTGACGTCCTCGAGCGGCAGGTTCGTCGTGTAGCCGCCGTCGCAGAACGCGAGCACGTACTCGGCGCTCGTCTCGACGTCCTCGAGGAGCGTGTCGATGGAGACGCCGGTCCAGGTCGTGTCCAGCTTCGACCACTTCGTGACGCAGTGGATGTCGCGGGTGACGGTCTCGCTGGGGAGCCGACGGAACTCGTCCCAGCTCCACGAGACGGGCTCGTCGACGGCGCCGCGGATCGTGAAGCTCCATTGCTCGAGCGGCGTGTGCGGCGTCGGGCCGGCCGAGAGCACCGGGAAGTCGTCGGTCGCGTACTGCCCCGGCGGGATCCGTCCGGGGTCGGCGTCGGGGCGGCGGCCACGGCCGCGGAAGCCGCGGGAGATCGGGCTCACGCGTCCATTCTCGTACGCGCGCGGGCCGGGCGCTAGACTCACCGTGCCGGGCCCCAGCGGCTCCACGATGAGGTCGCAGGGGGCGCGATACGGCTGGGTCACGTGCGCAGCGGCGGGCGCAGGCGTGGTGCGACGCGCCCGTCGGTCGCCGCTCCCGCAGCCGATGCTCGCCCGTCCCGACCGGCTGCCGCGCGGCGACTACGCCTACGAGGTGAAGTGGGACGGCTTCCGCGCGATCGTCTCGACGGAGGCCGGCCTCGAGGTGCGAAGCCGCCGCGGCTGGAGCATGGCCGGGCGGCTGCCGGAGCTCGCCCGCCTGCCGGCGGGGCTCGTGCTCGACGGCGAGCTCGTCGCCTTCGGCGAGGACGGCCGGCCGAGCTTTCCGCTCGTCGGCCTGCGGGTGCTCCACGGCCGGACGGCGATCCCCGTCACGCTCATGATCTTCGACCTCCTGCGCGTCGACGGCGGCGACGTCATGTGCCTGCCCTACGGGGAGCGGCGCGAGCTCCTCGAGGAGCTCGACCTCGACGGCCCGGCGTGGCGGACGCCGCAGGCCTTCGAGGACGGCGAGGCGCTCCTCGAGGCGACGAGCGCGCACGGGCTCGAGGGCGTCGTGGCGAAGCGGCGACGCGACCCGTACCGCCCCGGCGAGCGCGGCTGGGTCAAGGTCAAGCATCGCCACTACTGGCGGTTCGGCCGCGAGCTCGAGCCCGCGCCCCGGCTGCGAGCCGTCCGATGACCTCGCAGGGAACGGCACACGGCCGCTTCACCCGCGCCATTGCCCGCGGCCACCTTCCTGCCGCCGAGGCGGCGGCGCGCGAGCTCGGCCGCCTCAGCCTCCCGGACGCGCTCGCGCTCTGCCTCCTGATCGCCGAAGCCGATCCCGCGCGGTTCGGCCGAGCGGCCGCGAGGTGGCACGCCCGCTTCGTGCTCGAGGCGAAGGGGCTCGACCTCGTCGCCTCCCGCCGGCTGTTGAACGCGCTCGCCTCGCCGACGGATCCGCGCGCCCGCGAGACGATCGCCGAGCTCGCGCGGCTCCACGGCGTGCCCGGCCTGGAACGCGCGCTCTACCGGGAACCGCGGGAGCCGGAGCCTCGCCACCTCGGTCGGTGAGCCAGATCCTCGGGACTCTCCGCTCTCGCCGTCAGGATGCCCTCAACTCGGGGTGGGTCTTCGGTCGTTGCAGCCCGACGCGCCGGAGCGACGTACGTCGGACGCGCAGGCGGAAGCCAAGGTAAGCCCACCTCGACGGACGCGGCGGTCGCGGTGGTGGATCGTCGAGGCTGACGAGTTGCGCGTACAGGCGCGAGGGCTTCGAGCCCTTGAACCAAAAGAGGTGCTGCTTCGCCTCCTGGGCCGTGGCGTCCTCGGCATCTAGACGGAAGCGGTACGACTCGAGCTTCCGTGGCTCGACGATGTCGATCCATTCGGACAGCCGTTCACGCTCGTTGTTCGCGAAATAGTCGAAGAGCACAACTGCTTCGAACTCTTGCTCCCGTATCGCATCCAAGAGAAATCGCATCATGTGTTCGCAGAGGTAGCCGATGTTTCTCGCCGAGCTCGCGAGACCGGCTTTCGTATGCGGCACCTGTCGGATGTAAGTGTCGTTCCGCAAGATATGGTCGAGGGAGCTCCGAAGCCTCGGGTTCAGCAGATCGACGTAGGGCTCGTCGAGAAGACGCCGTGCGTAGCGCAGCTCGTACTCCGGCCATTGTTGAAGTTGATGCTTGCCCTCATACGCCCTTCCCAGGTGATAGAGGTTGTGGAAAGCCTCATAGAGAGCTTCGAAGAAGAGGATGCGAAACGTGCGGCGGCCGCGAATCTGAACCTGCCAGACCAGTAAGGCGCTAAAGAGAGCGACAACAAAACCGGCGGCAGTTAGAACACCGGCATTCTCGTTCATCCAGTCCAAAAGACGGTCCCCTCCGGTAGCGGATCAAGCCGCAAGGGATCCCATCGGACGAGCGTACACGCGATCTCGTCCGAACTCCATGCGGCGATCGCTCGGAGCTAGTTGCGCGCTTGCCGAGCTGCCCCGCGAGCTCGCCAGCCGCGGGGCTCCGCGCCCACCTGCTCGAGGATCGTCTCCAGCAGGTGGAACGACGCCATGACGTGCTCGCGCGCGAGGGCACGCGCGCCTGCGGCGCTGCGCGCCGCGAGCGCCTGCCGGATCGCGCGGTGCTGCTCCGCGTTCACCGCGTACAGGTCGTCGATCGAGTGGTCGCCCGGCGCCCACACGGCCGGCCCGGAGAAGGTTCGCCGCGCGCCCTTCGCGAGCTGCTCGACGAGCGGCAGGCCGGCGACGCGGTAGATCACGTCGTGGAAGGCATGGTTCGCGCGCACCCAGTCGCCCATGATCGTCCGCCGCTCTTCGCCGGGCTCGCGCGTCCGCAGCTCCTCGGAGAGGCGCGAGAAGCGCCGCTCCGCGGCCTCGAGCTCGGCGAGGTCCTCGTCGGTGATCTTCCCGGCCGCGACCTCGGTGGCGAGGCTCTCGAGCTCCGCGCGGACGAGGAATGCCTCGTGCAGCTCGTCGCGCGAGACCGTCCGCACGCGCACGCCGCGGTTCGGCTCGAACGAGACGAGGCCGAGCGCGGCAAGGCGGCGCAGCGCCTCGCGCACCGGCGTGCGGCTGACCTGGAAGCGCTCCGAGAGCTGCTCCTGCCGCAGCACCGTTCCGGGCGCGAGCTCGCCGGAGACGATCGCCTCCTCGATCACGAGGGCGAGGTCGTCGGCCTTCGTCGTGTCGGTGGTCACGGCAGGCGGTCGTAGGCGACGAGCGTCAGGAACTCCGGGAGTTCCTCGGCCAGCGCCACCTCGGCGAAGAGCTCCTTCGCCTCCTCGCCCGCCTCGACGCGCGCGATCTCCTCCCGCACCCGCTCGCGCGCGAACCGCCCCGCGTCGACCCAGCTCCAGACCTGCGAGCGCGAGATCTCGGCCGTCGCCGCGTCCTCCATCAGGTTGTCGATCGCTGCCGCGCC
The DNA here is from genome assembly GCA_035640455.1 of Gaiellaceae bacterium. GTDB lineage: Bacteria > Actinomycetota > Thermoleophilia > Gaiellales > Gaiellaceae > AC-50. Next base: position 748 of record DASQWB010000035.1, on the reverse strand, counting down.
GACGCCGTTCAGCCAGGCGTCGAGGTAACGAGTGCCGACCGAGACGTTCGTACGCAGCCCGTCCTCGGTGATCTCGGCGCCGGGGACGTCGAAGTCGAGCAGCTCGTCGGCCGAGACGTCGACGTCGTCGCGCCGCCGCTCGACCTGGTTCGGCCGGTCGCCGAGGACGCGGTCGAAGACCTCCGTCGCCACGGGAACGAGGTCGGGGTGGGCGACCCACGTGCCGTCGAAGCCGTCGCCCGACTCGCGCTCCTTGTCCTCGCGCACCTTCGCGAGCGCGACCTCGTTCACCTCCGGGTCCTTCCGGCTCGGGATGAAGGCGGCCATGCCGCCGATCGCGTGCGCGCCCCGCCGGTGGCAGGTCTTGACGAGGAGCTGCGTGTAGGCGCGCATGAACGGCACGGCCATCGTCACCTGCGCCCGGTCGGGGAGCACGGCGCCGAGCTTCTTGATGATGCTGAAGATGTAGTCCCAGCGGCCGGCGTTCAGCGCGCAGCCGTAGTCGCGCAGCTCGTAGAGGATCTCGTCCATCTCGAACGCGGCGAGGATCGTCTCGATCAGGACGGTGCAGCGGATCGAGCCGCGCGGGATGCCGAACTCCTCCTCCGCGAGCGCGAACGCCTGCGCCCACAGCCGCGCCTCGAGGTGGCTCTCGAGCTTCGGCAGGTAGAAGTACGGCCCCGAGCCGCGCTCGAGCAGCTCGCGCGCGTTGTGGAAGAACGCGAGCCCGAAGTCGAAGAGGCTCGCC
>DASQWB010000034.1:0-105354 GCA_035640455.1 Gaiellaceae bacterium | reverse complement strand
CGGACCTATCAGCCGAACGTACGCCGCCGGAAGCGCCGGCACGGCTTCCGTGCACGCATGGCGACTCGCGCGGGGCGCGCGATCCTCAAGCGGCGCCGTGCGAAGGGGCGCAAGCGCCTCTCCGCCTGACGCGCGGCTCCTCCGGCCCGAGGGTTGACGTGCAGCGCCGGCACCGCCTCTCGCGCTCGCGTGACTTCGATGCCGTCTACCGGCAGGGCCGCTCCGTCTCGACCCGCTTCCTCGTTCTCTACTCGTTCCCGCGTGGCGACGACGGACCGCCGCGCGTTGGGTTCGCCGTCCCGCGAGGGACCGGGAGTGCGGTCGTCCGGAACCGCCTCAAGCGCCAGCTCCGCGAGGTCTGGCGCGCGCGACTCGACGAGATCCCGGCTGGGCGCGACTACGTCTTGATCGCGCGGCCGGGCCTGCCGGACGCCGTCGAGGCCCGCGGCTTCGACTGGCTCGGCGAGCGGGTCGCCGAGGTGCTCGGGAAGGCGGGCTCGTGAGGTACCTCGGTATCGGTCTCGTCTGGATCTACCGGCTCACCTTCGGCGCGCTCTTCCCGACGACCTGCAAGTACCACCCGTCGTGCTCGGAGTACGCGGTTCAGGCGCTGCGCCGCTACGGTCTCGTCCGGGGAAGTATCCTCGCCGGCTGGCGGCTCCTCCGCTGCAATCCCTGGAGCCGGGGCGGCGTCGACCACGTCCCAGAACGTGGGGGAACCCCTGGTTCCCCCACGAGCCCCCTCCTTGCGGGCGGACTGGGCTGGCGGCGGCTTCCGAAGCCGCCTCGGCGTGGCGAGCCCCGGGAGGTTCTTGTCGTTGGTGAGCCTCTCGCCGGGCCAAGCCCGGCTTCGGCGGCTGATCGACTCGATCTCCGAGCCCGGGCAAAGGCAAGAGCGTGATCGTCTACGGCATTCTCACGCCGCTCGAGAACGCGCTCCGCGCCGTCCTCGACTGGCTCGGCCCGCACGGAGCCATCGGCCTGCCCTGGGGTTGGTCGATCGTCGCGCTGACGATCCTCGTCCGGATCGTCCTCGTGCCGCTGACGGTGAAGCAGATCCACTCGATGCAGAACCTCCAGGCGCACGCGCCCCAGATGAAGGAGATCCAGCGGAAGTACAAGGGCGACCGGGCGAAGCAGAACGAGGAGCTGATGAAGTTCTACCGGGAGAACAACATCAACCCGGCCGCGTCGTGCCTGCCGATGCTGGCGCAGATCCCGGTCTTCTTCGCGCTCTACTTCGTCCTGCGGCACTTCCATGCGCGGCCCGGTGACAACCTCTCATGGCTCGGCCTCATCGACATCACGAAGGAGGCCTCCGTGGGTTGGGGGCCGCTTCTCATCGCCATCTACGGGACGAGCCAGGTCGCCTCGAGCTACTTCATGTCGGCGACCGTGGAGAAGTCCCAGCGGATCCTGTTCATGGTCCTGCCGATCGCCTTCATCCCGTTCATCATCCAGTTCAAGGCCGGCCTCGTCCTGTACTGGGTGACGACGAACCTGTGGACGGTCGGCCAGGGGCTGATCACGCGGCAGCTGATGCCGAAGAAGGGCGCGCCGGCGCCGAAGCGCTCGTCGAGGACGCCGCCGCGTGACACCGGCGGCGACGGCGCGGCCCGCAAGCCTGCGGCGCCGACGCCCGCCCCGGCGGCCGCGTCGGCGCCGCGCAAGGTGAAGCGCAAGAAGAAGAAGGCGCGGCGGTGAGCGCGGAGACCGGCCAGCCGCTCCAGGTCGAGGCGCAAGGCGAGACCGTCGGCGAGGCGAAGTGGACGGCGCTCCGGGAGCTCGAGCGGCTCGCGCCGGGTCTCGACAAGACCGCGGTTCGGTTCCAGATCCTCTCCGAGGGGGAGCGCGGCCTGCTCGGAGTCGGCTATGCGCCGGCACGGGTCGTGGCGGTTGTGGACGAGGCTCCTCCGGAAGCCCCGGCTGCTCCCGACACGCCCCATGCTGCGCAGGCTCGCGAGCTCGTCGAGCGTGTCGCTGAGGCGCTCGGTGTCGAGTGCCGCGTGCAGGTGGAGCAGGACGAGGACGTGGTTCACGTCCGGTGCAGCGGACGCGAGCTCGGCGTGCTCATCGGCCGGCACGGGCAGACGATCGACGCCATCCAGTACCTCGCGAACGCGATTGCCTACCGCACCTTTCCCGACGACCGGAAGGAGGTCGTCGTCGACGCGGCCGGCTACCGGGAGCGGCGGCGGGCGACGCTCGAGGCGCTCGCGGTGCGGAGCGCCGAGCGCGCGCTGCGGTCCGGTGAGCCGGTCGAGCTCGAGCCGATGTCGGCCGTCGAGCGCAAGGTCGTCCACCTGCGGCTGAAGTCGTTCGCCGGGGTCGAGACGACGAGCGAGGGCGCGGAGCCGAACCGCTTCGTCGTCGTGTCGCCGGTTGACGCTTGAGGCCTGGCTCCGCGCGCTTGTAGCAACTCCGGGCCTGACGGCGATCCACGACGTGGAAGAGGCCCGGCGCGTGCTCCTCGAGGACTCGCTCTGCGCGGTCGAGGTCCTCTCCGGCTTCGAGGGGCCGATCGTGGACGTCGGCTCCGGCGGAGGCGCTCCTGGAATCCCCTTGGCGGTGGCTCTGCCCGAGCGCGAGGTGACGCTGCTCGAGGCGAACGGCCGCAAGTGCGAGTTCCTGCGCCGGTGGGCGCCGCCGAACGCGAGGGTCGTCCAGGGCCGCGCGGAGGAGCAGGAAACCGACACGTACGGCGTGGCCGTGGCCAAGGCGCTGGCGCCGCCGGTTGTCGCGGCCGAGTGGTGCCTGCCGCTCGTCGCTTCGGGCGGCGCGGCGGTGCTCTACGTCGGTCCGAGCGCCGACGCGGAGGCCGTCGCAAGCGCCGCAGAGAGGCTGGCCGGGCGGCTGGTCGAGAGCCCCTCGGGCCTGCTCGTCCTGCGCAAGGAGGGCCCCACGCCGTCCGGGTTCCCGCGCCGGCCCGGGATGGCGAGGAAACGTCCTCTGGTCTGAATAGCCTTGGTCGCGTGCCGGGGACGGTCTACGCGCTCGCGAACCAGAAGGGCGGGGTCGGCAAGACGACGACCGCGATCAACCTCGCCGCCTGCCTCGCAGAAGCGGGCGAGCGGGCGCTCGTCGTCGACCTCGACCCGCAGGCGAACGCGACCTCTGGGCTCGGCGAGCATGCGAACGGCACGTCGAGCTACGACCTGCTCGACGGGGTCGCGCTCGAGCGGCTCGCGCGGCCGACGCGCTTCGCCAACCTCGACCTCGTGCCGGCGAAGGCAGAGCTCGCGGGCGCGGTCGTCGAGCTAGCTCGCCGCGGTGACGGCGAGCGCTATCTCGCGCAGTCGCTCGCCGGCGCGCGCGAGACGTACTCGTTCGTCTTCCTCGACTGCCCGCCCTCGCTCGGCCCGCTGACGGTGAACGCGCTCGCAGCCGCCGACCGCGTGCTCGTGCCCGTGCAGGCCGAGTACTACGCGCTCGAGGGCCTGACCCAACTCGTTCATTCGGTGAACCTCGTGCGCGCGCGGCTCAACCCGCGGCTCGCGCTCGGCGGTCTGCTGCTGACGATGGTGGACGGGCGCACGCGGCTTGCCGCCGATGTCGCCGCGGAGGTGCGCCGGCACTTCGGGCCGCTCGTGTTCCGGACGACAGTGCCCCGCTCCGTCCGCCTCGCCGAGGCACCGAGCCACGGGCTGCCCGCGATCGCGTACGACCGCCGCTCGGCGGGCGCGGACGCGTACTGGAAGGTGGCGATGGAGCTTGTCGAGCGGCGCTAGCGAAGCGGCGGCCCGGCGCGGTCTCGGTCGCGGCCTCGACGTGCTGATCGGTGGTCTAGCTGCGCCGACGCAGGAACTGAGCGAGCTTCCGGTCGGAGCGATTCACCCGAACCCGCGCCAGCCGCGACGTCGCTTCCAGCCCGAGGCGACCGACGGCCTGGCGAGCTCGATCAAGGTGCAGGGCCTCCTGCAGCCGATCGTCGTTCGGCCGCGACGCGAGGGCGGCTACGAGCTGATCGCCGGCGAGCGGCGCTGGCGGGCGGCCAAGCAGGCGGGGGTCGAGAGCGTCCCGGCACTCGTTCGCGAGGCGGACGACCGCGACTCGCTCCTGCTCGCGCTCGTCGAGAACGTGGCCCGCGAGCAGTTGTCGGCTGTGGAGGAGGCGCGGGCCTATGCCGTTCTCCTCGACGAGTTCGGGCTCTCGCTCAGCGAGGTCGCGGAGCGGGTGGGCCGATCGAAGCCTGCCGTCTCGAACCGGCTCCGGCTGCTCGAGCTTCCCGACGAGGTGCTGTGGATGGTCGCTCGCGGCGAGCTGACCGAGGGGCACGCGCGGGCAGTGCTCGCAGTTCCCGACCACGATTCGCGCCGGCGGCTCGCGCGGCGCATCGTCCGCGACGGGCTCTCGGTTCGGGCCGCCGAGCGGGCAGCGCAGGCGGCGGGAGCGCGTCGACGCGCGCGGCCGGCGGCGCCCGTCGATCCGTTGCTTGCAGAGCGCGCCCGGGTCGCCGCCGCGCGTGTGACGGGTCGCGAGGTGCGGATACGGCCGGGCCGGCTCGAGGTCGTCTTCGGCGACGAGCACGAGCTCGCGGAGCTCGTCGAGGCGCTCGAGCGTGCCGTCTGAGGTCGCCCCGTATCCGCCTCCGCGAGGCGCTCGTTGCACCCAGGAGATGCTTCGCCTCTGGCTCCAAGACCTCGAGTCCCTCGAGGCGATTTCGCAGGACGAGGACACGCGCCAGATCTTCCTCCGGATGGCGGCGATGAGCCAGAGCGGCGGGCTCAAGTCCTTCCTGACGGAGATCGCGCACGACGAGGAGCTCGACGACGACACAAAGGGCACGATCGCCGAGCTCGCCAGCGACCGCTCGTTCCTGCTCGCCGTCGAGGACTACCTCCAGCGGACCCAACGCTTCCACTAGGTAGCTGGGTACACTGGCCCGCGCGGGCGATTAGCTCAGTCGGTTAGAGCGCCGCTCTGATAAGGCGGAGGTCCGTGGTTCGAATCCACGATCGCCCACTACAGGAATCCGCTGGAACGGTTCGTTTCTCGTCTCTGAGGCTCGTCCCGAGGGCCCCGTCTCCGAGGCTCTTGGAAAGCGGCGGGTCCGTGGTGCGAATCCACGAGCGCCCATCTCTTGAGCCCTTCGCAGCAGCCAGGCGCAAGCGCGCGAACGCTCATCAGCCGCGGTGATCGCGACCGAGGTTTGACCGGAGAGCCCTGAGCTAACATCAGGGCGGCCGCCCATGCACGAGATGGTCATCTACGGGGTCAGCTTCGACCTGGTCGGCAAGCAGCCGATCGTCCTGCTGAAGACCGCCGAGGGGAACAAGTTCCTCCCCATCTGGATCGGCCATCCCGAGGCGGCGGCGATCCTCATGAAGCTCCAGGGCGCGAGCACGCCGAGGCCAATGACGCATGACCTTGTCACCGACATGCTCGCGCAGCTCGACGCTCAGGTCGTCCGGATCACGGTCACCGAGCTGCGGGACAGCACCTTCTACGCCCAGATCACGGTCGCCCAGGACGGGTCGGAGATCGAGATCGACTCGCGCCCCTCCGACGCGATCGCGCTCGCCATCAGGGCCGAGGCGCCGATCTTCGTCGCCGACCGCGTGATCGAGGAGTCGGCGATCGAGTTCGAGGGCGAGGAGGTGAACGAGGAGGAGATCGTCTCCGAGTTCAAGCAGTTCCTCGAGAACGTCTCCCCCGACGAGTTCGCCGTCGAGGAGGAGGAGGGCGACTAGCCCTCTTCTGAGCGCGCGACCTCGCGCTTCGTCAGGTCGAGGACTTCCGTGAAGAGCTCGCGCAGGCCGTCGGCCGAGAGCGGCCCGCGGTTCGCGCGCAGGAGGTAGTTGAGCATCCACTCCTCGCGCTGGAGGTCGACGAACTCGAGCCCGCGCGACTCCTTGTAGCGCTTCAGCCGCGCCACGAGCCGCAGGCGCGCGTTCATCGCCTCGACGAGCGAGCGGTCGGCGTCCGAGATCTGCTCACGGAGCTGCCGGATCAGGGGATCGCTACCGGAGCTAGTAGACGTAGACGGTCTCGCCGTACGGGTTCGTCGAGTAGAGGTAGGGCGCGATCCACATCGGCACGCGGACGCAGCCGTGGCTCGCCGGGTAGGGCGGGACGCTCGGGTTGCCGTGGATCGCGTAGCCGCCGGTGAAGTACATCGGGTCGAAGAGGGTACCGAGCGGGCTCGGGTCGAAGCCCGTGACCTTGCGGTAGATGGCGAAGCGGCCGGCGGGCGTGAAGTAGCCGGGGATGCCGGCCGTCGAGACGGGGACGATCAGCGCGACCTGTCCGCCGCGGACGACGTAGAGCACCTGGTGGCCCTTGTCGATCTCGAGGTGGTCGCCAGGGCTGGAGTAGCGCGGCCGGACGAGGCGCGGGTTTGCGAGGGCGCGCCAGGTGGCGGCGTCGGCGATCCCCGTCCGCGCCAGGCCCTGCACCTTCTGGAAGGCGTAGAGGCTGTCGACGAGCTCGGAGCCGAAGGACGAGGTCCGGCGGACGGCGTAGTGGAGGGACGCGAGACTCGAGACGAGGCGCGTCACCGTCGCGCCGCTCGCGCCCGGCCGCAGGGTCGGCAGGAAGAGGCGGGCGGCGAACGAGCGGCCGGCACGGCCGAAGCCGGGCCGCGGCACTGAGGACACGGCCACGCGGTACACGGCCGTTCGCGACGTGTCGAGGCGGATCCTCGCGCCGTGGTCGTAGGTGCGCGAGACGCGGAGCGTGCCGTTCTTCCAGATCCGCACCGTCACCTGGCCGGCGGCGGCCGGCACGAGCCGCGCGACGACGGCGAGCGGCGAGCCGATCGCGCCCGAGCCCTCGAATCGCGCGACGAGCCGCGGCCGGACGAGCACCGAGACCGGCGGCGAAGCGGCGCCCTGGAAGCGTGCCTGCCACGGGCCGGGGCTGACGAGTCGCGGGCGCAGCCGGAACGCGCCGCCGCGCTTGAGCGGCGCCGAGCCGACGAGGCGCCCGGCGCGATAGAGGCGAATACGGCCGCGCTCGGCGGGGACGAGCCGCCCGCGGAGGAGGATCGGCCGCCCGTACCGGCCGCTTCGGCGAGCCGAGAGCGTGAGCCCGAGCGAGTCGATACGCAGCCGCTCGCTCGCCGCCGAGCCGTCCGCCTGCGTCACGGTCAGCGTAACGGTGAAGCGGCCCGCGCCGAAGGTGTGCCCGACACTCGGTCCGTCGGCCGCGGTTCCGTCCCCGAAGCTCCAGTGATAGGCGGCCGCCGTGCACGAGGCGGTGAACGTGACCGCGAGCGGCGCCGGGCCCTTCGCCGTGCTCGCCTGCGCGCATGTCGCCTGCTCGCGTGCCGAGGCGCTCGCCGCCGTGAGGGCGGCCGGCAGCGCGAGCAGGAGGGCCGCACGACGCACGGGCCGCGCATTGTTCCTGCTCAGAACGGAATCCGCAATGCCCCGGTGTGGAAGAACTTGACCGCGATGAGCAGTACGAGCCCGTTGTAGAGCACGTGCACGACCATTCCGGGGTAGACGCTCCGGGTCCGGCTGCGCAGGTACGCGAGGCCCGCCCCGAACAGGAAGAGGAGCGGCAGTCCCTCCACGAGCCCGTGGGCGAGGCCGAACGCGAGGCTGACGAGCACGATCGCCGCCGGGCGACCGAATCGCTCGAGGAGCGTGAAGCCGAGTCCGCGAAACGTGAGCTCCTCGACCACCGGCGCGAGCAGCGCGACCACGGCGAAGTTCGCGAAGAAGGCACCCGCATGCGCGGGTTCCCAGCGGGTGGGCGCAAGCCCCTGCTCCTTGTCCGGGTGGAGGACCGGTTCGAGGATGGCCGAGACGCCGACGACGACGACGGCGACGGCGAGCATGATCCCGAAGGCCTGCCGCCACGAGCGCGGCCACCGGAGCGCGAACGTCTCCCGCTTCGGCAGGCCCCAGGCCACGGCCAGCATGAGGCCGAGGAGGAGGAGGAACTGGATCAGCCCGCCGACGAAGGTGTCCCAGTGGTACAGCACGTCCTTCGGGGTCTTCTGGTCGCTGAAGCGGCTGGCGTAGCCGAGTGCGGCAAGGATTCCGACCACCGTGGCCCATCCGGTGAGCCGGCCGCCGGACCGCTCGCTCACGCGAGTCTTGTCGGGAGGTCGGCGAGCGGCGCCGGTGCGAAGGACATGCCTGCGGCTCGGGCCCCGACCTCGTCCGCGTCGGAGTCGCCGACGTGCAGGGCGCGGCTGGGCGACACCCCTAGGCGCTCGAGCGCCAGCTCGAAGATGCGCGGGTCGGGCTTCGGCGCTCCCGCCTCGGCCGAGGTGACGACGGTGGTGAAGTGGCCGGCGAGTCCGAGCTCCTCGAGGTGCTCGGGGAGCGCGACGTCCCAGTTCGAGACCACCGCGAGCCGGAGGCCGGGCCGCTGGAGCTCCGCGACAGCAGCGGGTGCGCCACGGATCGGCTCGAACTCGAGCGAGGCGACGTAGGCTGGCGCGAACTCGGCCGGGTCGAGCTCGGCGCCGAGCGCAGCGAGGAAGACCGCGGCGCAGTCGCGGCGCAGGAGGGCGAGGCTCGCCTCGTCGGCGCCCTCGTAGGAGCGGTCGCGGTAGTAGCGGCCCTCCTCGGCGAAGGCGGCGGCGATCTCCTCTCGTGTCCGGCGCACGCCGCGAGCGAGCAGTGCCTGCTGTAACGCGTCGACGGGGTCGCGCAGCCCGACGAGCGTGCCGAACGCATCGATCGTGACGGCGTCGAGGTCGGCCGCCGTCAGGCGACCCATTGCCACAGCGCCCATTGGACGACGGCGACGCCGAGCATGATCGCGCTCACGCCGACGATCGCCGTGTGGACGCGCGGCCGGCCGCCGAGGGCGGCGAGCGCGAGGAAGAAGGGGAAGAGGACGAGCCCGAAGCGCGGGATCGAGACGAGCGGCCAGCGCTGCGCCGGCATGCTCAGCGGGATCGCGAGGCTGAGCGCGCAGTAGAGGCCGTAGGGGGCGCCGAAGCGGCGCCAGACGACGACGGTCAGGGCGACGAAGAGCACGAGGAAGGCGAGCTGCTCGAGGTTGATCGCGGCGACACGCAGGGGCGGCGTGTCGTGCACGTAGGTCCAGTAGCGATGGTCGTTCGAGCCCGACGCGAGTTGGAGGACGCCCGCCCAGCCGGCGCGGAGGCCGTCGCGGATCCCGGCGATCGGGCCGAGCCACGATGTGTCACGCGTCCAGCTGGGGTCGAGCTCGGCGTGGAGGAACGCGAATGGGTCGTCGAGTTCGAGCCAGAGGTAGAGCGGATACACGCTGAAAAGGAGCGGCGCCGCGGCGAGCCCGCGGAAGGCGCGGAGCCGGTTGGGCGAGCGCCAGGCAATCAGCGCGAGCGCCGGCAGGAGCGCGATGCCCACCGCGCGCGTAAGGAGGGCGAGCCCGGCTGCAACGCCGGCCTCGGGGAAGCGGGCGCGTTCGGCGAGCAGGAACGCTGCGAGCGTCAGCAGCAGGAAGAGCGACTCCGTGTAGACCGCCTGCAGGAAGAGGCTCATCGGGAAGAGCGCCAGGTAGAGGACCGCGCGGCGGCTGCCGGCGAGGCCGAGCCGCTCGTCGGCGATGCGCTGGAGCAGGAGGAACGACCCGAACGCGGCGGCGAGGGAGACGAGCACGCCGGCGATCACGTAGTGGCCGAAGAAGACGCGGCCGAAGGCTCCGACCACTCCTGGGTAGAGCGGGAAGAAGGCGTACTCGCGCGCCGAGGTGTAGCCGTGCTCGGCGATCCCGATCAGCCACTTGCTGTCCCAGCGCGCCCAGACGTCGACGACCCAGCCGGAGTCGTGGAGCCAGGGCGCGTCCCAGCGCGGCACCCGCGGGTGGTGGTTCGGCTCGAACGTCAGCCAGGCGAAGAGCGCGGCCGCCCAGATCGCGACGCGCGACCACACGAAGATCTCCGGGACCGGATTCGCGGCCTTCTCGCGCGGTAGCTCGCCGGAATCGAGGCGCCGGCGAGGAAGCACCCGTTGACCGACGCCCACGGCGGGGGATCATACTGGCGTGCCCGAGCGCTTTTTCACGCCGGAGGAGGCGAACGATGCGCTCGAGGTCGTGCGCCCGCTCGCCGAGCGGATGGTCGAGATGCGCGCGGCGCTCCTGAGCGCGCAGCGGCAGCAGGCGGAGCTCGTCACGCGCATCGCGTCGAACGGCGGGGGACTGGCGCCCTCGGATGTGTCGCAGGCGGCGGCGGAGGTCGAGCGCGCCTCCCGCGAGCTCATGGCCGCAGTGGACGAGCTCCAAGGCCTTGGCGTGCTCGTAAAGGATCTCGACCGCGGGCTCGTCGACTTCCCGTGCCTCCATCGCGGCCGCGAGCTCCTCCTCTGCTGGCAGCTCGGCGAGGAAGAGGTCGCGTACTGGCACGGCCTCGAAGACGGCTACGCAGGGCGTCGGCCGCTGCCGCTGGACTGAGGAGCCGAGGGCCGCACGTCGAACCGGTGGCGCATGCCGCTCTGGCACCGCCTGGTCGTCATCGGTGCCGTCCTGCTCGTCACGGTCGTCGTCGCGCGCATCATCGACCGCCGGATCGCGCGCCGCGAGCTCGCGCCGGAAACACGGACGCGCTACCGCGTGCTCCGCCGCAGCGTCGCCACAGCCGTCGTCGCCGTCGGCGTCCTCTCGGCGCTGCTCGTGATCCCGCAGGTGCGCGCGGTCGCCGGAGGCCTACTCGCGTCCTCGGCCGTCGTCGGGATCGTGATCGGCTTCGCCTCGCAGCGCACGATCGGGAACTTCGTCGCGGGATTGCTGATCGCGTTCACGCAGCCGCTGCGGCTCGGCGACCGCGTCGAGGTGGGCGGGCAGGCGGGCGTGGTCGAGGAGATCGGGCTCACGTACACGTTCATCCGCGTCGACGACGACACTCGGCTCGTGATCCCGAACGAGAAGCTCGCCTCGGACACGATCCGGAACGCCACCATCCGCGCCCGGCACGCGCTCGCCGAGATTTCGCTCCAGGTGCCGCTCGACCGGGATCTCGGCCGCATCGTCGAGGTCCTGCGGGAGACGGCGCCGCCGGACGCCGAGGTGCTCATCACCGGGCTCGACGGCAATGCGACGGTCACCCTCCGCACCTGGACGCCGGACGCGACAAGCGCCGACCGCGTCGCGAGCGACCTGCGCCTACGCGCGCACGAGCGCCTCCGGGCCGCGGGGGTGTACGCGTGAGCCCGCCCGTCCGCCGGCGGAGCGCGCGCGACCCCGGGCGCGACCACCACCTGCCCATCGGGATCCGCAGCCGCAAGCGCCGCCGCCAGCGCGTGCGCGCCCGCCGCCGCCGGCTCGTCCTGACCTTCGTCGGCCTCGCGCTCGGCCTGGCGCTCCTGCTCGCGATCGGCGGCTTCGGCGGCGTCGCCGCGATCACCGCGGGCTGCAACCTGTCCTCACTGCGGCCGGTCGCGATCGGCCAGAACTCGTTCGTCTACGCCTCCGACGGCTCGCTGCTCGGCGCGATACCGGCCGAGCGGAACCGCGAGCCCGTCCGGCTCGCGCACGTGAGCCCGTGGGTCCCGAAGGCGACGGTGGCGATCGAGGACCGGCGCTTCTACGAGCACGGCGGGATCGATCCCGAGGGGATCCTGCGCGCCGTCGTGGCGGACCTACGCGCCCGGCGGATCGTCCAGGGCGGCTCGACGATCACGCAGCAGCTCGTCCGGAACCTCTACATCGGCAAGGAGCGGACGCTGCGGCGCAAGCTCGTCGAGGCCTGTCTCGCCGTGAAGCTCAGCCAGGCGTGGTCGAAGGACCGGATCCTGCAGGCGTACATGAACCAGGTCTACTACGGCAACCACGCCTACGGAATCGAGGCGGCGGCGCAGACCTACTTCTCGCGCCACGCGCGCGGGCTGACGCTGCGCCAGAGCGCGCTCCTCGCGGGGCTGCCACAGGCGCCCTCGGAGTTCGATCCCTTCCACGCGCCCGTAGCGGCGCTCGCGCGGCGGAACGAGGTGCTGCGGGCGATACTCGCGAACCATGACATCTCGGCGGCGCAGTTCCGTCGGGCGGTGAGCTCGAGATCCCTTGGCCTCCGTCCGGGCCGGCTCTACACGCGGATCCGCGAGCCGTACTTCTTCAGCTTCGTCCGCGACCGGCTGATCGCCGAGTACGGCGCGCAGGCGGTCCGCTCGGGCGGACTACGGGTCTACACGACGATCGACCGGCGCTTCCAGCGCGCCGCGCTCGCCTCGATCCGGAAGACCCTCGACCGGCGGGGCGATCCCGCGGCCGCGCTCGTCGCGATCGACCCGCGCACCGGCGCGATCCGCGCGATGACCTCGGTGACCCCCGGACGGAGCGGCAGCCAGTTCAACCTCGTCGCGCAGGCGCGCCGCCAAGCGGGCTCGACGTTCAAGACCTTCGTCCTCACGACGGCGATCCTCGACGGGATCGACCCCGACACGACGACCTACGTCTCGGCGCCGTTCCACTACCAGCCCGACCCGTTCACGCCGGCCTGGAACGTCGCCACCTACGACCGCACCTACCTCGGCGCGACGACGATCCGGAACGCCACCCTCCGTTCCGACAACACGGTCTACGCCCAGCTCACGCTCGACGTGGGGCCCGACAACGTGGCGCAGACGGCGCACCGGCTCGGCATCACGACCGACCTCAGCGTCCACGGCGCCTTCGTGCCGTCGATGGGCCTCGGCGCGATCGCGGTCTCGCCGCTCGAGCTCGCCTCCGCTTACGCGACTCTCGCCGCACAGGGCGTCTACTCCGAGCCGATGGCGATCCGCAAGGTCGTCTTCGCGAGCGGCAAGAAGGACACATCGAGCGGCTGGGGCCGGCCGCACCGCACGCGTGTCATCCCCGACGGCGTCGCCTACGAGGTGACGAAGATCCTCGAGGACAACGTCCTCCACGGCACCGGAACCGGCGCCTACTTCGGCCGGTCGGCGGCGGGCAAGACCGGCACGACCGACAACCACGCCGACGCCTGGTTCTGCGGCTACACGCCGAACCTCGAGACGACGGTCTGGGTCGGCTACCCGCGCGCCGAGATCCCGATGGAGCACGTCCACGGGATCGCCGTCGCCGGCGGCATCTTCCCGGCGACGATCTGGAAGTTCTTCATGGAGAGCGCGATCGGCTCCTCGCGCGCCCTCGACTTCCGGGAGCCGAAGCAGCTCCCGGTCTGGAAGCCGTTCACCCGCGGTCAGTACGCGATCAAGCCGGCGCCGCCGTCGCCTCCTGCGCCGCCTTCTGCGCCCACCACCTCGACCGTCGCGACGACCTCCGCTGGCCACGGCCCCACCCTAGACCCGGCGGAAGATCAGCACGCCGTCTCGCGCGAAGACGACGCGCCAGGCGCGATCCTGCCGTAGCCGCGCGAGCGCGGCCTTCGCGCGCCGGCCGCCGCTGCTCCGGTCGCCGTAGCTCAGGCGCGTCTCGTCGACGGCGATCCAGCGGGCGTCCGCGCGCAGCGGGAAGCTGAGGATCCGGCGGCGGGCGGACAGGTGCGCGCCGAGCGTGTTCGTCGCGCTGACGACGGCGTTCGGAGGAATGACGTGGAGGGCGCGCGCCGCGATGCGGTCGTGCCGCGAGACCGAGACGTAGCCCTCGAACAGGGCGCCTAGCCAGACGTTCGCGGCGAGAACGACCGCGACGGCGAGCACCGAGACCCCGACGGCGCGCCGGCGGCTGCCCCGTGCGAGCCGGGCCGCGCCGAGCACGCTCGCGGCCATGAGCGGCGGGATCAACCCGGCGGTGTAGTGGAAGTGGATCGACTTCTGGGTCTTCGTCTCCGAGAGCAGGTTGAGGGCGAGCTCCGGCAGCGCGGCCACGAGCACGAGCGGCGCGAGGAGGAAGAGCCCGGCGAGGGGAATGGCAAGGTCGGCGAGGTAGCGCAGGCCGCGCTCGTCGAAGGCCTTGCCGAGCAGGCGTCCGGGATGTGTCACCGCCGTGCGCAGTACCCCGCCGGGCGAGCCGCCGACGTCGCGGTAGCGCGAGTAGAAGCTCGAGGTCGAGCCGTGGTTGAAGTGCGGGACGACGACGCCGACGGCGAACGCGAACCAGGCCGCTCCGGCGGCGACGAGGGCTGCGCCGACCTCCTGCCGGCGGCGCGCGATCGCGTACCAGACGCCGAACCCCGCCACGACGAGCGCGACCTCCTCCTTCGCCGCCGCCGCGAGCGGCGCGAAGACGGCGAACGGCCCGAGGCGGTCGTCGTCGAGGTAGCGGAAGGCGAAGAGGAGGAGTGGGCAGGCGAGCGCCACCGGGTGGAACTCGTTCAGCGTCAGCCACTGGACGGCCGGCAGGAGGAGGTAGACGAGCGCAAAGCCGAGCGCGGCGCGCTCCGAGCCGAGGTGCTTGCGGGCAAGGGCGAAGACGGGGAAGGCGCCGGCCGCGACCACGACGGCCTGGACGACGAGGAGCATGTCCGGGCTCGGCCAGATCTGCCAGAGCGGCGCAAAGAGGACGAGGATCGGATCGACGTGGGCCGCGAGCCGCGAGACCTGCTTCCCGTGGAGGTCGGTCACCCGCAGCGGGTGGCCGTGCGCCGTCGACCACACCGCCTGCACCATGTTCCCGAGGTCGAAGCGCCCAGTCTCGAACGCGTGGTTGCGAAGGACGGCGCGAGTGCCGAAGCCGGCGGCGTAGGCCGTCGCGGCGGCGACGAGGGCGGCGCGCGTGGAGAAGAGCCTCACGCTCGCTCGAGGAGGGCGCGCCAGCGGGCGCCGAGCACGGCCTCGCTCGCGCGCTCCTCGTAGCGGGCGCGGCCGCCGCGGCCAATCCGCTCCGCGAGCGCCGGGTCGTCGCGGAGCCGGCGCACCGCATCCGCGAGCGCCTCGGGATCGCCGGGCGGGACGAGCAGGGCGCTCTCGCCGTCCACGAGCAGCTCGGCCGCGGCAGGCGTCGCCGCCGTCACGAGCGGCGTTCCGCACGCGAGTGCGTGGAACGCCTTGTTCGGGATCACCCGGGCGGCCTTCGGCGAGCGGCCGAACACGCCGAGCGCGCAGCCCGCGCGGTGGAGCTCCTGCGGGAGCAGCTCGTACTCGACCCACGGAACCCAGTCGACGTTCGGCGGACGGTCGGCGAGCACCGGCTCGAGCTGTCCGCTCCCGACGAGGCGGAACGGGACATCGGGCGCAAGCCGGGCCGCGGCGAGGATCGTCTCGAGGCCGTGGAGCGGGATCAGCTTGCCGACGAAGAGGCACGTCCACGGCTCGGCCGGGCGCCAGCCCGAGCGAAAGAGCCGGTCCTCCGCGCCGACGAGGCAGACCTCGACCCGCGAGCGCGGCAGGCCCGCGAAGGCGGCGAGGAAGTCGGCGTTCGACTCCGTGTCTGTGACGACGAGGTCGGCGGTGCGAAGCGCGAGGCGGTCGAGCGCGGCGAGCGCACGGGCGGCCACGGAGCTCGCGCGGAACCGGCGCCGGTCGTCGACGAGCGTCTCGTGGAGCGAGACGAGCGCGTTGAAGACGACGGGGCGGCGTCCAGCCGCGTAGCGGGCGGCCGGGAGGTCAGGCTGTCCGGGATAGCCGACGACGACCGCGTCCACGTCGGCGGGAGCGCGCCGTACGAGCCGGGCTTCGGCCAGCGCGATCCGAGCCGCGGTTCCGGCTCCTGCGGCCCAGCTCCGCCGCCGGCCTTCCCAGACGGGCACGTGCCGCTCCTCGACCTCGACGCCCGCGCCGCGCAGCGCCGAGATCACCTGCGCGTTCCGCGGGTAGTCCCGCTCGTACGTCCCGAAGTAGAGGACTCGCAACCGCTCAGGATAGGATTTCGTCGACGAGCAGCTCGGACCGCTCGCGCTCCGGCGCCCGCTCCTCGTGGTGGCTCGTGATCATCTCGCTGATCAGGCCGAGCGAGAAGAACTGAAGCCCGACGACGACGAGGAGGACGCCGAGCGTGAGCAGCGGCCGCTCGCCAATTGCGTGGCCGCCGATCTTGAGGGCCGTCAGGTAGACGAGGATCGCGAGGCCGCCGAACCCGAGCAAGAGGCCGAGTCCGCCGAATAGGTGCAGGGGACGATGCCGGTAGCGGCCGATGAACGAGACGGTCAGGAGGTCGAGGAAGCCACGCAGGTAGCGCTCGGGGCCGTAGCGGGAACGGCCGTGTCCGCGCGGGCGGTGATTCACGGGCAGCTCCGCTACGCGGTAGCCGCGGTAGTGCGCGAGCACCGGGACGAACCGGTGGAGCTCGCCGTAGATCCGCAGGCCGCGCACGACCTCCGCCCGGTAGGCCTTGAGGCCGCAGTTCATGTCGTGAAGGCGGAGGCCGGAGAAGCGGCTGGTGACCGCGTTGAAGAGGCGCGAGAGCAGGCGCCGCGTCAGCGGGTCGTGTCGCTCTCGCTTCCAGCCCGAGACGAGGTCGAACCCCTCGTCGAGCTTCGCGAGCAGCCGCGGGATCTCGGCCGGGTCGTCCTGGAGGTCGCCGTCGATCGTGACGATCGTGTCCCCCTGGGCCTGGTCGAAGCCGGCGACGAGCGCGGCCGCCTTGCCGAAGTTCCGGCGCAGCCGGACGACTCGGACGTTGCGCGTGCCGGCGTGCAGCCGGGTCAGGGCTGCAAAGGACCCGTCCGTCGAGCCGTCGTCGACGAAGACCGCCTCCCAGGGGACGCCGAGCGGCTCGAGCGCAGCCGCGAGTTCGTCGTAGAGGAACGCGACGGAGCGCTCCTCGTTGTGGATCGGGACGACCACCGAGAGCACGCGCGAAGCCTAGGGGGTCGATGTCTCGACCGTCGTCGAGCTCGAGCCGGGGAGCGTCGTCGATGTCGCCGGGACCGTCGTGGTCGTCGGCGGGGGCGGCGGCGGAGTCGAGGCGGGACGGGTCGTCGTCCGCCGCGTCGTCCTGTGCGTCGAGGTGGGATGCGTGGTCGTCGAAGAGGACCTGCGCCTCGTCGTGGTCGAGGTGCTCCGTGTCGTCGAGCTCGAGGTCGGCCTTGTAGTGGTGGTGTGGTGCGTCGTCGTGCGCTGGGTCGCCGTGCTCGTCAGAGGCGTCGACGACGAGCCGTTGCCGAGGACTGCGATCGCGACACCGGCGCCTGCCGCCGCGAGGAGACCGGCGACGAGCGCCGCAAGCCGCCCGCGGCGGATGCGCCGGTGCCTCGGCGGCTGAGGCGGGCCGGTCGCGGCGGCTGGCGGCGGCGGAGGCGCGACCGGCACCGGAAGGACGGCGGTGGCGGCTTCCGCGGCGGAGACGTCGCCGCCGAGCGCGGCGACGAGCGCGGCGCCGTCGCGTGGCCGTTCGAGCGGATCCTTCGCGAGGCACGCGTCCGCGAGTCGCCCGAGGCGAGGCGGCGCGTCAGGCCGGAAGGCGGTCACCGAAGGCGGCGGCGCGTCCCGGTGCAGGGCGACGAGCTCGAGCGGCTCCTCGGCCTCGAACGGGAGCCGCCCCGTCAGCATCCGGAAGAGGATGACGCCGAAGGAGTAGACGTCGCTCGCCGCGGTCGCCGGCTCGCCCGCCGCCTGCTCGGGCGAGATGTACGCGGCCGTCCCGAGCAGCGTGCCCGCCTCGGTCAGCGTCCCGGCGCCGCCCATGCGAGCGATGCCGAAATCGGCGATCTTGGCGCGGCCGTCGGCGTCGCAGAGGACGTTTGCCGGCTTCAGGTCGCGGTGGACGAGTCCACGCGCGTGCGCGTGCGCGAGACCTGCCGCAATCTCGCCTGCGATTCGTTCCGTGTCGGCGTCAGGGAGCGGCTGCCCCTCGCGGAGGCGATCTTCGAGCGTCCCTCCGGGGAGGAGCTCGAGCACCATGTAGGGCCGTCCCTCCCACTCGCCGTAGTCGAAGAGCTGGTTGACGTTCGGGTGGGCGAGCGAGGCGGCGGCGCGTGCCTCGCGCTCGAACCGCACCGGGTCGGCCGTCGGGCCCAGGAGCTTGAGCGCGACTACACGACCGAGCTCGAGGTCTTCCGCCTCCCAGACCTCCGACATCCCACCGGCGCCGAGCTGTCGCTCGAGGCGATAGCGGCCGGCGACGAGCTTCTCGGGCACGTGGATACGTTATGCGGCCGGTGGCCGATCTGCTCTCGATCGACGAGGCGCTCGAGCTGATCCTCGCGCGCGTGAGTCCGCTCGCGAGCGAGACCGTCGTGCTCGAGGAGGCGGCTGGTCGGGTCCTGTCCAAGCCCGCGGTGGCGTCGGTCGACGTGCCGCCGTTTCCGAGCTCCGCGATGGACGGCTTCGCGATCCGGGCCCGCGACGTCCCGGCGACGCTTTCTGTCGTCGAGCGCATCGCGGCGGGGCGGCCGGCGTCGAGGGAGCTGCGGTCAGGCGAGGCGATGGCGATCGCGACCGGCGGGGTCGTTCCGGCCGGCGTTGATGCCGTCGTCCCCGTCGAGTACGTTGTCGATCATGAAAACGAAGTGGAGATTCGAGAGGCTGTCAGCGTGGGCGCGAACGTTCGCCCTCGTGGCGGAGACGTTCGCACCGGAGACGTCGTGCTCGACGCGGGAGCGCAGATCGGCGGCGCCCAGATCGGCGCTCTCGCTGCGGCAGGCGTTGCGGCCGTCACCTGCGCCCGGCGCCCGCGCGCCGCCGTCGTGACGACCGGGACCGAGCTTCGCCCTCCCGGCGAGCCGCTGTCTCCCGGCCAGATCTACGAGTCGAACGGGCCGATGCTCGAGGCACAGCTCCGCACGAGCGGAGCGGAGGTCGAGCGGCTGCCCACGATCGAGGACGATCCGCATGCCCACCGCCGGGCGCTCGAGCGGGCGTTCGCGGCGGACCTCGTCGTGACGACCGGCGGCGTCTCGGTGGGGCCACACGACCTCGTGCGGCGTGTCGAGGTCGAGCTCGGCGTCGAGGAGGTCTTCTGGCAAGTGGCGGTGAAGCCGGGCAAGCCGATCTCCTTCGGCGTCCGCGGCGCGACGCTCGTCTTCGGCCTGCCGGGGAACCCGGTGTCGTCGCTCGTCGGCTTCGAGCTCTTCGTGCGGCCCGCGGTCGCGGCGCTCCAGGGCGCAGCCAGGCCGGTGCCGTCGTACGAGACGGGGCTCCTCGGCTCTTCCCTCCGCCGTAACGCGGCGCGCGACGAGCTGGTCCGAGCGCGGCGCGTCGCCGGTGCAGACGGCACGACGCTCCACCCGCTTAGCGGCCAGGAGTCACACATGATCGTCCGCGCCGCCGCGGCCGACGCACTCGTGCTCGTGCCGCGTGGAGAGGGCGAGCTCACGGCGGGGCAGCCGGTCAGGTATCTCAGGCTAGAGGCCTAGAGGCCTAGAGGCCTAGCGAGCCGCTGCGAGCCCCTGACCCGGCGAGTACGGCGCCCCGACGCGCGGGACGACCCGCACCGGCGTCGCGTAGGCGAGGTAGCGGTGCGTCGCGAAGAACCGCGGGTGGCAGGCCTGGAGGATGACGACCTCGTGTCCGTGCGAGCGCAGGACGGAGAGGTCGTCGGAGCGGACGATCCGGTGGCGGACGATGCGGTAGACGAACGTCGCGTAGGGGAGCTCGAGGGTGACGGGGTCGCCGCGGCGCAGCGAGTCGATGTGCGAGAAGGGGGCGAGATAGGTCGTGCGGTGGCCGGCGATGTAGACGAGCTGGCCCTGGCCGGGCATGTAGGTGCGGAGGTCGCGGCCGGGCCCCTTCTGGAGCGTCTCGTGGTCGGTGCCGTTGACGAGGATCATGTTCAGCCCGAGCCGGGGAACCTTGATCCGGCCGATCGCCTCTCCGCGCTTCGACACGCGGCGGTAGCGGGCCGCCTCGAGCGCGATCGTCCGCCGCTCCGCGGCGAGCGTGTCGCCGGCCGGTCGAAGCGGGCGGAACTTCGTGAACCGCTCGTCGTAGCTCGACGCGAGCTTGTGTTGCTCCCACCGCGTGTACAGCGCCGTGAACGGGTCCTGCCACTGCCAGACGACGACGACCCAGAGCAACGTCGCCACACCGCCGACGACGAGCACCGTGCCGAGGATGCGGAGCGCTTTCCTCATCCGACGACGGCCACGCGCCGGCGGGCGCGACGCGCGATGACGACCTTCCGGACGAGCTCCCGCAGCGGGCCGCGCGGCGGCCGCTCGCCCGGAGCCGGGTACGGCGCGTAGCGGCCGGCCGCGAGCGCGACGAGCTGCGCCGCGGCGGCCGCCCACGCCAGCGTGATCGCGAGCGCCGGCAGGCCGACATAGCCGAGAGCCGTCAGCTCGAGGAGGTACCAAGGCGCATGCAGCCCGAGGCCGAAGCGCGAGCCGAGCGACCAGAGGAGGAGGAGTGGGCCCGCGAAGCCGGCGACGAGGATCGCCGCGCGCGTCCACGGCGGTCGGGCGCGCGACTCCGGGAGCCAGAGCCAGGCGTGCAGGGACGGCAGGAGCAGGACGAGCGCGAAGGCGTTCGTCGCCACGACGAGGAGCGAGACGACGCCGAGCGCGAGCAGAGCGGCGGTGTAGCCGGCCACCTCCTCGCCGGGGCCGATCCGGCGGCGCGGGAGAAGCCGGTCGCGGGCGACGAGCCAGGCCGCTCCGCACGCAACGAGGAAGCCGAGGGTCGCGGCGACTGGCCAGTGCGTGGCGACGGGGCTCACAGGCGCGGGCGGAACCTGCGCCCCGCCGGGCCACGCGCCTGCCAGCGCGAAGAGCTCGAAGAGGCCGCCGACGAGGAGCCAAAAGCCGAGGCGGCTCAGG
Source organism: Gaiellaceae bacterium (assembly GCA_035640455.1). Taxonomy (GTDB): domain Bacteria; phylum Actinomycetota; class Thermoleophilia; order Gaiellales; family Gaiellaceae; genus AC-50. Next base: position 84,878 of record DASQWB010000034.1, on the reverse strand, counting down.
TAGCTGCGCAGCGCGGGCGCAAGCGGGATCCGGCGCCTCCGGCAGCGGGCGAAGAGGTCGACGGTGGCGGCGAAGAACGGGAGCAGCGTCGCGATGAGTACGAGCTCGATTGCCCAGCCGCGGACGATGCGCGAGCCGAGGTAGACGTACGTCGAGGTGCCCTGGGCGAGATCGAGCCCCTGGTCGAGCGAGCTGATGAGCTCCTGCGCCGAGCCGCCGAGCTGGGTCAGACGGATCCGGTCGAGGTGCTCCGGCGTGTCGCCGAACGCGGGCGGGGGCCGGTCGCCCGCACTCGTGAGGGTGATGGCGGGGATGCCACGGCCAACGAACGGCGCCTGCTCGTAGAGGCTGAACGGGAACGCGAGGTCGAGGAGCTGGCGGAGCGCGCTCGGCCGCGCCGGCCGCGCTCCCGTCTGCTCGAGGAGCCGCAGCGCCGCGGTCTCGACGAGCGAGGCGGCGGGCGAGCGGGCCGTGTCGCCGGCGATCTCGAGGCGGGGTCGTCCGGTGCCGGCGAGGGAGTCGAGGTTCACGACCGCGACGACGTCCTTCCGTCGCGCCGCCTTCGCGGCGAAGTGCTCGGCCCCCAGGCCGCCGAATGCGCCGCCGTCGGTCGAGAGGAAGAGGATCCTGTGCGCTGGCGTCGCGCGGCGCCCGCCGCCGACGTTCGCGTAGCCGCGGGCGAGCTCGATGAGCGCCGCCGTTCCGGAAGCGTTGTCGTTGGCGCCGGGACTCGTTCCGGCATTGTCGCGATGGGCCATGACGACGATCGTGTCGGGCGAGCTGCCGGGCGCGACCGTCGAGAGGTTCTCGAGCCGAACTCGGCCGCGGCCGGGGATCGTGGCCTCGAACCGCTCGACCTGTGTCCGGAAGCCGTAGGCCTGGAGCTGCTGCTCGAACCACTGGACGGCCCCGGTCGCCCCCGGCGACCCGGGCGAGCGGTCGGGGAACGAGCGGGCGAGGTCGGTCGCGAGCGCGGTCGCGGCGTTGCGGTCGAAGGCCGGCGGCAGCGGCGGCGCGGGCAGCGGCGTCGGGCGGGCGACGCTGAACGCGGCGACGAGGAGCGGCAGCCCGACGAGCAGCCACGTGCCCCGGTACATCCGTGCGCTGACCGGTCGTTCCAGTGAGCCGGGGCGCGGCCGCCGGTACTGCGATCGGGCCGGTGCCGCCGCCATCGCGGGCTATAGTAGGCGCCGAGTCCGAAAGCGCGCCGGCAGGCAGCTTCCTATGCCCGACGCCTCAACGATCCTCCTCGTCGACGACGAGGACTCCATCCAGAAGCTCCTCACGTATCCGCTCGAACGCGAGGGATTCTGCGTCGTGGCCGCCCGAGACGGCGAGGAGGCGCTCGAGCGCTTCGCGACCGAGCCCTTCGACCTCGTCGTGCTCGACGTGATGCTCCCAAAGCTCGACGGGCTCGAGGTCTGCAGGCGGCTGCGCAGTCAGAGCTCCGTGCCGATCATCATGCTGACGGCGCGCGACGACGAGCTCGACAAGGTGCTCGGGCTCGAGCTCGGCGCCGACGACTACATCACGAAGCCGTTCTCGATCCGGGAGTTCCGCAGCCGCGTCCGGGCGCTCCTTCGCCGTGCCGCCGCGCCGCGGCCGCCGTCCCCCGACGAGGAGGTGATCTCCTCCGACGGCCTCGTGATCGACGTGCCCAAGCGGACGGTGGAGGTGGGCGGGAAACCGGTGCAGCTCACGTACGTCGAGTTCGAGCTCCTACGGACGCTCGCGTCGCACCCCGGCCGTGTCTACACACGCCGGATGCTGCTCGAGGCGCTCTGGGGCGGCTCCGACTACCGCGAGCCCCGCACGATCGACGTCCACGTCCGCCACCTGCGCGAGAAGCTCGAGCGCGATCCGCGCGAGCCCGAGTTCATCCTGACCGTCCGCGGGGTCGGGTACCGCTTCAGGGATCGGTAGCTGTGAATCCGCTCCGCAGCGTCGGCGCGCGTCTCTCGCTCGCGCTCGCCGTCGTCGTCGCGGGCGCGCTGGGCGCGGTCTACCTCTTCGTCGTCCCGCCGCTCGAGCGGAGCCTCGTCCATGCGAAGCTCTCCCAGCTCCAGCGTGTAGCGCCGGGCCTGCGGGAGCGGCTGATGCACGACCCGATCGGCATCAACGACCCCGACTTCGTCCAGAACGCCGCCTCGACGGCAAATGCTCGCGTCGTCCTGTTCTCCATCCTCGCGACCTCTCCGGTACCGGCACTCCAAGCCGTCGATGACTCCCGCCAGGGAGCCTCGTCGTCCGACGTCGAGAGCGACCCGATCGCCCTGCGCGCCGCGACGACGCTCGAGGCGCAGCACGGCACGGTGTCGCGAGGAGACGAGCGGTACGCCGAGGTGGCGGAGCCGCTCGACGACACCGGCTACGTGCTTCTGCTCTCGGCGTCGCTCCACGACACGCTCGGCAGCGTCCACCTCGTCCAGCATCGGCTCGTGATCGCCGGCATCGCGGCGCTGCTCGCCTCGCTGCTCGTCGGCTTCGGGGGCGCGGCCATGTTCGCGCGGCGGATCCGCCGGCTCGAGCGGGCAGCCGATCGCATCGCGGGCGGCAGGTTCGACGAGCCGGTCGAGGATCCGACGTCCGACGAGCTCGGCGAGCTGGCTCGCGCGTTCGACCGCATGCGGCTCCGGCTCGCGCAGCTCGACGACGCCCGCCGCGAGTTCATCGCCAACGCGTCGCACGAACTGCGGACGCCGCTCTTCTCGCTCGGCGGCTTCCTCGAACTGCTGACGGACGAGGAGCTCGACGAGGCGACGCGGGCGGAGTTCCTCGAGACGATGCGGGAGCAGGTCGAGCGGCTGACGCGGCTCGCAGGCGACCTCCTCGACCTGTCGCGGCTCGACGCGGGCCGGCTGCGCGTCGAGCACGAGCCGATCCAGCTCGCGGAGGTTGCCCGCGCGCTCGTGGACGAGTTCCAGGGGGTCGCCCGCACCGGTGACCGCTTGCTCGAGCTCGAGCTCGACGGCGCCGCGCCGGTGCTCGGCGACGACGAGCGCGCGCTTCGGATCGGCCGCGCGCTCGTCGAGAACGCGCTCCGGCACACGCCGCGCGGCACACGAGTCGTCGTGCGCGCGGGAGGCGGCGATCGCCCCGTGCTCGAGGTGACGGACGACGGGCCCGGGATTCCCGCCGGCGAGCTCGCGCGCGTCTTCGAGCGCTTCTACCGCGGCGACGGCTCGCTCGCCTCGGGAAGCGGGCTCGGGCTCGCGATCGCGCGGGAGCTCGCGGAGCGCATGGGCGGCACGCTCGAGGCCGAGTCGGAGGAGGGATGCACGGTCTTCCGGCTCGTCCTGCCGGCCGCGCCGACGTTTTCACGTGAAAACGCAGCGGTAGTCTCATAAGTACAGATGCGCCCTGCCTGGCTTGCCACGATCGCGCTCCTCTGCGCCTGTCTCGGCGCAGTCGCAGCGCTCGCGATCGGGCGCGGGGCAGGCTGGATCGGGGACGGAGCGACCGACACCCTCGTCGTTCCCTCGCCTGCGCAGCCGCGCGCCGTGTCGGCGCAGACGATTGCCGGCTCCACCGCCAAGCCGCTGATCGGCAACGCGTTCGATCCGGCCAAGCTCTACGCGCGGCGTGGGGCCGGCGTCGTGACGATCTACGCCTTCTTCGGCAACCAGCAGGCGGCGACTGAAGCCCAGCAGGGCTCCGGCTTCGTCGTCTCGAAGCGCGGTTACATCCTCACGAGCTCGCACGTCATCACGAACGCCGGCGAGGGCAACGACGTCAGCCCGGCCGGTCACGTCTACGTTGAGTTCTCCGACCGCGACCGGGTGACGGCACGCGTCGTCGGCTGGGACGTCTTCGACGACGTGGGCGTCCTCAAGGTCGATCCGCGTGCCCATGTCCTCGCTCCGGTGCCGCTCGGCGACTCCTCGCGTGTGGTCGTCGGCGAGCCGGTGGCCGCGATCGGCAGCCCGTTCGGGAACGCCGACTCGCTCGCGACCGGCGTCGTCTCCGCGGTCCATCGCTCGATCAGCTCGCTGACCTCCCAGTTCGTCGTCCCTGACGCGATCCAGACTGACACGCCGATCAACCACGGCAACTCGGGCGGGCCGCTCTTCGACGCCCGCGGCTTCGTGATCGGGATCAACGCGCAGATCAGGAGCGACACCGGCAGTGCCGAGGGTGTCGGCTTCGCCGTCCCGATCAACGCCGCGCGCCGCTCGATGGTGCAGCTGATCGCGACCGGCCACGTCCTCTACCCGTACGTCGGCGTGAAGACTCAGGACCTCACGCCCTCGGCCGCCCGGCACTTCGGCTTCGGCGTCCTGCGCGGCGCTGTGATCGTCGAGGTCACCCCCGGAAGCCCCGCCCGGCGCGCGGGCCTGCGGGCGGCGACGAGCAGGCAGTTCTTCGACGGCGATCCCGCCGTTCCCGTCGACGGCGACGTCATCGTCGCGATCGACGGCGAGCCGGTACAGGATGCCGACGACGTGCTCCGCATCGTCTCCGAGCGGCTGGCCGCCGGCGAGCGCGCGACGTTCACGATCGTCCGAGGGTCCAAGCGGCTCCGCGTTCAGCTCCGGCTCGCGCAGCGTCCGGGCAGCGCGCCTTCTTAGCGTCCAGCGCGTTTAGCACAACACAGCGGGCGGGCAAGACTCGCGTGACGCTCGAGGGTCGGCGGTCGTGACGAGGTATGGCAGCAGGATTTCTTGCGCAAATCTCGTACAAACGGCTCGGTGAATACCGAGACCGCCGAGGCATCCCGGACAGGTGAGGCCGATACGCGCGCCGTCCGATTGACGATCCCGGCCAAGGCCGAGTACATCACGCTCGGCCGGCTTGCGCTGACGGGCCTCTCGCGGTTTCGGCCCCTCGGCGAGGAGACGCTGGCCGACCTCAAGCTCGCGCTGACGGAGGCGTGCTCGAACTCCGTGCGGCACGCGTACGGCGACAGCGAGGGCGCGGTCGAGATCGTCTACGAGCTGCACGACGACCGCGTCGCGATCGAGGTCACGGACGACGGCGAGGGGTTCGGCGAGACGCGTGCGGCGACCGAAGGCGACGATCTCGTCGAGGGCGGGCTCGGCATTGCCATCATCAAGGCGATCGCGGACGAGTTCGAGGCGGGGCCGCGAAACGGCGGCCACGGCTCTCGTCTGCGGTTCGTGAAGCTCTTGCCCGAAGCCAGTAGCTAACCTCGACTGCGGCTCAGCCGTCCAACACAACATGCTCCAGCTCGTCAACGTCGGTCACAAGGCTCTGCGCGACTACGCGACGATCGCGACGCGCGGGCTCATGGACGAGATCCGCAAGCTCGCCGAGCCGCTCGAGGGCAAGCGCGTCGTGCACCTCTCCGCCACCGCATTCGGCGGCGGCGTCGCCGAGATCAACTACACACTGATCCCGCTCATGCACGACGCCGGGCTCGACGTCGAGTGGCGGATCATCCACGGCCAGGAGGAGTTCTTCAACGTCACGAAGATGGTGCACAACGGGCTCCAAGGCGCACCCGAGACGCTCAGCGCCGAGGACCGGGAGATCTACGTGCGCTACCAGGAGCTGAACGCGCGCGAGTTCGAGGACGACGCCGACTTCGTGATCATCCACGACCCACAGCCGATCGGGATGATCGGTTGCTGCCCGACCTCGCGTGCGCAGTGGATCTGGCGCTGCCACATCGACCTCTCGACGCCGAACCCGGACACGCTCGGCTTCATCCTCCCGTGGCTGCGCACCTACGACGCGGCGATCTTCCACCGCCGCCAGTACGTGCCCAACGGCGCAGCGGGGCTCGCGGCGGCGTACATCTGGCCGCCCGCGATCGATCCGCTGGCCCCGAAGAACATGGCGCTCTCGGCCGAGGACGCGGCGTACATCGTCGACCAGTTCGGGATCGACGTCGACCGGCCGTTGCTCACGCAGGTCTCGCGTTTCGACCCGTGGAAGGACCCGCTCGGCGTGATCGACGCCTACCGGGAGGTCAAGCGCTCGGCGCCGGACGTGCAGCTCGCGCTCGTCGGCTCGATGGCGCACGACGACCCGGAGGGCTGGGACTTCTACCACCGCACCGTCGCCTACGCCGATGGCGACCCGGACATCTACATCCTCTCCAACCTGAACAACGTCGGCTCCGTCGAGGTGAACGCCTTCCAGGTGCACTCCTCCGCCGTGATCCAGAAGTCGGTCCGCGAGGGCTTCGGTTTGACGGTCAGCGAGGCGCTCTGGAAGGCCCGGCCGACGGTCGCCGGGCGCGCGGGCGGAATCGTCGACCAGATCACCGACGGCGAGACGGGCTGGCTCGTCGACTCGCCTTCCGACTGCGCGCGGGCCTGCCTCGAGATCCTCGACGACTCCGTCGCGGCGCGCCGGCTCGCGCTCCGCGGCAAGGAGGTCGTCCGCCGCAACTTCCTGACGCCGCGGCTCCTCCGCGACTGGCTCGTCCTCTTCAACCGGCTGCGCGGGAACGACACGGCCGGAGCCGAGGTTCGGACAGTCGCGGTCAGCGCGTAACGCGTCGACCGGTCGGTTCAGACGGACGTACGGGCAGAGCCCGCACGTCCTGAGGCGGCACCGCACGCGGTGCCTTGGCCGCGGCTTCTCCGCGACTGGCTCGTCCTCTTCAACCGGCTGCGCGGGAACGACACCGCCGGAGCAGAGGTCGCAACCGTCGCTGTTCCTGCCTGAGTTTCGCCCGCCTCCAGGCGGTTACCCTTCCCGTCCATGCCGCTCCGGCGGAAGCTCATCGTCGTCTCGAACCGCGGCCCGACGACCTTCGGGCGGGACGAGAACGGCGCTCGCGTCGCGCGGCGCGGCGGCGGCGGTCTCGTCACCGCCCTCCGCAGCCTCGTCTCGCACCACGACGTCACCTGGGTCGCGAGCGCCATCTCCGACGAGGACAAGGCCGTCGCGGCGGAGGCCGACGGCGACGCCTTCGACGAGACGGGCTGGGACGGCTCGCCCTATCGGCTCCGGCTCGTGCCGCACGACCCGCAGGCCTACGACTGGCACTACAACGTCGTCTCGAACCCGACGCTCTGGTTCCTCCAGCACTACCTCTGGGCCCTGGCGCAGGAGCCGAACGTGAACAAGGGCCTGCACCACGCCTGGGACGAGGGCTACGTCCCGGTGAACCGAGGCTTCGCGGAGGCGGTGCTCGCCGAGCTCGAGCGCGAGCCCGACGCGACTGTCTTCTTCCACGACTACCACCTGTACCTCGCGCCGCGCATGGTCCGCGACGAGCGCCCCGACGCGACCCTTGCCCACTTCATGCACATCCCGTGGGCGCAGCCGGACTACTGGTACGTGCTCCCCGAAAGCATCCGTCGCGCGATCCACGACGGAGTCCTCGCCAACGACGTCGTCGGGTTCCACACCCGGCGCTGGCGGCGGAACTTCCTGCGCTCGTGCTTCGACGTCGTCGGCGCGACCTTCGAGCCCGACTTCGGGAGCGCCGAGTATCGCGGCCGCCGGGTGCTGGTCACCGCGCACCCGATCTCCGTCGACGCCGACGAGTTCGAGGAGCTAGCGACGAGCCCGAAGGTGCTCGCAGCCGAGCGCGAGATCGTCGCCCGGCGGCCCGAGTTCCTCGTCCTGCGTGTCGACCGCACCGACCCGTCGAAGAACGTCGTCCGCGGCTTTCGCGCCTTCGAGCTCTACCTCGACGAGCATCCGGAGATGCACGAGCGGGTGGCGATGCTGGCGCTCCTCGACCCGTCGCGGCAGGACATCCCCGAATACGCCGAGTACCTAGGGGCGATCCAGCGCACGGCACGGTCGGTCAACGACCGCTTCCAGCGCAACGGCTGGACGCCGATCGACCTCCAGATCCGCGACGACTTCCCGCAGGCGGTGGCCGCCTACAAGCAGTTCGACGCGCTGCTCGTGAACGCGATCTACGACGGTCTCAACCTCGTCGCGAAGGAGGCCCCGCTCGTGAACGAGCGCGACGGCGTGTTGGTCCTGTCGGAGAACGCGGGGGTGCACGAGGAGCTCGGCGAGTGGGCGCTGTCCGTGAACCCGTTCGACATCGCGGGGCAGGCGGAGGCGATCCACGCCGCGCTCCACCTTTCGGCTGCCGAGCGGCGCGAGCGGATCGAGCGCATCAGGACGCACGTCCGCGAGCACGATCTCGGCGCCTGGATCGCGGCTCAGCTCGTCGATCTCGATCGCGGCGCCGCTCTGCTCCAGCGATAGACTCGGTCGAGCGATGGCCGCGCCGGAGCAGCTCGTGGAGAGGGGCGAGCTGCGCTCGCTGAACCCGGCGACGCTCGAGGTGGTGGGTTCCGTGCCGGTGACGGAGCCGGGCGCGGTCGAGAAGGTCGTCGCGCGCGCGGCCGAGGCGCAGGCGCGGTGGGCGGAGTGGACGCTCGAGGCGCGGCGGCGGCTCGTGGTCGACGCGGCGCGTGTCCTGCTCGACCGGATGGACGAGCTCGCCGAGACGGTCACGGCCGAGACGGGCAAGCCGGTCGTCGAGTCGTACACGGGCGAGGTGCTCGTGTCGATCGAGAATGCGCGCTGGGTGGCCGCGAACGCGCCGCGCGTGCTGCGACCCGAGCGCGCGCCGTTCCAGCCGCTCTATCTCAAGCACAAGCGCGGCTTCCTCGTCTACGAGCCGCTCGGCGTCGTCGCGATCGTCTCGCCGTGGAACTTCCCGTTCGCGATCCCGTTCACCCAGGCCGTCGCGGCGGTCGCGGCGGGGAACGCGGTCGTCGTCAAGCCCTCGGAGCTCACGCCGCTTTCCGGCGGTTGGGTGGAGCGCGCCTTCGTCGAGGCGGGTGCCCCGGCGGGACTCGTCCAGACCGTGCAGGGGACGGGCGAGGAGGTGGGCGACGCGCTCGTCCGGGCGCCCGGTGTCGCGAAGGTGGTGTTCACGGGCTCGACGGCCGTCGGGCGGCGGGTCGGCATCGCCTGCGCGGAGCTCCTCCGGCCGGTCACGCTCGAGCTCGGCGGCAAGGACCCGATGCTCGTCCTGGCCGATGCCAACCTCGGCCGGGCAGTCGAAGGCGCCCTCTGGGGAGCGTTCTCGAACTGCGGCCAGGTATGCGCCGGCGTGGAGCGCATCTACGTCGCTCGGGAGCATCACGAGGAGTTCGCTTCTACGCTCGCCCGCCGCGCTCGTGAGCTGCGGCTCGGGCGCGGGGACGAGCCGGGCGTCGACCTCGGCCCGCTGATCTCCGAGGCGCAGCGGGCGAAGGTGGAGGACCTCGTCGCGGACGCGCGCGAGCGAGGCGCGGAGGCGCTGTCGGGCGGGCGGCGGCCGGACGTCGTGCTGCCGGGCTGGTTCTACGAGCCCACGGTGCTCGTAGGCGGCGACGGGTCGGCGCGCCTCGAGCGTGAGGAGGTCTTCGGACCGGTCGTCACGGTCATGCCCTTCGAGGACGAGGAGCAGGCGATCCGGCTCGCCAACGCGAGCCCGTTCGGCCTCGGCGCGAGCGTGTGGACGCGGGACGTCGGTCGTGCTCGGCGGCTCGGGGCGCAGCTGGCGGCGGGGTCGGTGTGGACGAACGACGTGGCCTATTCGTATGGGGCCGGGCAGGCGTCGTGGGGCGGCGTGAAGGAGTCGGGAATCGGCCGCACGCATTCGAAACACGGGCTCTACGAGTGCACGCGCGTGAAGTTCGTCGACGCGGACACGGGCCGCGTGCCGGTGCCGTGGTGGTACCCGTACGGGCCGGAGGCGGCGAAGAGTTTTCGGGCGGCGCTCGGCGTCCTCTACGGCGACGGCTTGGGCGCGCGGGTCGAGGCGGCGTGGCGGCACCGGCGTGGCCTGCGTCACCTCGCGCGGCGGTACCTTTCGCGGTCGTGAGCCGGCGCATTTCGACACCGATTCGTCACCCACGGGTGCGGCTTTCCTCGTTAGGCTCGATCCAGCGGGGAACTCTCGGGGGGTCCCCCGGGGGCACAGGCCGTTGGGTACAGGGGCGACGGCCGTGAGGGAACTGTCGCATGTGGACGAGAGCGGCTCCGTGCGCATGGTGGACGTCGGCGGCAAGCCCCGCTCGCGGCGGCGGGCGGTCGCGCGCGCGCGGGTGACCATGGCAGCCGAGACGGCTCGGCGGCTGCGCGAGCTCCCGAAGGGCGACGCTCTCGCCACCGCGCAGGTGGCGGGCATCATGGCCGCGAAGCGAACGGGCGAGCTGATTCCGCTCTGCCATCCGCTGCCGCTCACGCACGTCGACGTCCGGCTCGACGTCGCGCCCGACACGGTCGAGATCACGGCCGCGGCCGAGACGACGGCGCAGACGGGCGTCGAGATGGAGGCGCTCGTGGCGGCCTCGGTAGCCGCCCTGACCGTCTACGACATGGCGAAAGCAATCGACAAGGACATGGCCATTACCGACGTGCGTCTCGTGGAGAAGACGAAGGTGCCGGTCGAGTGAGGGCCGCCGTGCTCACCATCTCCGACGGCGTCGCGGAGGGCACACGCGACGACCGCAGCGGCGACCTACTCGCCGAGCTGCTCGCCGCCGAGGGCTACGACGTCGTCCGCCGCGTTGTCCCGGACGACCGCGATGCGATCGCCGACGCGATCGCCGACCTCGCGGACGACGCCGACCTCGTGCTCACGACCGGCGGCACGGGCCTCGCGTCCCGCGACGTCACGCCCGAGGCCACGATGACCGTGCTCGAACGGGCCGCGCCCGGAATCGCCGAGGCCCTTCGGGCCGACGCGATCGCGAAGACGCCGCACGGCCTGCTCTCGCGCGGCATCGCCGGCGTTCGCGGCTGCACGCTCGTCGTCAACCTCCCCGGCTCGCCGGGCGGCTGCCGCGACGGCTTCGCCGTCCTCAAGCCGGCGCTTCCGCACGCGCTCGAGCTGCTCGCGGGCGAGCCGACAGCGCATCGCCAGACATGAGCTCCGCAGCCGTGCCCGCACTTCCCGCGCGCTTCGCGCGGCTCGTCAAGTTCGAGCACACCGTCTTCGCGCTTCCGTTTGCATACGTCGGCGCGCTGCTCTGCGTCCGCCGGATCCCGTCGGCGCACGACCTCGTCTGGATCACGCTCGCGATGGTCGGCGCGCGGTCGCTCGCGATGGGTCTGAACCGGCTGATCGACGCCCGCATCGACGCCCGCAACCCCCGCACCGCCGCGCGCGAGCTCCCGGCCGGCTTGCTCACGCCCCGGCAGGTCGCCGTCTTCTGCGCCCTCGCGCTCGGGCTCTTCCTGCTCGCCGTCTTCCAGCTCGACCCGATCGTCCGCTGGCTCTGGCCGATCCCGGCCGTGGCCTTCGTGATCTACCCCTACCTGAAGCGCTTCACCTGGCTCTGCCACCTCTGGCTCGGCGCGGTCGACGGGCTCGCGCCGGTCGGCGCCTGGGTGGCGATCACCGGCCGCCTGCCGTGGCCGGCTTGGGCGCTCGGGGCCGCGGTCGCGCTGTGGGTGGCGGGCTTCGACCTCTTCTACTCGCTCTTCGACGAGCGGATCGACCGCGAGCAAGGGCTCCACTCCGTCGCCGTCCGCTTCGGCGACCGCGGCGTCTTCCACGGCGCACGGCTCGCGCACCTCGCCACCGTCGCGCTTCTCGCGGTCGTGGGCGCCGGGCTCCACCTCGGCGTCGCGTACTGGATCGGCCTCGGCGCCGTCTCCCTCCTCTTCCTCTACGAGCACTCGCTCGTCCGGCCGGGCGACCTGCGCCGGCTCGACGCGGCCTTCTTCACCGTAAACGGGATCATCAGCGTCGTCTTCTTCGCGTTCGTGCTCGCGGAGGCGGCGTCGTGATCCGGGCCCGCGGGCTCGAGAAACGCTACGGCGAGAAGCGGGTGCTCCGCGGCCTCAACCTCGAACTCGAGCGCGGCGGCTTCCTCGTCGTCACCGGCCCGAACGGCTCGGGGAAGACGACGCTGCTCCGCCTCGTCGTCGGGCTCGCCCAACCGACCGCGGGGCAGGTCGAGGTGGCCGTGCCGCGCGGCCGGATCGGCTTCCTCGCCCACGAGCCGCTCGTCTACCGCGAGCTGACGGCGCTCGAGAACCTCGATCTCTACGGCCGCCTGTACCGCGTGCCCGAGCGGCGCGAGCGGATCGGGATGCTGCTCGAGCGCTTCCGGCTGTGGGAGGCGCGGCGCGAGCGTGTCTCGTCGTTCTCGCGCGGGATGCTCCAGCGGCTCGCGCTTTGCCGCGCTTTTCTCCACGAGCCCGACCTGTACGTCCTGGACGAGCCCTTCACCGCGCTCGACGCCGACGGCGCCGCGCTGCTCGACCGCGAGCTCGCCGAGCTGCGGGGCCGGGCGACCGTCCTTGTCGCGACCCACGCACCTTCGCGGTTCGCGCCGCTCGCCTCGGCGCAGAAGGCGCTCGCGGCATGAGCTACTTGAGCGATGTGGGGGCGCTCGCGCGCAAGGATCTGCGGCTCGAGCTGCGGGCGCGGGACACGCTGCCGGCGATGCTGCTCTTCGTCGTCTCGACGCTCGTCGTCTTCCACTTCACCCTTCCGCAGAACGCCTCGCGACTCGCCTCGTTCGGCCTCCTGTGGGTGGCGCTCATCTTCACGGCGCTGCTCGGCCTGGCCCGCTGCTTCGCCGCCGAGCGCGAGCAGGACGTCCTCGACGGGCTCGTGCTCGCGCCCTCGGATCGGAGCGCCATCTGGCTCGGGAAGGCAATCGCGATGCTGGCCTTCCTCGTCGCCGCCGAGATCGTCGCGTTGCCGGCGTTCGCGCTCTTCTTCGACCCGGGGATCGACGGCCGCACGCTCGTCGGTGTCGCGCTCGCCGACCTCGGGATCTGCACCGTTGGCACGCTGCTTGCGGGCATGGCTGCCGCGAGCCGCGCGCGCGAGCTCCTGCTGCCGCTCCTCTTCCTCCCGCTCGCGATCCCGATCGTCATCGGCGGCGTCGGCGCGAGCGTGGACGGCGGCGCCCGCTACGTCGAGTTTCTCGTTCTCTACGACGCAATCTTTGCGATCATTTCCTGGGCTTCTTTTGAGTACGTCGTCACGGAATAGCCGCGCTCCGGCGCTCGCCGCGCTCGCTCTCGGGACGATGGTCGCCGCCGTCGCGATGATCGCCTACGTCGCCCAAGTGGACGCCGACCAAGGCCTGTCGCAGAAGATCTTCTACTTTCACGTGCCGATCGCGCTGACGGCCTACGCCTGCTTCGGCTGGGGGGCCTGGAAGGCGCTCCTGCACCTGTGGAAACGGCGTGACGGAGCAGACCTCGAAAGCTACGTCGCCATCCACCAGGGCGTGATCTTCGGGGCCATGACCCTCGTTACGGGCTCGATCTGGGCGAAGATCTCCTGGGGGCACTGGTGGGTCTGGGGCTCCGACCAGCTCGTCCTCTTCCTCGTCCTCTTCCTCTTCTACGCCGCGTACTGCATGCTCCGCTTCTCGGTGGAACCCGGTCCTCGTCGCGCGAACCTCTCGGCCGTGTATGTGCTGTTCGGCGTGGCGCTGATCCCGGTCAGCTTCATGGCCATCCGGCTCGCGAACGACCTCATTCACCCGACGGTCTTCACCACGGACGGGCCGCAGATGTCGGGGCGGATGTTCGCCACCTTCTGCGTCTCGTGGGCGGCGATGCTCCTGCTCGCCGGGACGCTCTACCAGGTCGAGCTGGCGGGGAAGCGCCTCGACTCGCGCCTCCGCGAGCTGCGGGAGCTGCTCGCGTGACCGCGCCCGAAAAGTACGTGGCCGCCGCGTACCTGGTCGTGTTCGGGGTCGTCCTCGCCTACGTGCTGATCATCTCGCTCAAGCTCGTGCGGCTCGAGCGGGAGGTCGAGGAGCTGACGGAGCTGGCACGCAGGCGGCAGGCGCGTACGGAGCCCACGAGGGAGGCCACGCCGGTTGGCTGAGCTCTTGTTTTGGCCCGCCCTCCTCGCCTACGGCGAGGCCGCCGTCGCCTTCGTCGGCGAGGCGCGGCGCCCGGGGCTGCCAGGGCGGCTCGCGACGTGGGGCGTGCGGATCGGCTGGCTCGTCCAGACGGCGCTGCTCGTGCTCCAGGCCTCGCGCTCGGAGGGCTTCCCGTGGACGAGCTGGGCCGGCGTCCTCAACCTCTTCGTCTGGCTCGTCGTCGGCGCGTACCTCATCTGGGGCTGCCGGGCACGCTTCCGGCTGCTCGGGCTCGCCGTCATCCCGCCGGCCGTGGCCCTGCTGGCCCTGGCCCACGCGGGCGGCGGCACGCGGGCGGCGCGACAGACCGATTACGGGAGCCTCTTCCTGGCGCTCCACGTCGGGCTCGTCCTCGCCGCCTTCGCCGGGTTCACGCTCGCCGCCGCGCTGGCCGCCCTCTACCTGTGGCAGGAGCGGCGGCTGAAGCGCCGCGCCAGCGGGATTCTGCGGGTCCGCGTCCCGTCGCTCGCCGCCCTCGACGACCTCGTCGCGCGCACGATCGCGGTCGCGCTGCCGACGCTGACGCTCGGGATCGCCGTCGGGATCGGCCGGCTCGTCGTGTCCGGCGGCAGCTTCGACGCCGTCGTCGCGGTCACGCTCGCGACCTGGGGCGTCTACACCGGGTTCCTCGTCCTCCGCTACGGCGCGGGCTGGCGCGGGCGCCGCTCCGCCTCGCTCGCGCTCGTCTCGCTCACGCTCGTCGCCGTCACGCTCCCGATCGCCCACTTCTCGTGAAGCTCGTCCTCGTCGGCACCTCGCACCACCTCGCGCCGCTCGAGTTGCGCGAGCGGGTCGCGTTCCCGCGCGAGCAGGCGGCTGCGCTTGCCCGCCGCCTCGCACGAGGGGAGCTCGAGTGCGTATGCCTCTCGACCTGCAACCGGACCGAGCTCTACCTCGCCGGCTCCGACCCGGACACGGCCGAGGCGGCCGCGGCGACGGCGCTCGAGGCCGTCGGCACCGCGCTCTACCGGCTGCGCGACGAGGCGGCGGCGCTCCATCTCTTCCGCGTCGCCGCCGGTCTCGACTCGATGGTTCCCGGCGAGGGCGAGATCCTGGGCCAGGTGAGGACGGCGTACGAGATCGGGGCGACCGGGCCGTTTTTGGACCGCCTTTTCCGGCAGGCGCTCCACGCCGGCCGCAAGGCGCGGGCGCAGACCGCGATCGGCGAGAGTCCGGCCTCGGTCTCGTCGGCCGGCGCCGCGCTCGCCGAGCAGGTCTTCGGCGAGCTCCGCGGCCGAACGATCGTGCTCCTCGGCGCGGGCAAGGTGAGCGAGCTCGCGGCCCGGAACCTCGTCTCGCGCGGGGCGCGGATCGCCTTCGTCGCGAATCGCACCGCCGACCGGGCGACCGCGCTCGCCGAGCGGCTCGGCGGCGAGGCGCTTCCGCTCGAGCGCGTCGGCGAGCAGCTCGCGACCGCCGACGTCGTCGTCGCCTCGACGAGCGCTCCGGGCTACGTCCTGCGGCGGGACGACGTCGAAGCGGCCCTGCGCGGCCGGCGCGGCCGGCCGATCCTCTTCGTCGACCTCGCCGTTCCGCGCGACCTCGATCCCGAGATCTCCGACCTCGACGGCTGCTACCTCTACGACCTCGACGACCTCGAGGCGGTCGTCACGGAGACGCTCGCCGGCCGGCGGCGCGAGGCGGAGCGGGCCGAGTCGATCGTCGCGACCGAGGCGGAGCGATTCCGTGAGTGGCAGGCCTCGCTCGAGGTCGTGCCGGCGATCGCGTCGCTTCGGGCGCGGGCGGAGGAGATCCGGACGGCCGAGCTCGCGAAGGCCGAGGCGCGGCTCGGGCGGCTGACCGAGGGCGAGCTGCGGACGGTCGAGTCGGTCACCGCACAGATCGTGAACAAGCTGTTGCACCTGCCGACCGTTCGCATGAAGCAGGCAGCCGCGGCAGCCGATGGGGTCCTTTATGCTGACACCGTGAGGCACCTGTTCGGGCTCGGCGAGGACGATCGGTGACGCTCGCCTCCCGGCGCCTCACCGGGCGGCCGCTCCCGGTCCAGGCGCCGACGGCCTTCGTTCGTGTCAACCCGCTGGGCGCGCGTCGGTGCGCGCAGGCCCAGCGCGGACGCGTCGTCTGCCGTGCTGCTCCGGATCGGCTCGCGCGGCAGTAGGCTCGCCCTCGCGCAGGCCGAGCGCGCGGCGGAGGGCCTGCGGCGGCCGGGCGTCCAGGTCGCGCTCGTCCCGATCACGACGGCCGGCGACCGCGACCGCTCGCGCCCCTTCGGCGAGATCGGCTCGCGCGGCGTCTTCGTGAAGGAGATCGAGGAGGCGCTCCTGGAGGAGCGGATCGACGTCGCCGTCCACTCCGCGAAGGACATGACGTCATCGGACACGGACGGGCTCGTCGTCGGTGCCTATTTGGCGCGGGACGACCCGCGGGACGCCTTGTGCGGGGCGGCGGAGCTTCGGCCGGGGATGCGGGTCGGGACGGCGTCGATCCGCCGGCGGGCGCAGCTCCTCGCGCTCGAGCCGTCGCTCGTCGTCGAGCCGCTGCGCGGGAACGTCGACTCGCGCCTGCGGAAGCGCCGGGAGCGCGGGCTGGACGCGATCGTGCTTGCGGCGTGCGGGCTCGACCGGCTCGGGCTGTCGGGCGAGATCGGGCATCGGTTCGACCCGGCGGGGCTGCTGCCCGAGGCCGGCCAGGGTGCGCTGGCGCTGCAGGTACGTGCCGGGGAGGAGGAGCTGGTCGGCGGCGCCGACGACCCGGAGACGCGGCGGCGGGTGGAGGCCGAGCGGGAGTGCGTGGCGCGGATCGGCGGCGGCTGTCTCGCGCCGGTCGCGGCCCACCACGACGGCCGGACGCTGACCGCGCTCGTCGCGGACGAGGATGGCCGCTGGATCGAGCGCCGCGTCGGCGAGGACCCCGCGTCGCTCGCTGCGGAGCTCCTGAGCCTCGTCGGGGCCGGCGGTGGTCGCTAGGCCCGCGCGTGACGAAGTTGGCGCTCGTTTGGTACGGACACGTGGCGGGGGGGCCGCTACTGTCTACCTCCCCGTGGGTGGGTGGGGGTTAGGGATGGGACCGCCCCGCGCGACGAAAACTCCGTGAAGGTCATCGTCACGCGGCCGCGGGCGCAGGCCGGGCCGCTGGTCGAACGGCTCGCGGCGCTCGGGCATGACGTCGTCGAGTGCCCGCTGATCGAGATCGTGCCGACGGGCCACGAGCCGATCGACGCGACCGGCTACGACTGGGTCGTCGTCACGAGCCCGAACGGGGCCGAGCACTTCGCCCGCCGTCGGCGCGGGCCTCTGCCGCGGGTCGCGGCCGTCGGCCCGGGAACGGCCGAGATGCTCCGCGCCCACGGGATCGAGCCGGCCCTCGTCCCGCGCGTCTCGACGCAGGAAGGGCTGCTCGACGAGTTCCCGCGGCCGCCGGGCCGTGTCCTCGTCGCGGCCGCGCGGGGAGCACGCCGAACGCTTGTCGACGGCCTCGGCGCCGACCTCCTTGCGCTCTACGACACGGTCCTCGTCCGTCCGGAGCACGTCCCAGCGGGCGACCTGGTCGTGCTGGCGTCCGGCTCCGCGGCGCGCTCGTTCGCCGCGCTCGGAAGCGACGTGCCGGCGGCGACGATCGGGCCCCAGACGACCCGCGTCGCCAACCATCTCGGTCTCCGCGTCGTCGCCGAGGCGCCGACGCACGACCTCGACGGCCTCGTCGAGGCGGTTAGGCTCGCCGAGCGATGGATCGAAACCAGCTCTCGGTAGCGCTGGGGAGGCGCTTCGCGCGTCTTGCCACCGACGTCGTCGTGCGGCAGCCGGCTCTCTGGCGCCTCTTCCGCGGCCCGCTTCGGCGTCAGTTCGATCGGCTCGCGCCTCGCTGGGACGCGATGCGGAGCCCCGATCACCTGGCGGCGTTCGAGCGTGCGCTCGAGCAGGTCGACCCGCCGCCGCGCCGCGCACTCGACCTCGGGACCGGCACCGGCGACGGAGCCTTCGCCGTGGCGCGACGGTTCCCGGGAACCGAGGTGATCGGCCTCGACATCGCCGACGCGATGGTCGCGGCGGCGCGGCGGAAGATGCCTGCCGACCTCGCCGGCCGCGTCACCTTCCAGGTCGGCGACGCGTCGGCCCTCCCCTTCGAGGCCGGCGCGTTCGAGCTCGTCGCGCTCGCGAACATGATCCCCTTCTTCGACGAGCTGGTGCGCGTCGTGGCTCCCGGTGGCTTCGTCGTCCTCGCGTTCTCCGGTGGGAGCGAGACGCCGATCTACGTCGACTCACAGCGCCTGCGGGCCGAGCTCGGCCGTCGCGGCTTCGCTGGCTTCTCCGAGTTGACCGCCGGCCGGGGCACCGCCTTTCTTGCCCGGAAGGACGAGGCCCGTTAAGGTTCACGGACGCGAACGTTCGCGGCGCGGTAGCACCGGCCCGGACGCTCGGATGGAGCGAGATCGAAAGGTCTCGCTCCAATTTTTGGCGGCTACACTTCCCGCCCGGGCGAGGTAGCTCAGTTGGTAGAGCACACGGCTGAAAACCGTGGTGTCGCCGGTTCGATTCCGGCCCTCGCCATGAAGCTCGACCGCGCCTTGGCAAAAGCGGACACGTCCGCTTTGAACTATTGACATCAGACGAGAGTGGGCGTAGCGTCGCGACGATGCACCGGCTCCTCATCCCTTTGCTCACGATTGCCGTCGCGCTCTCGACAGCTTCGGTCTTCGGAGCCGGCGAAGCCGTGGGCTGCGACACGAGCTACTGGACCGTCGGCTGCCACTACTACTCGCCCCAGACCGGGGATACGCGAACGCAGCTCGGCTTGTCCGCGTTCAACACGACCCACGCGACCTTCTCGCCGTACGACACGACGCGGCACATCTGGACGACTGCCGGCGGCACATGGCTTGGAGCCAACACGGTGGTCTACGGCGGGTGGGTTCATTGGGGGACGCAGCACAGCGACGACAAGCTCGGGTGCTTCAACCACCACACCGGGACGCAATGGGTGAACTGCCGCGAGTACCAAGGGTGGAGCGAGACGTGAGCGTTCGTCGAGCGATCGTCGTTGTGTCCGTCGCTGCCGTCGCGGGTGTAGCTGTTGCAGGCTCTGACTTGTGGAGCGCTCGTTCTGCTTCCGGGAGGCCGGAATCGTCTGTGCAACCTTTACGCTCGGCGCCGGTACCGGCCGTCTTCAAGAGCGGGATCGCCGCTTCCGCGAAGACCACCGATGCGTCGACGGACGATCTCCTGGAGGTCGCTGCCGCAGGCGACGGCGGCGGGCGGGCAGGCCTCGTCCTCGGACACACTCCTGCCGGAGACGTAATCTCGCTCTTCACGCCGTTCAACTTCACGAGCTTCAGCACTCCCCGTCGACTCCTCCGCGGCCAGGCGATCGCGGCCTATGCCTCCATCCGAGCGGCCTCCGACGGTAGTACGGGGCGCGTCTACGTCAGCGGCGTGGCGGCGCCTGTTGTGAGACGGGCCGCGCTGGACGTGGTCGATGGCTCGACGATCGACGTGCAGCTTGTCACGGCGGGCAGGGGGGGCTTCGCCTATTTCACGTACGCGACCGATCAGCGCTCTGCGTTCCCGCGGGTGCTGCACGCCTATGACGCAGGCGGCACCGAGATCGGTCAAGAAGACCTGCAGGCCGACATCGCTCCGCCGACAGCCGGCTGACCGCTAGGTCCGCCGGGCCTGGACGAGCCGGTCGAGGAGCGTCTGGACGAGCTCGTCCTTGATGAGGACGGCGTCCGCGCCGGCCTCGTCGACGGCTCGGTGGAGCTCGGGTGCGTGGTCGCCCGTCAGGGCGATGAGACAGAGGCTGGGATGGTCGCGCCGGAGGCGCGTGACCGCGGTGACGCCGTCCAGGAGGGGCATGTGCAGGTCCATCACGACCGCGTCCGGCTCGAGCTCGTCGACGAGCTCGATGGCGGCGAGGCCGTCTCCGGCCGTTGCAACCACCTCGAGACCTTCCTGACCCTCGACGAGCGGGCGGAGGCTCTCGAGGAAGAGCCCGTCGTCGTCCGCCAGGAGAACCCTGATTCGACCGGCACCCGGCGGCTCGGCTGTCATCGGCACGGACGTTAGCCTTGCGCGCGTGCCCGTGCAAGATGGCCGGCCGGTCGCCGTGATCGGCGCTCCGCTCGACCTCGGAGCCGGGCGCCGCGGCGTCGACATGGGGCCCTCCGCGATCCGCTATGCGGGCCTCGATGCGCGCATCGTCGAGCTCGGAAGACGCTGCGTCGACTGCGGCAACGTCGAGACGGCCGTGGCCGAAGCGACCGAGGTCGGCGACGAGCATGCGCGCTTCCTGCCGCAGATCATGGAGACGTGCGGCCGGATCGCAGCGCTTGTCGAGCGCGCCGCGGCCGACGGCCGGCTCCCGCTCGTCCTCGGCGGCGACCACTCGATCGCGATCGGCACGCTCGGCGGCCTGGCGAAGGTGCGTGGCCCTGGCGGTGTCCTGTGGATCGACGCCCACGCCGACCTCAACCGGCCCGAGACGAGCCCGAGCGGAAACGTGCACGGGATGGCGCTCGCCGCGGCGCTCGGCCTCGGCGGAGACCGCTTCGCCGGCGACGGCTGGCCGCTCCCGTCGGTCGATCCAGCGCGCGTGGCAATCGTCGGCGTGCGGGCGCTCGACGAGGGGGAGCGCGAGCTCCTCCGCCGCCTGGAGGCGAAGGTCTTCACGATGAGCGACGTCGACCGCTCCGGCGTCGAGCGGGCGGTGCGGGAGTCGCTTGCGCACGTCGCCGGCCCGGGCTTCGTGCACGTCAGCCTCGACATGGACGCGGTCGACCCGAGTGTGGCGCCGGGCGTCGGCACGCCTGTGCGCGGCGGCCTCTCCTACCGCGAGGCGCACCTCGCCCTCGAGCTCATCGCCGAGTCGGGCCTCGCGGACGCGCTCGAGGTGGTCGAGGTGAACCCGATCCTCGACCGCGAGAACGAGACGGGCCGGCTCGCGGTCGAGCTCGTGGCGAGCGCGCTAGGAGCTCGAATTCTCTGAGGCGCCGCTTGCGGTGCCGACGGTCAGGACGCGCGGGCTTCGTCCGTGCGTCCGTCTGAACCGAACCGGTCGGGGACGCTGGCGGTGTTCAAAGACCCGCAGCTAGGAATCGTTGGACCGCGTCCGCGGTCTGCTCGTACGCGTCCCAGATCACCATGTGTCCGCCGGACACGGCGACGACGGCGAGGCGGTCGCCGAGCGCGGTCGAGTACGTCTCGAGGTGGTCGTCGCGGACGAGTCCGAACTCCCCCGCGTGGACGACGAGGGTCGGGACACGAAGCGTCTCGGGTGGCGGAGGCGGCGTGCAGAGCTCGCCGTAGGCGGAGACGACGGCGCTCTGGCAGTAGCGCCACCGGAAGCGCCCGCCGCGGCCGGCGACGAGGTGCTCCCGCGCCTCCTCCTCGACGAACGAGCGGGGGGTAGCGGGGTTCCCCTCGAGCCGCGCCTCGATCGCCTCCTCGACCGACTCGAAGACGCGCTCGCGCCGCTGGTCCTCCGCCTGGTCGAAGCCGACGTGGGGTAGGAGGTCGATCGCCGGGTCGAGCAGGATCGCCCGCTCGACGCGCTCCGGCTCGAGCGCGGCCAGCTCCAAAATGAGCCGGCCGCCGAAGGAGTGGCCGACCCAGGCGGCGCGCTCGACCCCTGCCGCGGTGACCGTCTCGAGGACGTCGGCGGAGTGGGTGGCGATCGTCCACGGCGGCTCCCACTCCGAGAAGCCGTGTCCGCGAAGGTCCGGCGCGAGGACGCGGAAGCCGCCCGCGAGTCGCTGCTCCGCGAGGCGGCGGAAGCGCCGGCCGTGGCCGGTGACCCCATGGAGGCAGACGATCGGCGGGGCGTGGCGATCGCCCCATTCGTGCAGCTGCAGCAGCATTCGCCGTTAAGGCATCGACTTGGCGGCGCCGACCATCAGGACGCGCGCGCTTTGCGAGCGCGTCCGTCTGAAACGACCGGTCGAGCCGGTGGAGGTCATGCCGAAGCCGTCTCGAAGCCGTCGACGAGCGCGGGGAGTGTCTCGCGCCAGTCGCCGACGAGCGCGACGTCTGCCTCGCGGAGCATCGGAGCGTCGCGGTCGGCGTCGAGGGCGACGATCACGCCGGCCTTCATCGGCCCCGCCACGTGCTCGAAGTCGCCGTTCACGCTGACCGCGACGTAGAGCTGCGGCGCGAGCGCGCGCCCGTAGAGCCCGATCTGCCGGTTGCGCGGCAGCAAGCCGGCCTCGCACGCCTCCCGGTCGCCTCCGACCGCGGCTCCGAGCAGCGCGGCGAGCCGCTCGATCTCGGCGACGGCGTCGCGGTCGCCGACCGAGCGGCCGACGCAGACGACCGTCTCGGCTTCCTCGAGGTCGAGCGCAGGCGAGTCGTCGCGGCGCTCGACGAGCCGGACGCGCGAGTCGGGTAGCGGGCCGAGCCCCAGGCGGCGCACCTCGGGAGCGACGTCGTCGCGCGGCTCGAGCGGGTCGAACATACGCGAGCGGACGGTCGCGAGCTGCGGCGTCGTCGCGCCCATGATCACCGAGACGATGGCCCCGCCGTACGCGGGCTTGTTCTGGATGAGGCGGCCGGCGCGATCGATCCCGAGACCGACGCAGTCGGCGGTCATCCCGAGCTCGAGCTCACCGGCTGCGCGGGGGCCGAAGTCGCGCCCGCTCGCGCTGGCGGGGATCAGGAGCACGTGCGGGCGCTCGCGCTCGAGCACGTGGCGGAGGGCGGCGCTCCACCGCTCGGGGTGGTATTCGCGTAGGTCGGGGCTCGCGGCCTCGACGACGACCTCGGCACCGTGCCGTCCGGCTTCCTGCGCGATGCCGGCGACGTCCTCGCCGAGGACGAGCGCGACGTTGCGGCCGCCGAGCTTGCCAGCGAGCTCGCGGCCCTTCGCCAGGAGCTCGAGCGAGAGCCGTGTCGGCCGGCCGTCGACGAGCTCGACAGCGGTCCAGCAGTCGTAGCTCTTGCCCGGCTTGTCGCCGAGCCGGTCGGGCTTCTCCCACGACGTCGCCGCGCTCTCGGCGGGTCCGAGACGCTCGCGAATCGCCTGGGCCGCCTCCGCGGCGTCGGTCGTGACGAGGCCGGAGCGAGGCGGACGGACGTCGCGGACGGCGAGGACGCGGGTCGGGGAGCCGGGCTGCCCGAACCGCTTGTCGTACGGACGTACCTCCCCGACGAGGTCGGCAGCCGTCCAGACCTCGATCGGCCCCTCCTCGGAGCCTCGAGCGGCGGGAGGGTCGGAGGGTGCGGCGACGACGGAGACGAGGAGCGGCGGCTCCGCCTCGTAGACCTCCGTGCCGGCGTCCGTCTCGCGGGTGAGGCGGAGCGAGTCGCCGCGGCGCTCGATCGTGACGACGCTCGTCACGTGCGGCCGGCCGAGGAACGCTGCCACCTCCGGCGGCACCTGGGCCGTCTCCGCGTCGACGGTCTTCCGCCCGCAGACGACGACGTCGGCGCCGAGCTTGCGCAGCGCGAGAGCGATCGTCCGCGAGGTGCCGATCGTGTCGGCGACGGCGAAGACGCGGTCGGAAAGATGGACGGCGCGGTCGGCGCCGAGCCGCATCGTCTCGCGGAGCGCCTCCTCGGCCTGCGGCGGGCCCATCGTCAGCGTTACGACCTCGTCGCCGTCGGCGCGGAGGCCGGCGGCGTGCTGGACAGCGTAGGCGTCGAAGGGGTTCAGCAGCAGCGGCACGCCCTCGCGCTTGAGCTGCTTCGTCTCCTGGTCGAACTCGACCGCGGAGGGGTGCGGCACCTGCTTCACGAGGCAGACGATCCGCATGGCCGGGAGCCTAATCGGCCGCTGTGTGAGAAGGTGCCGTCGCCGGTGCTCGCGATCCTCTACGACATCCACGGCAACCTGCCGGCGCTCGAGGCCGCGATCGCCGACGCCGAGGCGGCCGGCGCCGACGAGTGGCTCCTCGGCGGCGACTTCGCGTCGTGGTCGCCGTGGCCGAAGGAGACGCTCGAGCGGCTGCGCCGGCTCCATCCGGCGACCTGGATCCGCGGCAACGGCGAGCGGTGGCTCCGCGAGCCGCCGACCGACCGGCCCGAGGTGATGGAGAACATCATCGGCACCGACACCAGCGTCGGCTCGGACGAGGGCTGGCTCTACTCGCTCCAGACGCAGGTCGAGCTCGACGGCGTCCTCTACGTCCACGGCTCGCCGCTTTCCGATGTCGAGAGCTTCGCGCGCGAGCCGCAGGAGGGCGAGGAGCGGATGCTCGTGGGCGTCCGCGACCGCACCGTCGTCTTCGGCCACAGCCATCAGCAGTTCCGGCGCCCCGGGCCGAACGGCACGTACCTGCTGAACCCGGGGAGCGTGGGGATGCCGCTCGACGGCGATCGCCGCGGCGCCTACGCGCTGCGCCGCGACGACGCCGAGTTCGAGTTCCGGCGGGTCGAGTTCGACGTCGAACGCGTCGCGGCCGCGTGGCGCGCCCGCGGTGGCCCGTTCGGCGAGATGGCTGCGCGGCGGATCGAGCGCGGTTCCGACTGACTTTCGGCTCCGAATCGGCACACGGCGTTGCGGCTTGGGGCGCTACGCTCGCAGTGGGGAGGAGGCTGGGCGCGCCTTAGAACAAGCGTTCTAGAACACGAGAGAACGCGACGACCGGCGACCCGCGCCGCTGCCTCGCTCAGTCCTCGCGCGGCTCCTCCTCGCCCGAGCCGGAAGGCCGGTAGTAGCGCCGCCCCTTCAGCTCGTCCGGAAGGTGGTCGACGTCGAAGCCCGCGGGGTCGTCGTGCGGGTACACGTACCCCTTGCCGTGCCCGAGGCGGCGGCCGTACCAGCTCCCGTCCCGCAGCGCCTTCGGCGGCCGCAGGTTCCCGCGTTCGCGAACGTCGCGGGCCGCCTCCGCATAAGCGCGGTAGCTCGCGTTCGACTTCGGCGCGCGGGCGAGGTAGATCGCCGCCTGCGCGAGGTTCAGCCGCGCCTCCGGCAGCCCAACGTGCTCGACCGCCTGGGCGGCAGCCACTGCCACGAGCAGCGCCCGCGGGTCGGCGTTGCCGACGTCTTCCGAGGCCAGCACAACCATGCGCCGCGCGATGAACCGCGGATCCTCGCCGCTCTCGATCATCGCCGCGAGGTAGTAGACGGCGGCGTCGGGATCCGATCCGCGCATCGACTTGATGAACGCCGAGGTGAAGTCGTAGTGCGCGTCGGCGCCCTTGTCGTAGACGAGCGGCCGCTTCCGCGCGGCGTCCTCGACGTGCCGCTCGGCGAGCTCCTCGCCCTCCGACTGCGCCGTCTGCCAGGCCAGCTCGAGCACGTTGAGGGCCGTCCGGGCATCGCCGCCCGCACGCGCCGCGATCGACGTGACGAGCTCCTCCGACAGGTCCGCCTCGAGCTCCGTCGCGCCGCGCCGCACGATCTCCTCCACCTCGTCCTCCGTCAGCGGCTCGAGCTCGATGACCTGGCAACGGGAGATCAGCGCCGAGTTGACCTCGAAGTAGGGGTTCTCGGTCGTCGCGCCGATCAGCGTCACGAGACCCTCCTCGACGCCCGGCAGCAGCGCGTCCTGCTGCGCCTTGTTGAAGCGGTGGATCTCGTCGAGGAAGAGGATCGTCCGCCGCCCGGTCGCGCCGAGCCGCTCGCGTGCCCGCGCGAGGACGCCACGCACGTCGGCGACGCTTGCCGACACGGCCGAGAGCTCCTCGAACTCCGCGCCCGTGACGCCCGCGACGATGCGCGCGAGCGTCGTCTTGCCGCTCCCCGGCGGCCCGTACAGGATCGTCGAGCCGACGCGGTCCTCCTCGATCGCGAGCCGGAGCGCCGATCCGTCGCCGAGGACGTGGCGCTGGCCGACGAACTCCTCGAGCGTCTTCGGACGGAGCCGCAGGGCGAGCGGCGCCACCGTCGGCAGGCGCTCCCGCGCCGCATCAGAGAACAAATCGCTCATCCCGCCGGAAAGTATGCTCCGCCCATGGCCGTCGAGGAGTCGTCCGAGCCGACGCTGCCGGGCCACGCCGCCGAGCCCGCCCCCGCCGCCGAGGCCGAAGAGGACTACTCGCAGCCGATCCTCGAGGGCGAGGGCGCGAGCGACTACGAGCGCTACCTCCGCACCGACGCGCTGCTCGCGCTCCAGAAGACGCCCGAGGAGCAGGTGCACCACGACGAGCTCCTCTTCCAGACCGTGCACCAGTCGTCCGAGCTGTGGCTGAAGCTCGCGGCGACCGAGGTCGAGACGGCGGCGGCCCACGTGCGGGCGAAGGAGATCGCGCCCGCGCTGCGGCTGCTTCGCCGCGCGAGCCTCTGCCTTCAATTCATCACCGCCCAGCTCGACATGCTCGAGCAGATGTCGCCGTGGGAATACCAGACGATCCGCAAGGTGCTCGGGCACGGAAGCGGGTTCGACTCGCCCGGCTTCCGTGCCGTCCGCCGCATCTCGCCGGAGCTCGGCGAGGCCTTCCACGCCCTCCGGCGCGAGGCGGGGCTCCCGATCGTCGAGCTCTACGTGCGCGGCCGGGAGTTCGAGGACCTCTACCAGCTCGCCGAGGCCCTGGCCGAATGGGACGAGCGGGTGACGGTCTGGCGCTTCCGCCACTACAAGGTCGTCTCGCGGATCATCGGCGACGAGGTCGTCGGCACGCAGGGAACGCCCGTCGAGCTGCTCGGAAGCCTGATCAAGAAGAACCTCTATCCCGAGCTCTGGCGCGCGCGCAACGAGATCACGGCACGGTCGAACGAGGAGTGAGCGGCGCCGACGTCTGGGCGGGCGGCGAGTACGCGCTCCTCGCCGAGCAGCTGGCGCCGATTCACGAGCGGCTCGTCGTACGGCTCGACCCGCGGCCCGGAGAGCGCTGGCTCGACGTCGGAACCGGAACAGGCGCGATCGCCGTTCGCGCGGCTCGCGTGGGCGCAGACGTCGTCGGCATCGACATCGCGCCGGCGCTGCTCGAGCAGGCGCGTGCACAGGCCGACGGTCTCCCGATCCGCTGGGACGAGGGCGACGCGCAGGCGCTCCCGTACTCGGACGCGAGCTTCGACGTCGTCGTGTCGTGCTTCGGCGCGATCTTCGCCCCCGACGACGAAGCCGTCGCTCGTGAGCTCGCGCGCGTCTGCCGGCCGGGCGGCCGGCTCGGGCTGACCGCGTGGCACGCGAGCACGGAGCTCCGGGCGGTCTACGAGCGCGTCGGCATCGGGCCGCAGGAGCCGGATCCCACGCGCTGGAGCGACGAGGCGTCCGTGCACCAGCTCTTGGGCGAGGCATTCGACCTCGAACTCGAGCCGGGCGTCTGGCGGATCGGCTTCGAGGCGCCGGAGCTCATCTGGGAGTGGTGGTCGACGGCGGTGCCGCCCTTCGTCGCCCTGCTCGAGAGCCTCGAGTCCGAAAAGCGTGCCGCGATGCGCGACGAGATGCTCGCCCTCGCCGAGCGCCTGCGGACGAACGGAGGCGTGGAGTTCACCCGCGACTACGTCCTCGTCCTGGGGCGGCGGCGCTGACGGCGACGGTGTCGCTTCGGGACGAGGTGACTGGCGTCCTCCAGGGCCTCATCCGCCTCGACACCGTCAACCCGCCGGGGAACGAGACGGTCGCCGCCGAGTACCTGCGCGCGTACCTCGAGCGAAGTGGCGTCGCGTGCGAGCTCTACGCGCGCGTCCCCGAGCGCGCGAACCTCGTCGCCCGGATCCCGGGCCGCGGCGACGGGTCTCGCCTGCTCTTCCTCTCGCACACGGACACCGTCCTCGCGGACGCATCCGAGTGGCAGGTCGATCCCTGGTCGGGCGCGCTGCTCGACGGCGAGGTATGGGGCCGGGGCGCGCTCGACATGAAGGGCCAGGTGGCCGCGAGCGCGGTCGCCATCGCCTCGCTCGCCCGCGAGGGCTTCGAGCCCGCCGGCGACCTCCTCTTCGTCGCGACGGCCGACGAGGAGGTGGGGGAGGACTTCGGCCTCCCCTGGCTCTGCGAGGCGCATCCGGAGACGGTTCGGGCCGACTACGCGATCAACGAGGGCGCGGGCGAGCGGCTCGAGCTCGGCGATCGCCCCTTCTACCTCTGCTCGACCGCCGAGAAGATGAGCGCACCTTTTCTGCTCCGCGTCCACGGCCGAAGCGGTCATGCCTCGATGCCCGGGATCGCCGACAACGCGCTGCTCAAGGCGGCGCGGCTCCTCGGCCGCCTGGAGGAGCTGCGGCCGGAGCGGGTCATCCTGCCGGAGATCGACGCGCTTCTCCGCGCGGTGACAGGACATTCGGCCGGGCCGGAGGAGGTGCTCGAGCTCGCGAGGACGGTCGGTCCGGTCGCCGTGTCGCTCGTCGAGCCCCTGCTCTCGCTCACGGTCTCGCCGACGATGATCCAGGCCTCGGAGAAGCGGAACGTCGTCCCGGCTCTGTGCGAGGTCACCGTCGACTGCCGCCTTCTGCCAGGCCAGACGCCGGCCGACGTCGAGCCGCTTCTGCGGGCCGCCATCGGCGAAGGCGACTACGACCTCGCGTGGATCCAGGCTCATGGCGGCACGCGCTCGCCGCTCGACACGCCGCTCTGGGCCGCCGTCGAGTCCTTCATCGCCGAGGTCGAGCCGGAGGCGCGCGTGGTGCCGATCTGCGTCGCCGGCTTCACCGACAGCCATTGGCTCCGCGAGGCGTTCGGCACCGTTGCCTACGGCTTCTTCCCCGCTCGGGCCATGGATCCCGAGCTCGCGGCCCGCCTCATCCACTCGGCCGACGAGCGTGTGCCGGTGGACGACCTCGAGCTCGGCGTCCGCTTCCTGCGCCACGCCGCGCATGCCCTCTCGGGCTAGGCTCTGCCCGATGGCCGAAGAGAAGGTGAGGCTCGGGGGGATGGCGCTCCAGAATGGAGTGCTCGTGCACGGGCCACAGGCTTGGGCGGCCGCGGTTCGCCTGCCCGACGGGCGGATCGAGGTGGCCGCGGCGGGGAAGCGCTTCCGCGCCGCCGACCTGGAGCAGCCGTTCCTGCGCGGTCCGGCTCGCCTGCTCGAGGCGCTCGCGATCCTGCCCGAGCTGCGGCGGCTGCTGCCGGCCGCGAAGCTGCCGTTCGAGCGGCGGGCGGTGCTCGCGACGATGCTCGGCAGCGCGATCGGCGTCCGCGTCCTCCGCGGTTCTACGCGCCTCGGCCCGGCAGCCCAGGAGCTCGCCAGCGGTCTCCTCTCGCTGGCGCCGGCCGCGCTCGCGCTGCGCGGCTCCGACCTCGCCGCCTACCACGGCGCCGGGCACGTCTCGATCGGTACCTACGAGCACGGCGAGACGCGCGCGAAGGAGCACGAGCGCTGCGGCTCGCACCTCCTCGGTCCGCTGCTCGCCACCTCGGCCGTCGCGGGCACCCTCGCTGCTCGCGCTCCGATCGGCTTACGCGGCCCCGCCCGCGTCGGCGCGTCCATCGGCGCGCTCGCGGCGACGACGGAGATCTTCGGCTGGATGGTGCGGAATCCGGAACGCCGCCTGGCCCGGCTGCTCGCTCGCCCCGGGCACGAGCTCCAGCATCGCCTCGCGACCGCCGAGCCGAGCGCGGCGCAGCTCGAGGTCGCCGAGGCGGCGCTCCGGGCGTGCCTCGAGCTCGAACATGGCGATCACCGAAGGGACTAAGCGACTTCCGCCCGAGATCTTCGACCTGCCGGTCGAGAAGATGCGGGCCGGCTACTACACCGACGCCTACTTCAACCACGCGCGCGAGACGCTGCTCACCGACGGGCGGCACCCGCAGGTGCTGATGCAGGTGTTCCAGAAGAAGGACGCGTACCTCGGCGGGATCGACGAGGCGATCGCGATCCTCAAGCTCTGCTCCGACGGCTGGGACGGCCTGAAGATCCACGCGCTCTACGACGGCGACCGCGTCGCCCCGTACGAGACCGTGCTGACGATCGAGGGCGACTACACCGCGTTCGCGCACCTCGAGACGCTCTACCTCGGGGTCCTCGCGCGGCGGACGCTCATCACGACGAACGTCGTGCGCGTGCTCGAGGCGGCGAACGGGAAGCCGATCATCTTCATGCCGGCGCGGCACGACCACCACCGAAACCAGACGGGCGACGGCTACGCGGCCTACGTCGCCGGGCGGATCGTGGGCGCGCCGATCGGCGTGACGACCGACGAGCAGGCGTCGTGGTGGGGCGGCAAGGGCGTCGGGACGGTGCCGCACTCGCTCATCTCCGCCTACGGCGGCGACACGGTACTCGCGGCGGAGCGGTTCGCCGAGTGGGCGCCGCCCGACCTCAACGTCGTCGTTCTCGTCGACTTCGAGAACGACTCGGTGCGAACCTCCCTCGAGGTGGCCCGCGCGCTCGGGCCGCGCCTGTGGGGCGTCCGGCTCGACACCGCCGAGACGCTCGTCGACCGCTCGCTCTCGGACGACCTCGGCGACTTCAAGCCGACGGGCGTGAACGAGCGGCTCGTGCGCAAGGTTCGCTCAGCGCTCGACGACGCGGGCTTCGACGAGGTTCGGATCGTCGTCTCGGGCGGGTTTACCGTCGAGAAGATCCGGGCGTTCGAGGACAAGGGGGTGCCCGTGGACTCGTACGGCGTCGGCTCGTCGCTCATCCGCGGCTCGAACGACTTCACCGCGGACGTCGTGATGGCGGACGGGAAGCCGGCGGCGAAGGCGGGGCGGCGCTACCGACCGAACCCGCGGCTCGAGCGCGTCGAGTAACGCGCTACGCGACCGCCGACGCCGCGATCCCGGGCCAGGAGTCGATCGGCTCGGTCGAGCGAACGATGTGCATACCGGCCTCGGCGAAGCGAGCGAAGGCCGCATCTGCGTCGTCGGTGTAGTCGACCACGCCGGGAACGACGACCGGCGACGTGCAGTCCTCGAGCAAGTAGACGCGCTCGGCCAACTGCTGCTCGCGCACTCCGGGCGCCTCGAGGAGATCGGCGATCGTCCACGCGACGCAGTGGCTCTTCGCCTGACCGGCGATCACGACGGCGTCGAACTCGAGCAGGGTGTTGACGAGCACCGTGTTCTTCTCACCGATCCGTTCGCCGTCCGGCCCGGTCGTCACCTCGGGCCCGAGAACCGAGTAGTGCTCCGTCAGCGGGTTCTGGCCCTTGACCTGGAAGGCGGGCTGGGAGAGGCGGGCGACCGTGTGGAAGAAGAGCGCCTCCTCAACGGCGGG
This sequence comes from Gaiellaceae bacterium, assembly GCA_035640455.1. Lineage (GTDB taxonomy): Bacteria > Actinomycetota > Thermoleophilia > Gaiellales > Gaiellaceae > AC-50. The sequence goes on along the minus strand of DASQWB010000034.1, from coordinate 54,112 downwards.
CACCAGGGCATGGCCGACGCTGCCGAGCATCGCGTGGTACGGCCAGATCGTGAGGTCGTACTTGGCGCCTTGCTTGAGCGCGCGGGCGTAGTGCACGACGTGGCGCTGCACGTACTCGGGGTCCAAGCCCAGAGCCGCCGCCGCAGCGGCGTTGGCTCGCCACCTCCCGTTCTCGACATCCTCGGCCGAGACGAGGGTGTAGGGCGCAGGATGCCGTCCCTCGTCGTCGACCAGGAAGATCCCGTGGAAGATCTGCATCGCCTGGTGGGTGTCGAGCGTCGACACGACTTGCGTGATCGAGTCGAGGTTTCGGTACACGAACTCGCACAGCCGCCTGTTGTCGTCGACGGCGCCCGTGCCGGAGCGCCCGGCGACATAGAGCTCGAAGTCGGGTAGGCAGAACGTGTTCTGGACGTCCACGGCGAGCAGACACGTCCGGAACCGATCCTCCGAAGCCGGCCTCAGATCGTGCTCGCGCGCCCATGCCTCCGCGGCGACCGCAAGCTCCTCGTATGCGACCCGGCGGAGCTCGCCGACGCGGGCCGGGTCGTAGTGCTTCGGGATCGGCAACATCGAGACGGAGTCTAGAGACGCGCGCCTGGCGCTAACGGTTCGGCACCGACCTGCCGATGAGAGCGAGGCATGCCGGTGGGGCACTGGATCCACGAGATCGGGGCTGCGGCGCTCACGTGGTTGCCGCTCGTCTTCTTCGGCCTGATCTGCTACCTGCTCTGGCGGACCGTCCAGATGATGCCGCGCGTGAAGCCGGCGCAGCTGCGCCCGGACAGCTCGGCGAGCGTGACGTGGGGCGACGTGGCCGGGGCCGAGGAGGCCAAGGCCGAGCTGCTCGAGGTCGTCGACTTCCTCCGCCATCCGAAGCGCTTCGAGCGCCTCGGCGCCCGCGTCCCGAAGGGAATCCTCCTCTACGGCCCGCCCGGAACGGGCAAGACCCTGCTTGCCAAGGCGGTCGCGAACGAGTCGGGCGCGGCCTTCTACTCGCAGAGCGCGTCCGCGTTCGTCGAGATGTTCGCCGGCCTCGGTGCGTCACGGATCCGGAGGCTCTTCAAGGAGGCGCGGAAGCACGCGCCCTCGATCGTCTTCATCGACGAGCTCGACGCCGTCGGGGCCGCCCGCACCGGCCACGGCTTCAACCGCGAGCAGGACCAGACCCTGAACCAGCTGCTCGTCGAGCTCGACGGCTTCGACGTCACCCAACAGGTCGTCGTCATGGGCGCCTCGAACCGGCTCCAGGACCTCGACCCGGCCCTGCTCCGGCCCGGCCGCTTCGACCGGCAGATGATCGTCGCGCCGCCCGACCTCGCCGGCCGCGAGGAGATCCTCCGCGTCCACACCCGCGGCAAGCCGCTCGCGGGCGACGTCGACCTTCCCCTGATCGCGCGCCAGACGGCCGGCCTCACGGGCGCCGACCTCGCCAACATCTGCAACGAGGCCGCCATCTTCGCCGGGCGCCAGCAGCTCGAGCGCATCCGGCAGACCGACTTCGAGAACGCGATGGAGCGCGTCGTCGCAGGGCTCCAGCAGCGGCGCGTCGTGACCGAGAAGGAGAAGCGGATCCTCGCCTATCACGAGGCCGGCCACGCGCTCATGTCGCACCTGATGGGCGACGCGCTGCCGGTGCAGAAGGTCACCATAGTCTCGCGCGGACAGGCCCTCGGGTACACCCTCAACCTCCCCGCCGAGGATCGCTACCTCCACACGAAGGAGGAGCTCGTCGACATGATGACCATCTACCTCGCGGGGCGGGCCGCCGAGCAGGTCGTGTTCGGCCGGGTCACGAACGGGGCCGCCAACGACCTCGAGAAGGCGACCGAGCTCGCGCGCGAGATGGTGTTCGAGTTCGGCATGTCCGAGATCGTCAGCTCGCGGACGATGCGCGCTGACAACTACGCGCTCTCCGAGGAGACGAAGCGCCTGCGCGACCAAGAGCAGGCGCGGCTGACGGACGAGGCCTACGACGAGGCGATCCGCCTCCTGACCAAGCACCGCGGCTCGCTCGACCGGGTCGCCGGCGCGCTGCTCGAGAAGGAGACGCTCGTGCGCGAGGAGGTCAACGCCCTCCTCGCCGAGCTCGAGCCCGAGTCCCGCTCGAGCGAGACCGTCGGCACGGTTCGAGCCGTGGCCGCTGACTCGTAGCGCTTCGTTAGCATCGACGCCGTGCCCCCGCGCGGCATCCACCACCTCGGCGTCGCGGTCGAGGATCTCGACGAGGCCCTCGACACGTACGAGCGGCTCTTCGGCGCCGAGCTCGAGCACCGCGAGCGCGTGCCGGACCAGGGCGTCGAGGCCGCGGCGGTGCGGGTCGGGGAGAGCCGCGTCGAGCTGCTCGCCTCGCTCGGCGAGGAGACGCCGGTCGGAAAGTTCCTGGCCAAGCGCGGGCCGGGGATGCACCATGTCGCCTACGAGGTCGACGACCTGCGCGCGACGCTCGCCCACCTCGCCGACGCGGGCGCCGAGCTGATCGACCCCGAGCCGCGCCAGGGCCTCTTCGGGCTCCAGGTCGCGTTCGTCCATCCGGACGCCGTCCACGGCGTCCTCTCCGAGGTCGTCGCCCATGGCTGAGACGGAGCACGTGCGGCTGGAGATCGCGTTCGACGGCGGTCAGATCATGAGCGCGCTCGTGACCGTCGAGTCTGCCGACGAGCTCGAGCGGTCGCTCGCGGACGGCGCCGACGGGACGCTCGCCCTCGCCGCGAACGACGGCAAGTACTTCGTGCCGCTCCGCCGCGTCGTCTACGTGAAGCGCTTCGCGCGCGAGAGCCGCGTCGGCTTCGGCAGCGGTTAGCAGTCCCGGCGCGCGGGCATCCTTCGCCGGTGGCGGACGGACAGGACGCGGTGCGCGCGACCCGCGAGTCGCCCGAGCGAGTACGGTGGCTGGTCGAGCGCGCACAGGAGGGCGAGCGGGAGGCGCTCGAGGAGCTCTACCTCCTCCACTTCGACCGCATCTACAGCTACCTGCACATGAGCGTCGGCAACCGACACGACGCCGAGGACCTGACGACCCAGACGTTCCTCAAGATGCTGGAGGCGATCGGGCGGTTTCGCTGGCGGTCGGCGCCCTTCTCCGCCTGGCTCTTCCGCATCGCGCACAACCTGGCGATGGACCACTTCCGCGCGTCGCGCCGCTCGCAGCCCGAGGAGGAGGTGCCGGAGCCGCCGGGGTCCGAGGAGGCCTCCGCCGAGGACGAGGCGATGCAGTCGATCGGCCGCCAGAGCATGCTGGAGCTGATCGAGAAGCTCTCGGCCGAGCAGCAGCAGGTGCTGACGCTGAAGTTCGTCTTCAACTTCCCGAACGCCGAAGTGGCGACGATTCTCGGCAAGACCGAGGGGGCGATCAAGTCGCTCCAGCACCGCGCGCTCGTCTCGCTCCAGAAGCAGCTCACCCGCGCGGGTCCCAGCCAAAGCTGAGACGGCCGAACGTGTCGACCGGTCATTTCAGACGAACGCGCAGGCAAAGCCTGCACGTCCTGAGGACGGCACCGCAAGCGGTGCCTTAGGTGGCTCTCGAAGTGGGAATCGTCGGCTTGCCGGGCTGCGGCAAGACGACGCTCTTCCAGGCGCTCACGGGCGCGCCGGCCTCGGCGCACATCGGCATGGCGCCGATCGCCGACGAGCGGCTCGACCGTGTCGCCTCGGTGGTGAAAGCGAAGAAGGTGACCCCGGCCGCGATCCGTGTCACCGACGTGCAGGGCACGGGGCCCCAGCTCCTCGGCAACATGCGTCAGGTCGATGCGTTCCTCGTCGTCCTCGACGGCTTCTCCGGCACGCGCGATCCGGCCGCCGACCTCGAGACGCTGCGCCTCGAGCTCCTCGTCGCCGACCGCGACCACGTCGAGCGGCGGCTCGAGCGGGTGCGGAAGCAGGCGAAGTCGGGCGATCCTGCGCTGCGGCGCGAGGTCGCCGAGCTCGAGCGGCTCCTCGCGCACGTCGAGGCGGGCCACCCACTGGAGGACGAGCTTCCGCCCGAGCTCGAGCCGCTGACGACGAAGCCGCTCGTCGCGCTCGAGAACGGGCCGGCGGGGATCGACCTGAAGCTCGAGGCGGAGCTGGCGGAGCTCGGCGAGGAGGAGGCGGCCGCCTTCCGCGAGGGCCCGTCGGCGCTCGCCGAGGTGGCCCGGCGGCTGTTCGAGGCACTCGACCTGATCAGCTTCTTCACCGCAAGCGAGCCGGAGGCGCGTGCCTGGACGCTCCACCGCGGCGGCACTGCGCTCGATGCCGCGGGCGCCGTCCACTCGGACATGGCGCGCGGTTTCATCCGCTGCGAGGTGATCCGCTGGGACGATCTCATCGAAGCGGGCTCGCATACCGAGGCCGCTCGCCGCGGTCTCCAGCGGGTGGAAGGAAAGATCTACGAGGTCCAGGACGGCGACGTCCTGCACATCCGCTTCAACGTCTAGGGCTTGCGGGCCTTGACGATTGCGCTGTGCATGCCGTCCGCGACCTGGTGCGTGAACTCGACGGAGACGTCGGCGAACCCTGCGGCGGCGAGCCCCTGCTCGTACTCACCCTTCGAGAGAGCGCTGGCGACGCAGCCGAAGTAGCTGCCGCGCTCTGCGCGCTCCTCCGGAGCAATTCGGTCCTCTGCAACGACGTCGGTGATCCCAACGCGGCCGCCCGGCCGTAGCACTCGGAAGACCTCGCGAAGCACGCGCGGCTTGTCTGTCGACAGGTTGACGACGCAGTTCGAAATCACGACGTCGACGGATGAGGCCGCGAGCGGGATCGACTCGATCTCGCCTTCGAGGAAGTGCGCGTTCGCCACGCCTGCGTCCTCGGCGTTGCGGCGGGCGAGCGCGAGCATCTCGTTCGTCATGTCGAGCCCGTAGGCGACTCCGCTCGGTCCTACTCGCTTCGCCGACAGCAGGACGTCGATACCCCCGCCCGAGCCGAGGTCGAGCACGGTCTCGCCCCCGCGCAGCTCGGCGACGGCTGTGGGATTGCCGCACCCGAGGCTCGCAAGGAGCGCCGCCGCCGGCACGTCGCCCTGCTCCGACTGGCTGTAGAGCGCGGCGCCGAAGGCGTCCGGCCCCGCATCACCGCAGCATCCGTGCTCCGAGCAGCACGCATCGCCGCTGCAGCCGCAATCGGCAGCCGCGCTGCGGGCCGCCTCCGCGTACCGCTCTCTGACCTCCGCCTTGATCTCGCTTGCTGTGGCCATTTCCCGATCCTCCTTTAATCGAAACTTGTCGGGGTTGTCCCCTTGATGCACGGCTCCGTCCGATTCACGGCTTAGAATCCTTCTTAGTGGATGGCTTTTCGGACGGCGGTTTTGCTTCCTCGGCGGCCTTTTTCAACTGCTTAACGGCTCGCTTCGGAAACAGCTTCTTGATCGCCTGCTCGGTTATCCACTCGCGCGGGTCTTTCCTCGGTCTACCCACCGGAGCCTCCTAGCCGTGGACATGAACCTTGCCGACCTGGTAGAGCAGTTCGGAAGCAACGACCGCTGCCGCGACTACCTGGAAGCTCTGCGCTGGCCGGACGGCGTGACGTGCCCGAAGTGCGAGTCCAAGAGCGTGTCACGGATAAAGACCAGGAAGCAATTCGACTGCAACTCATGCCGCAACCGTTTCTCTGTCACCGCCGGAACGGTGTTCCACGATTCGCACCTGCCTCTGTGGAAGTGGCTCGCGGCCGTCTACCTGATCTGTGAGTCCAAGAAGGGAATTTCGGCGCTGCAACTCAAGCGCATGTTGAAGATCGGCAGCTACGAAACCGCATGGTACCTTTGCCACCGTATCCGCTCCGCCATGGACGACGGCGGGCGCGAAATGCTCGCGGGGATCGTGGAAGCCGACGAAACCTACGTTGGTGGCAAGCGCACCGGATTCGCCAGTCGAGCCGAGGCCGCGCGTGGCCGGATGGCGAACAAGAGCGTCGTCCTCGGCGCTATCGAGCGCGGGGGCGAACTGCGCGTCCGCGTCGTCGCCGATGCCGAGTCGCGCACCGTGAAGGCGTTCCTGCAAGACGTGGTCAGCGGGGACGCCGAGGCGATCTACACGGACTCGCATCGCTCCTACCGTGGCGTGGCCGACCACAACACCCGGCACGAGTGGGTCAACCACGCCGCCGAGGAATGGGTCAGGGGCGACGTTCACACCAACACCGTCGAGAGCGCGTGGAGCCTCTTTGATCGGGCGGTGATCGGGAGCTATCACAAGCTGAGCAAGAAGCATCTACAGGCCTACCTCGACGAGTTCGCGTTCCGCTTCAACAATCGGGACAACCCGCACCTGTTCCGCGACACGATCCTGAGGTTGGTGGAAGGCGACCCCCTTACCTTCGAAGGTCTGGTTAGGCCGATTCATCCCTGACTCCGTCGCCACTCGTCAAGGCTCTTATCCAAATCCCGGACGAGGCCTGCCGAGGCCTTTTTATGAGCCTTAAACGTCGCTTCGATACCCCTCAGCGCTTTCGCAAGCCGCCCACTGGCACTACGCACCGTGCGGGAGAGGTTCAGCGCCTCAGTCTCTTCTACTGAGGCGCGGTATTCCGCAACTGACGCGAGGGTCCCCTCCGTTGTAGCGCGACCAGTGTCAAGTACGTTACGCAGCTCTAAAACCGCCTGGAAATCATCGTCAGTCTCGATCGTCCCGGCCATAATCAGTCCGCGGTAGTTCCGTTCGATGTCCTTTACGAGCGCCTTGAGCAAGGCAAGCCGTTTCTCGATGTAGACCGCGCTCCTATTCATTCTCTTAGCCGAACGGTTCGCTGCTCGTTGCCGCTTCTTCGCGCTCTTTCCTTTGAGTCGCTCCATCCGCTTGGCGTGTCGGTCGAGCTTCTTACCCAGGGATTCGGTGTCGTCATTCATCTTCTCAAGTTCGCTGGTGAACCGCTCCTGGGCGCGAACTCCGTCCGCCTCGTAGTCCGCGAGACCGGGAGCGTCAGACGCTACCCAGGATGGACTGGTAGCACGATGTTCGAGAACCTGCTTAATCCAGCGAACGGCTTCGGTCACGATCATCGATACACCTACAGCGATGACCGCGGCCAGGATGACGAGCATGGCAAGGGCTACAGGTTTGGGCATCGTCCACCCCTGAACCTGCAATAGGGCCAACCAAAGGCCAATCCCCGCGCTCGCGAGCGTGGCTCCCAAGACGATCCGAGTCGAGGTTCCGAACTCGAATCTCGTGCTAACGCCCTGCATTCACCCCGAACGTACTCCCTTCCCCGGACGTGCATGAAGGAGATAACATCGAAACTTGTCGATGAAGCAAGCTAGCTGTTACATTGATGCTTGTCAATGAAGACCCTTCCGGTTCTCCAGCCGATCTGTTGCGGCCCCAACACGCCGCCCCTCCCGCAGGAGGCGCGCGAGGAGCTTGCGGCGCGCTTCAAGTCCCTTGCCGATCCGACGCGCGTGGCGCTCGTCAATCGGCTCGCAGCGGCCGAGGAGGTCTGCGTCTGCGACCTGAACACGGCGTTCGATCTCTCGCAGCCGACGATCTCGCACCACCTCCGGATCCTCCGCGAGGCCGGGCTCGTCGAGTCGACGAGGCGCGGCACGTGGGCGTACTACCGGCTCGTGCCCGAGGCGATCGAGTCGCTGCGCGGAGCGCTCGGCGGATGACGAACGTCCTCTTCGTCTGCGTCGAGAACGCCGGCCGCTCGCAGATGGCGCAGGCCTTCTACGAGCGGCGGGGCGGCTCGGCGCGCTCGGCCGGATCCGACCCCGCCGACGCGCTGCACCCAGTCGTGGTGGATGTCATGGACGAGGTCGGGCTCCACCTCGGCGGGCGAGTGCCGAGGCGCCTCGAGCGCGAGGACGTCGAGTGGGCCGAACTCGTCGTGACGATGGGTTGCGGCGACGCGTGCCCGGTCCTCCCCGGCAAGCGCTACGTCGAGTGGAACCTGCCCGACCCCGCAGGTCTCTGCCTCACCGACGCCCGCGAGATCCGCGACGACATCGCGCGCCGCGTAGAAGAGCTCCCTTTCTAGGCTAGTAGCCGGCCGAGATCAGCGCGACACCGGCGAGCGTCAGGACGACTCCGGCCTGCTGCGTTCGCGCCACCCGCTCCTGGAGCACGGTTCTCGCGAGGGCGACTGTCACGATCGGGTAGAGCGAGGCCAGCACCGAGGTGACGCTGACGAGCCCGCGTGACGAGGCGGCTGCGAAGAGGAGGTTTCCGGTCATGTCGCCGACGCCGACGAGGGCGAGGAAGAGAGCGTCGGCCCGGTCGATCCGAAGCGGCGGGCGGCGAAGAAGCGCAGCGACGACGATCACCGAGGTCGACGTGATGCGGAAGAGCAGCGCGGCCCACCAGAAGTCGGCCCTTCCGGCGGCATGCATAGGCGGGAAGTAGCACCCGAACCCGATCGCCGCGAGGAGGGCGAGGCCGACTCCGGCGGCGACACGGGAGCCGCCTGGGCGGCGTTCCCGCGAAGCGAGCACGACTCCAATCAGCGAAGCCGCGATGCCGAAGCCGGTCACGACGGACGGCCGATCGCCCGTGGCGATACCGAAGACGACCGGGATCGCGGCCGAGGCGCCTGCGATCGGCGCGACGACGCTCATGGCGCCGACCGCCATGCCTCGGTAGTACGAGTAGAGGCCGAGGGTGCCGGAGATCGCGGCCGGCACGGCAAAGAAGGCCGCCGGGTGCGCAGGCCCTCGTGCGCGCGCCGCGACGATGAGCGCGATCGCCGTCAGCCCGGCGACCTGGACGTAGAGGAGCGTGCGGAGGGCACCGAGTCGGCGTCCCTTCAGCGGCCCGTAGAAGTCGGCAAGTCCCCAGGTGGCGCTCGCGCCGAGCGCCAGCAGGACCGCGAGCACTTACTCGCTTACGGGTCGGGTGGCCGCGACGGCGTCGAGCTGGTTCGCGTGGTAGAGGACGGCGGCCTCGGCCGTCCGGGCGGCCCGGGCGTCGTGGTGCGCCGCGATCGCATGAAGGAGCTCCGTCCTCGCGTTAGGGGCGAGCGCAGCCGCGTGCTCGTCGACGACCCGTAGCCCGAGATGGACGTGGCCGAGGAGGCGACCCTCGTCCGTCTGCCTGAAGACGGGCCCACGGCCGAGCTCGACCGTCCGGCCGACGTCGTGGAGAAGCGCGGCCGCGAGCAGCAGGTCTACGCGCAGCCGCGGGTGGAGCTGCGCCGTCTCGCGACAGAGCGTCGCCACGCCGACCGTGTGCTCGAGCAGCCCGCCCGCGTACGAGTGGTGGTCCTCGAGGGTCGCGGGGAAGTCGCGGAGCGAGCGGTCGGCGAGCACGGCCTCGACTGTCTGTCGCAGGCTTGCGTGCGAGATCTCGGCCGTCAGGAACTCGAGGAATCCTTCGAGCTCGTCCGCGTCGCGGCGGAGCGCGGGCGTCATCGTCTGCGGGTCGACGTCGGCGGCGGCCTCGATCGAGCGGACGGCGAGCTGGAGCCGGTCGCGGAAGCGCTCGACTCGCCCGAGGACGCGGACGGCGTCGCCCTCCCCGAAGCGGCCGTCGAGGAGCTCGACGTCCTGCCACACGCGCGCGTCGATGCGGCCGCTCGGATCGACAAGCTCGAGCGCGAGGTACGGCGTTCCCGCCTTCGTCCGCAGCCGCTCCTTCCGCGCCACGCCGTAGACGCCTTCGACCACCCGGTCCTCGGCGAGCTCGACGATCGTGGTCACGAACCGATCCTAGTTCCGGCGACGGATGCGCCGGCAAGCGTGTCGACCGGTCATTTCAGACGGACGTGCGGGAAACCCGCACGTCCTGATGGCGGCACCGCAAGTGGTGCCTTAGGGTCGGCGGTCGTGGAGCCCTGGCTCGAGACGTGCCGCGCGGCGGCCGAGGACGTGCGGCGGGTGCTCGTCGAGCTGCCGGGGCGCGCGGCGCGGGAGCCGGTCGTCGGCGCGGGCGAGGGCGGCGACGAGACGACCGCGATCGACGCCGCTGCGGAAGCGGCGATCCTGGGCCGGCTCGAGGAGACCGGGGAGGACTTCGTGCTCGTCTCGGAGGAGCTCGGCGAGCGGCGGTTCGGCGCGGGCGGACGGCTCCGCGTCGTCGTCGACCCGATCGACGGCTCGCTCAACGCGAAGCGCGGCCTGCCGCACTTCTGCCTGTCGATCGCGGTCGCCGACGGCGACACGATGGCGGACGTGGAGTTCGCCTACCTCTACGACTTCGGGTCGGGCGAGGAGTGGACGGCGCGGCGCGGCGTCGGCGCTTTCCTCGGCGGCCGGCCGCTCGGGAGCGAGCGGCCGAAGGACGAGATCGAGACGCTCGCTTTCGAGGCGACGCTGACGTCGCTCGTCGCCGAGCGTGCGGCGCACGTCGTCGGGCTCGCCTATCGCTTGCGGATCATGGGCTCGCTCGCCCTCGCGCTCTGCAACCTCGCCGCCGGCCGCCTCGACGGCGTCTGCTCGCTCAAGCCGGCGCGGGCCGTCGACCTCGCGGCCGCCCAGCTCCTCGTGCGTGAGCGCGGCCTGGCGATCGAGCTCGTCGAGACGCCGCCCTTCGATGCCGCGCCGCTCGACGTGGGCGCGCGTTCGCGCGTCGTGGCAGCGGGTACGCCGGAGCTGTGCCGAAAGCTCGCGGCGGCGCTGTCCGCATAGGTTGCAGCGGCTGGAACTACAAGCACTGGCGGGAGATCTTCTATCCGAAAGGGCTCCCGCCCCGGCGCTGGCTCGAGCGCTACGCGTCCTGCTTCGACACGGTCGAGATCAACAACACCTTCTACCGGCTGCCGCGGGTCGAGGCGGTTGCGCGGTGGGTGGCGGAGAGCCCGCCCGGCTTCCTCTTCGCGGTGAAGATGAGCCGCTACGTGACGCACCTCAAGCGGCTGACGGACGTGCCGCCGTCGATCGCCGTCTTCTACGAGCGGATCGTGCCGCTCGCCCGCTCGCCCAAGCTCGGCCCAGTGCTGTGGCAGCTCCCCGGGAACTTCCACCGCGACGACGAGCGCCTCGCCGGTGCGCTCGCCGCACTGCCGCGGGGCCGGCACTGCTTCGAGTTCCGGCACGCGAGCTGGTTCTGCGACGAGGTCTACGAGCTGCTCCGCGCGCAGGGCGCCGCGCTCGTCGTCGGCGACGACCCGCGGCGGCCGTTCCAGACCCTCGAGCTGACCGCCGACTGGACGTTCCTCCGCTTCCATACGGGCAGCGACGGCGGCCGGTACACCGACGAGGAGCTCGAGCGGTGGGCGCGCCGGATCGAGGACTGGCGCGCGCGGATCGACGTCTACGCGTACTTCAACAACGACTGGCAGGGGTTCGCGCTCGAGAACGCCGCGTGGCTGAAGGCCCGCCTCGAGGGGCGCGAGCCGCCGGAGATCCTCGACCGGTCGTAGGATCCCGACATGGCCCCGTGTCCGCCATTTCACACATCGGAGCCGGAGACTCCCGAGGTCTACCACGACGACGACGAGTGCCACGAGGGGAAGCAGATCCTGCCCCAGCACCGCGTCGAGGGGAAGGGCGTCGGTCGTCGCCGGTGCGAGGTCTGCGACGACCTCGCCGCGAGACGCTAGCGCCTCGGGCCGCTCGCGATCCTAGGATGACTGGATGCAGCGCGCGACCGCTGCAGCGCTCGTCCTCGCACTCGCATCCGGCTGCGGCAGCACCCACCACACGGCGGCGAAGCCGACGCCGCACCGCGCACGGCTTCCCTTCCGCGCCGTCCTGCACGCGCCGACTCACCATCCGCGCGCCGGCAAGCCGTGGCTCTACAGCGTCCGCGTCACCGACCTGCGGGGGCGGCCGATCCGCGCCCGGATCCGGATGCAGGTGCTCTTCGGCGGCGTTCCGGTCGGCAAGGTCGACGGCGGCAAGACGTTCACCTTCGTCGGGACGTGGCGGGAGCCCGAGAAGGAGCCGCTGATCTGGCCGGCGCGCTCGCGCGGCCATCCGCTCACCTTCGAGGCGATCGTCACCGCGCGCAGCGCCTCGAAGCGCCTCCACTACACGATCGAGGTGCGGTGAGCGGCGTCGACGTCGCGCTCGAGCGGGTGCGGAAGACGTTCGAGGAGGGGCGCGTGGTCGCGCTCGACGACGTCTCGCTCCAGGCCGAGGCCGGCGAGTTCGTCGCCGTCACCGGCCCGTCGGGCTGCGGCAAGAGCACGCTGCTCAACCTCGTGGGCGCGCTCGACCGGCCCGACTCGGGGCAGATCCGGGTCGGCGGCGAGCGGGTCGACGAGCTGCGCGACCCGGCCGAGTACCGCGCGGCGACGGTGGGCTTCGTCTTCCAGTTCCACAACCTCGTGCCGGTCCTTTCGGCGGTCGAGAACGTGCAGGTGCCGATGCTCGGCCGCGGCCGCAGCCGGCCGGAGCGCGAGCGGCGCGCCTTGGAGCTTCTCGAGGAGGTCGGGCTCGCGCACCGGGCGGCGAGCCGCCCGCCGACGCTTTCCGGCGGCGAGCGCCAGCGGGTCGCGATCGCGCGGGCGCTCGCGAACGACCCGCGGCTCCTCCTCGCCGACGAGCCGACCGGTGCGCTCGACTCGGACACCGCGGCGCAGGTGCTCGCCCTCGTCGCGCGGATCCGCGCCGAACGCGGAACCACCGTCCTCCTCGTCACGAACGACGACGCTGCGGCTGCGACCGCCGTCCGGCGGCTCCGACTGCGCGACGGCCACCTCGTTCCTCGAGGACGGTGGCCGGTCGCTTACTGACGATTCTCGGGCGGCTTGGAACTCGCCAAGGCGCGAGCGGTTCCGGCCGCGGCGTAGCGGCCAGCCTCGCCTACTCGTCCTCGGCCCAGAACTCCGACGCGAACTCGGTCAGCTCCGGGTCGTCGATCGGGTATCCAGCGACCACGAAGACGGCCGGGGCATCACCCTCGGCGCGAACTGCACGGAACTGCTCGCCTCGGACTCGGATCGCGGACGGGGCCCGCATCTCGTGGATCTCGTCCTCGACCTTGATCCGTGCCCGGCCTTCAACGAGGACGTAGACCTCCTCGCCAGCGGTATGCCGGTGGCCGAGCGTCAACCGCCACCCCGGGCCGAATCGCAGGTAGCTGATTCCGATGTGCTCACAGCCGAGCTCGCCGCGCAGGATGCGCATGTCGAGGTCGGTCTCTGCTATGCCAAAGCGCGTCCTGGCCCAGTTCGGCGCATCTCTGATGTCCAGGACCTTCATCGGGCGAGTATCCCACCGTCATCGCGCGGCAGGCGCCGTTTCGCCTTTCGCCTGACGCCCGAGGTCGAAATCCCTCACTCGTAGCGAAGCGCGGCGACCGGCGTCAGGCGGACCGCTCGCCAAACCGGATAGGCCGCGCCGAGGAGAGCAACGCCGCAGGCGAAGGCGAGGCCCCACGCGAAGACGCCGGCGGTGAACTGCGGCTGTACGAGCTCCGACACCCTTCCTCGGCGCGTGAAGAGCTCGGCCGCGGCGAGCCCGAGCCCGAGCCCGACGCCGAGCGCGAGCAGGCAGATCGCGAGCGCCTCGCCGAGCACGAGCAGCGCGACGCGGCGCGCGCGCCAGCCGACGGCGCGGAGGATCCCGATCTCGCGGATCCGCTCCAGCACGGCCATCGCCATCGTGTTCGTGACGCCGATCCCGCCGACGATCAGCGCGAGGACGGAGACGATCCACCCGGTCTCGAGCACGAGCCGGCTCGAGGTGTCGACCTTCACCGCTTGCCCGGGGTCGGTGACCGCGGCGAGGCCGGGGAAGCGGCTGCGAAGCTCGCGGGCGACCGCGTCGGGCGGACGGCCGGGGCCCACGGCGACCGCGATCGTCGTCGCCTCGCCCGGATGGCCGGCGAGCCGCTCGACGAGCTCGAGCGGCAGGACGAGGCCGCCGTCCTCGAACGAGTTCCCGCTGTGGTAGACGCCCGCGACCTCGAAGCTCCGCTCGCCGACCCGGACGCGGTCACCGGGATGCACGTGGAGCCGCCGCGCGGCGTGGTCGCCGACGAGCGCCTCTCCCCGCGAGCCCGCGACGACGACGAGGCGCTGCGCGGGGAAGCTCCCCGGCCGGAGGCCGAAGACGAGGACGCCGTCGTGCCCGTTCACCGACGTGACGAGCAGCTTGAGCGGCGCCGCGTCGAGCACGCCGGGCTGCCCGCGCACGCGCGCGGCGAGCGAGTTCGGCAGGAGCGAGCGCGTGAAGTCGACGACCCCGCTCTGGAAGAGGCCGAAGTCCGCGCGGCCGACGTGGATCAGGTCGTTCGCCGTCCGCCTGACGCCGGCGGCGAGCGAGAGGAGCGCCACGATCAGGCCGACGCCGATCGCGACGCCGGCCGCGGTCAGCGCGCTCCGCGCGGGGCGCCGGAGCAGGTTTCGGAGGATGAGGCTGGCGAACGTCATGCGCGGATCTTCGCGGCTCCGTCGGGAAGCGCGCGTACCCTCGCCTCGTGAGCGTCCCGCCCGACCGCCACAGCGCGTTCGGACAAGACGCGTTCGGCCGCGGGGCGGAGCGGGGGGCGCGGTTCTTCGGGACGCCCCAGTACATCGTCGGACAGACGCTCGTCGTCGTCGCGTGGATCGCGATCAACTCGATCGCGGTGATCGCGCACTGGGATCCCTATCCGTTCATCCTCCTCAACCTCGCGTTCTCGACGCAGGCCGCCTACGCGGCACCGCTCATCCTCCTCGCGCAGACGCGCCAGGCCGATCGGGACAAGCTCGCGGCGGAGAAAGCGGAGCGCCGCCACGACGAGCAGACCGCGCAGGGCGAGCGGCGAGTCGCCGCGCTCAAGGCCGAGACGGACAAGCTCGAGCAGCTGCTCGAGGCCAACACCGATCTGACCCGGCAGGATAAGGAGCTGACGGAGCAGGTGGCCACGCTCACGCGGGAGATCCACGCCCTTCTCTCGGCCTCCGACGGTCGCAAGTAGCCGCTACCCTCACCGCATGGAAGCGCGTCGCGAGGATGTCCTCACTGCGCTCGCACGGGTGATCGATCCGGAGCTCGGGCGCCCCGTCACCGAGCTCGACATGGTCCGTGACGTACGTGTCGAGAACGGGCACGCCGCGGTGACGATCGCGCTCACCGTCGCCGGCTGTCCGCTCCGCTCGAGCTTCGAGAACCAGGTGCGCGAGGCGGTCGGCGGCCTAGCGGGCGTGGAAAGCGTCGAGCTCGCCTTCGACGTGATGAGCCCCGAGGAGCGGCAGGCCCTTACAGCGAAGCTCCGCGGTGGCGTGAGGGAGCGGACAAAGGGGATCTCCCTCGACGCCTCGACCCGCGTCCTCGCCGTCGCGAGCGGCAAGGGCGGGGTTGGCAAGTCGACGCTCACGGCGAACCTCGCCGCCGCCTTCGCCCGGCTCGGCCAGCGGACGGGGATCCTCGACGCCGACGTCTACGGCCATTCGATCCCGCACCTGCTCGGGATCCGCCAGCGGCCCGTGCTCGTCGACAAGATGATCGTGCCGCCGGTCCGAGAAGACCTCCAGCTGAAGCTGATGTCGATCGGGTTCTTCCTCGACGGGAACGAGCCGGTGATGTGGCGCGGGCCGATGCTGCACCGGGCGCTCGAGCAGTTCCTCTCCGACGTGCACTGGGGCGAGCTGGACACGCTTCTCGTGGACATGCCCCCCGGCACCGGCGACGTCGCGATTTCGCTCGGCCAGCTTCTCCCGCGGGCGGAAGCGGTCGTCGTGACGACGCCGCAGCCGCTGGCGCAGGAGGTCGCCGCGCGCGCCGCGCTGATGGCACGGAAGACGAACATGCGCCTGATCGGCGTCGTCGAGAACATGAGCGGCGACGTCTTCGGCTCGGGCGGCGGCGCCGGGCTGGCGAGCGACCTCGACGTGCCGCTGCTCGGCACCGTCCCGCTCGACCCGCGGCTGCGGGAGCAGGGCGATGCAGGCGAGCCGCTCGTCGTCGCCGATTCAGAGGCTCCGGCGGCGCGGGCGATCGCCGAGATCGCGGCGCGGATCGCGGCGACGCGGCGCGAGCAGGGCATCGGCATCGTGAAGCAGCTCGACGTCGTGGCCTGATGCTCGGGCTCGTCCGCCGGCTGCTGGAGCGGTGGCGAGAGAGCCGACGGCGCTACGAGGAGCTCCTCGACGAGATGGCGCTCGACGAGTACGAGCGGAAGCGGGAGGAGCCGGAGCACCCGGAGTTCACGCCGGTCGCCGACGAATCGCAGCTTGAAGCCTGACGAGGCGCTGCGGCGGCTCCGCGGGCTCGGGTTCGGCGAGGCCGACGCGCGGACGCTCTTCGAGCACTTCGACGACGCCGAGCGCCGCGGCAAGCGCGGGCACGGCTACTCGCGGATCGAGTGGCTCGAGACGCTGCCGGACCTGCGGCCGGACGCGCGGCCCGAGCGGCTCGCGGCGGAGCCAGGCTACGAGCGCTGGCACGGCCGCGGCGCGCTCGGCTACCTGACGCTCGCGGCGATCTGCGAGGCGCAGCTCCGCGAGCCGCCCGCCCGCGCGCGTGTCGTCGTCGCCTCGCGCTGCTTCCCGACCGGGATGCTCGGGCACTGGGTGCGGCGGCTCGCGGCCGGCGGCTTGGTCGCGGCGCTCACGGCCACGTCACCGGCTCGGCTCGCGCACCCGGACGGCGGCCCGAAGCTCGCGGGCACGAACCCGCTCGCGATCGGGATCCCGAGCTCCGACGGACCGCCGTTCGTGGCCGACGTCTCGATGGGCAAGGTCACCTACGGCGACGTCATCGCGGGGACGGCGCGGGAGGACGACCTCGTCCCGTTCGGCGGCGAGCAGGCGCACAAGGCGTTCGCGCTCGCGCTCGGCCTCCAGCTCCTGGTCGACGCGCTCGCCGGCGAGGGCTACGGCGCCGTGCTCCTCGTCGCCCGGCCGGAGGCGGATCCGGTGCCGGCGCTCCGCGCCGCGGCGGCGGGCCTCCGGCTGCCCGGCGAAGAACCCGTTTCGAAATGAGCCACGGGCCGCCCAGCGCACCTGGTCAGCGCGTGTTCATCCGAAACGAGTTCCGACTCCGGCTCACCTGTACCAAGACGCAATCGTGAAGCGCTCGCCGTGGGTGACGGGCTCGACCTCGTGCGTGGTCTCGGCGCGGAAGGCCACGAGGGTGCCGGCCTCGGCCGTCAGTCTGAATGGTTCGGACACGCCGCGCGGATGGAAGACGAGCGAGCCGCCGCTGTAGGCGTTCCGCCCGGGCGTCTCCGATTGGCTGTTGAGGAAGATGACGGCGGAGACTTTTCGTTCTTCACGCTCCGAGCGGAGCATGCCGGTGTTGCCGTCCTGGTGCGCGACGAAGTAGTCGCCGGCCTCGTAGCGGAGAAACTGCGGCTCCTCGACTTCCTTCAGGCCCGATCCGAAATGCTCTTCCGCCGCGCTCATGCGCGAGAGCAGGAGCCGCCTGACAAGCTCTTCTACTTCGGCCGGCGGCGAGAGGCGCGTCGTGCGGCGCACGCGCGCGTCCACCTCCCCCGAGTCGCCGCGCCCGTAGACGGTCGCCGGCCGCCCCTGCGACGCCCGCACCGCGGCGAGCACTTCGGCGAGCGTCAACGCGTCGAGGAAGCCGCGCTCGACGAAGAGGTCGAGGCCGCCCGTGCCTTCGCGCGGGCTCATTGTCGCCCCGACCCGATGGGGTCGCCCGGTGGCCTCGGTACCGACGGGTCGTCGCGGATCGGGTCGAGGTCGGTATCGGTTCGCGCGTGGTCGACGAGCGACGGGTCGGCTTCGAGGGCGACCTTGAGGTGCGCGAGCGCGTCCTCGCGCCGGCCGGCGAGGCTCTCGAAGCAGGCGAGGTCGTAGCTCAGCACCGGGTCGCGCGGCCGTTCGGCGAGCGCCTTCTCGAGGATCGCGATCGCCGCGTCTCCGTCGCCGGCCTCGGCGCGGGCGAGCGCGCGGCGCGAGTACTCCCACGACGAGATCCGGAACGGCTGCCCGGGCCGCCCACCCAGACAGAGGAGGGCCGTGCCTGCCTCGTGTGCCACGGCGGCGCGCTTCACTGCCGGGTCGCGGACGAAGACGAGCGTGCCGGGCGGCGCGTCCACCTCCTCGCCCTCGAGCGTGAAGGTGGCGCGTCCCGAAAGGACGACGTAGAGCTCCTCCTGGCCGCCGTCGCCGTGCGTCTCGTCGTGCTCCTCGACGATGACGCCCGGCTCGACCGCGACGTTCGCGTTGACGCCGAACCCGCGCACGTCGAAGTGGTGGCGGATCGAGTGCCAGTCGTAGCCGTCCCGCGTGCGCAGGCTCTCGACGCCGGCGAGCGCGGAGGCCGTCATCTCACGAGCTCCCGGAACCGCGGGTCGTCGCGGAGCGGCGCGAAGTCCTGGTCTTCGCGCGCGTTTTCGCGCAGCTTCGGCTCCCCCTCGATCGCCGCCCGGAGGTGCTCGAGCGCATCGTCGGCGCGACCCGCGAGGCTCTCGGCGCAGGCGAGGTTGTAGAGCGTGCCGGGGTAACCGGGATCGCGCCGGAGGCACTCCTCGAGGAAGGCGATGCCGCCCTCGT
Organism: Gaiellaceae bacterium; assembly: GCA_035640455.1. GTDB lineage: Bacteria > Actinomycetota > Thermoleophilia > Gaiellales > Gaiellaceae > AC-50. The sequence goes on along the minus strand of DASQWB010000034.1, from coordinate 35,806 downwards.
AGTCACGCCGCATGTAGAAGTCGAAGAAGCCGGCCATCGGCTCCCAGCGGCCGACGGAGTACGCCTCTCCGGCTGGAGCGCCGACGGCGAGCACCGTCGTCCCACCCTCGCGCGCGACGGCGGCGCGCCGCGTGCTCGGGTCGCCGACGAAGACGAACGTCCCCGGCGGTGCGTCGATCTCCTCTCCGCCGACGGTGAAGGTCGCGCGGCCTGCGAGGACGACATAGAGCTCCTGGTGCTCCGCCGCCAGCGCCTGCGTCTCGTCGTGCTCGGCGATCACGGTCTGGCCGTCGTCGCCGCTGTACGCGTTGATTCCGAAGGCTTGCACGTCGAGCTGCTCCCGATCGCGATCCGACGTGCGCCGCCGGGCAGCCGGTGCGTCGCGACCTCGTCGAGGTGCGCGACCGCCCAGCCCGGCGCGCTCATCGCGCCCGCAGCTCCTCGAGCACGACCGGGTCGATCCGCTCGATCCCGTCCACCCGCTCCTCGAGGTTCTCGTTCCCGGCCCAGCGCGTGAACGCCTCCTCGAGCTCGCCGTCGTAGCCGAGCCGCTCGAGGCGCTTGCGCAGCTCCTCCGCGAGCGCGTCATCGACCTCGAGCCACCGCTCCCGCGGCGTCTTGCCGAAGATCGCCTGGTGGAGCTCGTAGAGCCGCGTGAGCTCCTCGATCGGCCGCTCGTGGTCGTCGACGCGCAGGTCGACCACGACGTCGGACATCCCTCCATAGCCCCCGCTCTGTTCGACCACGAGGAGCGCGGCGGACTGCTGGCCGCGGCTGTCCCCGCCCGCGGCCTGCCCTGCGGCGAGGCAGTCGACGAGCCGGCGGGCGAGCGGCTTCTCTGCGCCCCCATCGAACGTCTCGGCGAGCGCGTCCACGGTGGCGGCCGAGACGAGGATGTTTCCCTGCGCCGCGTAGCACGGACCGGTGCGGCCGCCGGCCCAGGCGTAGCACTCGTTCCCGGTGTAGGTCGCGCCGCGGCCCCGGCCGTCGACGACGCCGACTTGGCGGTGGTCGCGTCCCTCGTCGGCGGCGGTGAGCCGCTGGACGACCTCCTCGGCCGACGCGCCTTCCCGGAGCAGCGCGAGCCCGTCGGGCCCGTAGCGCGGGTTCGCGTACGCCTGCGTCGCGATCGCGCCGACGTGCGGCTCGGCCCACGTGACGAGCGAGCCGACGGCGAGGAACTTCGACTGCACCGCGACGCCCCACTGGCCCGCGTCGAGGTCGCAGGCCACGATCGAATAGGTGCTAGGGGCCATACGTCAGCTCCACCAGGTCGAGGTCGAGGAGCTCGCGGGCGCTCTCGGGGACGAGCACGCTCGCCACCTCGGGCCGTCTGAGCGCCTGCAGCACCTCCTCGGCGGTTCGCGCCCGGACGACGACCGGCCGGCCCTCGTCGTGCGCGGCCCGGAGTGCGTCGACGTCGTCCACGCCGTCGAGGACGAGCGTGTGCTCGTCGAGCGGAACGGTCGGATCCCCCTCGACGGCGATCTCGGGGACCTGGAGCCCCCTCGCGCCGAGCCAGCGCTTCCTCAAACCGTGACGGACTCGCCGGGCTCGAGCACCCGCACGTCGACGTGGGGCGCGAGCTGCTGCAGCTCCTCCGGCGTGCCACTCAGCAACGGGAAGGTGCCGTAGTGGCAGGGGATGCAGAGCTCCGTCCCGAGCAGCTCGAGGGCGACCGCCGCCTCGCGCGGGTCCATCGTGAAGTGGCCGCCGATCGGGAGGATCGCAACGTCCGGCTGGTAGATCCGGCCGATCAGCTGCATATCGCCGAACACGCACGTGTCGCCGGCGAAGTAGAGCTTCGTCCCGTTCTCGGCCTCGACCACGATTCCGCAGGCCTCACCGAGGTAGTCGCCGTCGTCGCTCGAGCTCGAATGGAAGGCGTTCGTGAGCGTGAACTTCAGGCCGGCGGCCTCGACGGTGCCGCCCTTGTTCGGCCCGGGCATGTCGCCGACGGGCGCGCCCTGCTGGCCGAGCCAGCCCTTGAGCTCGACCTGCGCCACGATCTCGGGCGAGAAGCGCTTCGCAAGCTCGACGGCCTGGCCGACGTGGTCGGAATGGCCGTGCGTGAGCGCGATCACGTCGATCCGCTCCGGCTCCCTCTCGCTCTCGGGGCACTTCGGGTTCGAGACGAACGGGTCGACGTAGACGCGCTTTCCGCCCGGGCTGTCGAATCGAAAAGAGGCGTGGCCGAGCCACGTGAGCACGGTGTCAGGCATAGGGCCGGAGCCTAGCGCTCCTGAAGTTCTTCGCGTCGCCGCACGGAGGCGCCGCTTGCGGTGCCGACCATCAGGACGTGCGGGCTTTGCCCGCGCGTCCGTCTGAACCGACCGGTCGATGCGCGTGAAGTTGGTCGAGCCGCCGCAGGAACGTCCGATGAGGCAGCGAAAGTGGGCGACACATGGGTGGTCGCGTTCTCGCCGCCTTCGTCGTCCTCGGTGTCGCCCTCGCCGATGCGACCGGCGACCACCGCTTCGCGTTCTACGTGCTCGTTGCGTCGATTCCGCCGCTCGCGGTCGCGGCGATGGACTCCTTCGGCGAGTACCTCGAGGGGGCGAGCGGCCTGCGGGCGCTCACGTGGGCGGTGGCGCTGGCGCTCGCGGTCGCCGGCAGCGCCGTGCGGGGGCAGGTGCCGGGCGAGTCGTCGGTGCCGGCGGTCGCCGTGTCGACGCTCTTCGCCTGTCTCGCCCTCGTCTGGGCGCTGGCGGTCGTCGACGTCGGCAAGTTCGCGCTCGAGCGGCAGCGCTAGCAAGAAGCGGGGCATGATGGCCCGTGCTCGAGCAGCTCTACGAGGCATTCCCGCGCTTCGAGGCGGCGTTCGACGCCGCGCTCGCCGAGAGCCTCCACCCGCGAGGGCCGGAAGTGCTGTTCGAGCTCGTCGAGCGCATGGGGCTGCCGGCCGGGTCGCAAGTCCTCGACGTCGGCTGCGGAGAAGGTCGGCACACCCTCGAGCTGGCTCGGCGGTTCGGCTTCGACGTCGTGGGCATCGATCCCGTCCCTCGGCAGATCGAGGTCGCGCGCGCGTCGGCCGATCCCGGCGTCCGGTTCGAACTCGAGCGGCCGAGGAGCTGCCGCTCGAGGAGGAGAGCGTGGATCTCGTGTGGTGCCGCGACGTCCTCGTCCACGTCGCGGACCTCGAGCGGGCGTATGCGGAGTTCCGCCGGGTCCTGAGGGCCGGAGGCCGGGCGCTGATCTACCAGGCGTTCGGAGGGCCGCTCCTCGAGCCGCGCGAGGCCGCGTGGCTGTGGAAGGCGCTCGGCGTCGTCCCCGCGAGTGCCGACCCTGCGCGAACCGAGGCCGCGATCTCCGCCGCCGGCCTGCGCGTGGACGAGACGATCGACCTCAGCGAGTGGGGCGAATGGGCCGAGGAGACCTCCGGCAAGGGAGGCCGGCGGCTCCTCTTCGCGTCACGCCTGCTGCGCGATCCTCGGCGCTACGTCGCCCGGTTCGGGCAGACGGCGTACGAGACGATGCTCGCCGACTGCCTCTGGGACGTCTACGGGATGATCGGCAAGCTCGAGCGCCGGGCCTACGTCCTGACCAAGGTCCCGTAGCGAACGGCGGCCCGGGCACGGGCTCGCGCGGCCTCGACCTCGCGATCCTTCGGCGGGGCGGACGTCACGAGCTCGTCCAGGAGCCGCTGCGACGCGGCGGCGACCTCGTCCACGGCCCGCTCGAAGGCGGCCTCGTTTGCCCGCGACGGTTTCGTGAAGCCGCTGATCTTGCGCACGTACTGGAGCGCCGCGCCGCGGATCTCCTCGTCGGTCGCGGCCGGCTCGAAGTTGAAGAGCGTGTGGATGTTCCGGCACATGCGCTCGATCCTAGCGAGTGACGAAATCGGACGGCTCGAGTCCGTCAGCCTCCATGGCAGTATTGGTGCATGGCCAGCAGGTACTGAGCCTCCGCAAGATGGAAGTCACCGCTGGCCCAGTCTCCTTGCCCGTACGAGTCGATCGCGCCCTGGATGCACGGCCAGACGTAGTCGAGATAGGGAACATCGCACTCGTCGGAAGCGGGAACAACCGCATCGGCTGGGATCCCACGTCGGGCATGGCGGAGCGTGCGGCCACCATACGACCCGCGGGATCGCCCGAGGCTGGCCTGGGCGCTGAAGCCCGGCATCGTCGTTCTTGCTAACGCCATCCGCGCAACCTCCTCGGGGGCATGGGGACCGGCCGCGGCTTCACGCAGCACGGGCATCCTTCAGCAGTGATGCAGATGCAGTTCGGAATGCACCGGCGTCTTCCAGGCGGCGGCAGGAGCTGAGGGACGAACGCCGTTCGCTCGTATTCGCGGCGGTCGCCTGCGACGGCATACGCGCCGGGCACTCGGCGAGCTGAGAGTTCCGCTCTAAACCCCGGGATTCTTCGTACTTGCGTCACGTTGCACCCAACCTTTCTCTCCCTAGTCACAGCTCCCGACCGCAAACGCGTGGACGTCGACGATGTGCCCGTCCTCGTCGAGGTCGTAGTAGGTGTCGTACAGGACGCCGTCCGTGCAGAGCACGCCTGCGTGGAAGCCGGAGACTCCGGCGGCTCCCGTCGCATCGGGGACTCCTCCGTCTTGCTGAGGAACGACTGTCGAGGCGGCGAGGGCTCCCGGGGTCGCGCGCGTCCTGTAGACGTTCCGCGTCGCTTCGAGTGCCCGTTCCGCTGTGAACCTCGGCACGCTCATCTCTCTGCTCATCTCCTTCGTCCCGTGAAGGCGACTCGGCTGTTGAGATACGCGGCCCGGCGGCCACACCCACCGCAGGGTTTGATGCCGGCCGCCGACGTCGCACGCTTGATCAGGTCACCGAGGCCGACGGGCTCGTCCGACACGAATCCGGGGAGACGCACCTGACGCGGCCGATGAGAGCTCTCAGCGGTCGTAATACGGCCCCATCTTGGAGACCAGGAAGGGGAATTCCTCGGTGACGTCGACCCGGACGAACTGCTTCTCGACGACGTCGGTCTCGCGGTTCCTGTACGAGAACACGACGTCGACGATCGACCGGACACCGGTTAGAGACGAGGGCACGACCTCGATCGCGCCGAGCGAGTAATTCTCGTCGATCCGCTCCTTGGTGACCGTATAGATCCGCTGGTAGCGCACCGCCAGGTAGTTCAGGGCGCGGTGCTCGTCGGTCGCCCCGGCGTTGTCGGCCACCTGAAGTAAGTGATCGAAGAGCTCGCCGGCTGCCGAGCGAAACCGCTCGGCGTCCTCGCCCTGAACGTCGTCCGGCGTCGGAATCGCCTCGAGCAGCGTGTAGCGGTCGAACGAGTACACCTGATCGAACGTGACGATTGGAAGGATGAGCCCGTTGCACATCGTCGGAGGAGCCAAGGGACCGCGCGTGCCGATGACCAAATCGAGATCGCCCCCGCTCGCCTCTTCGCGGTATGCGTCGATGAGCAACTCGACGTCACCGGGATCGCGCGGCACGAGGATGTACGTCTCGAGCCCTTCGATCACGAAGACCCAGCAAAGGCTGCGGGCGAGGTAGCGGTTCGCACGCTCGGAGATGGCGTGCTTTATGGTCTGCCGGTCGGTCAGCCCTGTGTAGTCGGAGTCGCCGATCGCTTGCGCGAGCTCCTTCTCGACAGAGAGGCTCGGGAAGCGCGGCTCGATCTGCCCGAGCGCGTAGACGAACGCAGGCGGCGCCGCCGGGAGGGGCTCGAGCGGCGCCACGGCCCCTCCGATTGCCGCAGGCTCGCTCGCCGACGCCGACCCGTCCTCGGAGGGATCGATCACAGATTCGCGGGTCGCATCGTTCGCCTGCCCGGTGACATCCCCTGACTCCGTCACACCAGTGAGCCTATGCTCCTTGGGCGATCGAGGTCAAGCCACGATCGCAGGCAGGCGGGAAGAGCTTGCCGCGAGGGCGGAGTAGGCCGCGCGAGCATTCATCAAGGGCGGGATTACCGAGCTGCGCCGAGACGGCGAAAACGCCTGCCGCAGAAGTCCGGTGTCCGCAGCCGGGAACAACGACCACAGCAGCGCGATCGCCCCAGTCACGAAGGCTGCGGCGACGCTCGTCCCGGCACGCGGCGCTGGAAGCCCTTCGGCTGCGAGACTGACGATGCCTTCACCGGGAGCGCCGAGACCCCATCGACCGAGAGACGTGCCGAAGTTCGACTGCTGCATCGGCCGTCCGTCGAGGGTGTACGCCACAACTGGGATCACCGCCGGATGCCGGGTTATCTCCGAGCTTCCAAGCGTGGCCTGGTTACCGGCGGCAGCGACGACCAACGTCCCCCGACGTGCTGCGTGGTCGAGCGCCAGCCGCAAGCTCCGTTCCGCCCGCGTCGTCGGCGCGACCGTCGCCGCGCTCAGGTTCACGATCCGCGCACCGGCGCCGACACATTCGCCGATCGCCTGGGCGACGTCGTCGGGGCTCGCGGAGATCCCGTCGGCGCCGGCCTCTCGAAAGATCGGACGCACGAGCAGCGTGCAGCCCGGACAGATGGCCGGGGCGGGCGACCCGCGCCTCGCAGCGACGATGCCGGCCACGAAGGTCCCGTGCACGCACGCGCTGCTCCTCGACGTCGAACAGGCGGTGGCTGCGCCCTCGACGGGACGGATGTTCGCCCCGGCGAGATCCGGATGGTCGATCGCGACGGGCCCGTCGACTAGCCCGATCCGGATCTCGGGGTTGCCGACGCTCAGTGCCATCACGGGCTCGAGCCCGACCAGCTCCAGAGCGGCCGCAGTGGAATTGACCGGCGTTTCGCCCATCGAACAGCTTTTCACCCTACACGGCAGCTTGAGGCGCGAGCTAGAGCGGCAGCGCGCGCCCCGCGTGCTTCGCGAGATCGACGAGCGGCTGCACGGCGAAGAACGACGCGACGGTGACGGCGAGGCAGACGAGCACCGAGGTCTGAAGCACGAGCTCCTGCGGCGGCGCCCCTCCGGCCGGGGCGAGACGAAGCTCCGCGCGCATATACATCGCGCGGATGACCCCGAGGTAGTAGTAGAGGCTCACCGCGGTCGCAGCGACGCCGACGATCACGAGCCACGTCCAGCCGCGGTCGACCGCGGCCGAGAAGACGAGGAACTTCCCGAAGAAGCCGCCCGTGAGCGGGAAGCCGGCGAAGCCGAGCATGAACGTGAACATCGAGGCCCCGAGCAGGGGTCGCTCCCAGCCCATCCCGGCGAGGTTGTCGAGCGTGACGGCCTGGCCGAGCTCCCGCTCGCGCGCCGCGACGACGGCGAACGCGCCGAGCGACATGGCCGAGTAGGGCACGAGGTAGTAGAGGAGCGCGCGCGCGCCGAGCGAGTTGTGCGCGGCAACGGCGATGAGCATGAAGCCGGCGTGCGAGATCGACGAGTAGGCGAGCATCCGCTTCACGTTGCGCTGCACGAGCGCGGCGAAGTTGCCGACGGCGAGCGAGACGCACGCGATCACCGCGATCGTCACCGTCCAGAGGTGCGCCTCCTGCGGGAAGGCGGTGACGAGGATCCGCAGCGCGACGACGAACGCCACCGTCTTCGTCGCCGCGGCCATGAAGGACGTGACCGGGGTGGGCGCGCCCTCGTAGACGTCGGGCGTCCACATGTGGAACGGCGCCGACGAGGACTTGAAGCCGAGCCCGGTGATGATCATCGCCAGGCCGGCGAGGAGGAGCACGTCGCGCGACAGGTGCTGGGCGGAGACAGTCGCCGCGATGCGGTCGAGCCCGAGCTGCCCCGTCGCGCCGTAGACGAGCGCCGAGCCGAACAGCAGCACCGCCGAGCCGAAGCTGCCGACGACGAGGTACTTCAAGCCGGCCTCGAGCGAGCCGACGAGGTCGACGTCGATCGCGCACATGACGTAGAGGCAGAGCGAGAACCACTCGAGCGAGAGGAAGATCGTCATCAGGTTGTTCGCCGTGACGAAGAAGGCCATGCCCGCTCCGGCCGCGGCGAGAAGGGCGTAGTACTCGGCGTCGTGGCCGTTCCGCATCGGCTCTCGCGCCGAGATCCCGACGGCGAGCAGCCCGGAGCCCGCGACGATGAGCATCGCCAGGGCGCCGAAGCGGTCGCGCACGATTGCGTCGGCGATGATCGGATGGCCATGCGCGGAGCGGCCGTAGAGGATCGCCGCGGCGACGAACGCACCGGCGAAGCCGAGCGCGCAGACGACCGCTGAGAGCGCCCTCCGCGCCCAGCGCGGGACGAGCACGGCGACGAAGAGGGCCAGCGCGGACGCGCCGAGCAGCACGAACTCGGGCGAGAGCGCGAACCAGTCGACGTGCGGCTTCGAGATCATGGCGACCCTGCTTGGCTGACGGAGATCGTGACGTCTATGGCACCGCTCGGCGTCCTGCAGCCACGCTCGAGCTTCTTCTCGGCTCGGGCGCTGGCCGCCGGGTCGGTTGCCGTCGTAATGACGATCTCGGCATCCTCGAGTGCCGCCAGGCACCGCTGGTATGCGGCGGCGGCTGCGCTGACGGGCGTTCGACTGCTCGCCAGCTCCGTCGCGACGGCCTGCTTCGCGCGCGTGCCGGCGAACGCGCGGTGGCTCACGGCGGCAGGCCATGCTGAGAGTCCGAGCAGGCAGGCCACCAACGGCACGAGGAAGCCGAGCTCGGCCGGTCGCAGGTCGAGCGCAGCGTCGGGAACGGCGGGCCCGACCTCTCGGTGCAGCACCGCGGAGATCAACCGCAGCATGTACATCGCCGCGAGCACGATCGCACCGGCACCGATGACGGCCCAGATCCAGCCCTGCCGGAAGACGCCCGCGAGGATGAGGAACTCGCCGGCGAACGCGCTCGAGCCGGGCACCGCGAGCGCGATGATCCCGGTCGTCATCAGCATCGTCGCGAGCGCGGGCCGGCCGCGCGCCATGCCGCCGAGGCGCGACAGCTCTCCCGTCGCCGTGCGCCGCTCGATCCCGCCGGCGAGCAGGAAGAGCGTCGCGGACAGCAGCCCGTGGTTGACCGACTGGAGGATCGCGCCGTCGAAGCCGAGGTCGTTCGCCGCGAAGAGACCGAGCACGATCAGGCCCATCTGGGCGAGGCTCGAGTAGGCGATCACGCCGCGGACATCGGGCGCGCGGAAGGCGACCAGCGAGCCGTAGACGAGGCCGATCGCGGCGAAGACGAGGATCGGCACGCGCACGTCGTGCGTCGGCCCCGGGAACTTCGCGATCGCGATCCGGAGCAGGCCGTACACGGCCGCCTTGGACACGACTCCCGAGAGCACCGCCGAGACCTCCGGCGGCGCCTCCCGGTACGCGTCGGGGAGCCAGCCGTGGAACGGGAAGAGCGGCGCCTTCACCGCGAACGCGGCGACGAAGCCGAGGAAGATCCAGGTGTTCCCGCTCGTGCCGGTCGAGACGAGGTCGAAGCTCCCCTGCTGGATCCCGAGCACGATCACCGCCGCGAGCATCAGCAGCGACCCCGCCATTGTGTAGATGACGAACTTGAGCGTCGCGCCCAGCCGGCCGGGCCCGCCCCAGACGCCGACGAGGACGTAGAGCGGGATCAGCATCGCCTCGAAGAACGCGTAGAAAAGGAGGAGATCCTGCGCGGCGAAGACGCCGACGATCGCGCCGGTCAGGAAGAGCTGGAGCCCGAAGTACGCGCGGGCGCGCTCGCGGCCGGTCCAAAACGCGTAGGCGACGGCGGCCGCCATCACGACGACCGTCATCCCGACGAGCCAGAGCGAGAAGCCGAAGAGGCCGACGTGGTACGAGATCCCGAGGTCGCCGAACCAGCCCGCGTGCGCGCCGAGCTGGAGGCCCGGCCGCGAGAAGTCGAAGCGGATGAGCGTCTCGATCCACAGGCCGACCTCGGCGAGCGAGACGAGGAGCGCGAACGAGCCGGCCCAGAAGCGCGTCCACGGCAGGAGCCAGACGAGGAGCGCGCCGCCGGCCGGGAGGAGGATCAGGGCCGTGGTCATCGCACCGAGATGAAGACGACGACGAGGACGGCGAGGCTCCCGGCGATCGCGAGCGCATAGGTCCGCAGGAGCCCCGTCTGCGCCCGGGCCACGCCGCGCGCCGCGTCGCCGACGCCGCGCCCGAGGCCGACGATCGAGCCGCCGACGACGAGCCCTTCGACGATCCGGCCGAAGAGCCGTGCGGTCGCGACTCCGGGCCGGTAGAAGACGAGGTCGTACGCCTCGTCGAAGTAGAACTTGTGCTCGAGTGCACGTTGGGCGAAGGGCAGGCGCGGCACGGCGACGCGGCGACGTGAGTAGACGAGCCAGGCGGCGACGAGGCCAGCGAGGCCGAGGCCGACCGCGAGGGCGCTCGAGATGCCCTCCTGCCAGCTCGTCGCCTCGGCGTGCGGGAGCGTCGGCGCGACGACGTCAAGCCAGTGTGTGACCGGGATCCAGAGCGGCGCGAACTGGATCCAGCCGCCGATCAGCGAGAGGACGGCGAGGATCGCGACGGTCGAGGTCATCGAGAACGGCCCCTCGCCGTGGTGCGCCTCACCGCGCCGGCGCGGCCGAATCAGGTGCTCGCGCACGAACGGCGACGGCTCGCCGCCGAAGACGACGAAGAGCATCCGGAACGTGTAGAGGCCGGTGAGGAACGTGCCGGCGAGGCCCCCCACCCAGAGCAGGTACCCGTACCAGCCGTCGTGCATGGCGGCGGCGAGGATCGAGTCCTTCGAGAAGAACCCCGCGAACGGCGGCAGGCCGACGAGCGCCAGCGCGCCGACGAGGAACGCCCAGTACGTCCGCGGCAGGAGCCCGCGCAGGCCGCCCATCTTTCGGATGTCCTGCTCGCCGGCGAGGGCGTGGATGACGAGCCCGGCGGCCATGAAGAGCAGCGCCTTGAAGAAGGCGTGCGTCATCAGGTGGAACATCCCGTTCGCGTAGGCGCCGAGCCCCGCGCCGAGGAACATGTAGCCGATCTGCGACATCGTCGAGTAGGCGATGACGCGCTTGATGTCGGTCTGGACGAGGGCGATCAGGCCGGCGAGGAGGAGCGTCGCCGCGCCGAGACCCGCCGCCAGGTCCTCCACCTTCGGCGCGAGCTCGAAGAGCGGGTGTGTGCGGACGATCAGGTAGACGCCCGCGGTCACCATCGTCGCCGCGTGGATCAGCGCGCTGACCGGCGTCGGCCCCTCCATCGCGTCCGGGAGCCACGTCTGGAGCGGGAGCTGCGCCGACTTGGCCACGGCCCCGCCGAGCAGGCCGAGCGCGACGAGGTTGACGAGCCAATGGTTCGACGAGAGGCCCGGCGCGCGGGCGAAGACGGTGTCGAAGTCCAGGCTCCGCGTGTGCTGGATCAGCAGGAAGAGCGCGAGGGCGAAGGTCGCGTCGCCGAAGGCGTTCATGACGAACGCCTTCTTCGCGGCCGCGATCGCGCTCGGCCGCTCCTGCCAGAAGCCGATCAGGAGGTAGGACGAGAGGCCGACGAGGCCCCAGCCCGCGAGCAGGAGCAACAGATTGCCGCTCTGGACGAGGAGCAGCATCGAGAAGACGAAGATCGCCATATAGGCGAAGTAGCGGCGCTCCTCGTCGTCACCGTCCATGTAGCCGACCGAGTAGCCGACGATGAGCGCCCCGACCCCCGAGACGATCAGCATCATCATCGTCGAGAGAGGATCGACGAGGATCCGCAGGCCGGCGCTGAAGCTCCCCAACTCGAGCCATGTCCAGACGGTCGAGTAGTGCGAGCGGTCGTGCGGCGCGTCGCCCCAGAGCGCGAAGAAGGCGACGCAGGCGGCGACGAACGACGCGAAGACCGAGGCCGTCGCGAGGTAGCCGGCGCCGCGGCGCGAGATCCGGCTTCCGGCCAGCGCGATCGCGAGCGCCGCCGCGAGCGGCGAGGAGAGGCAGATCCAGGCGGCGACGATCACCCGCGGAGGGTTCGCAGCTTGTCGACGTCGAGGTCGAGGTGGCGGCGCGAGATCGCGACGATGAGCCCGAGCCCGACGACCACCTCGGAAGCGGCCACGGCCATCACGGCCAACGCGAAGATCTGACCCGCCCCGCTCCCGTTGTGGCGCGCGAACGCGATCAGCGCGAGGTTCGCGCCGTTCAGCATGATCTCGAGCGAGAGGAGGACGATCAGCGGACTGCGCCGCAGGAGGACGCCGAGCGCCCCGGTGGCGAAGAGGAAGGCCGCGACCGCGAGGTACCACGAGACCTCGGGGCCGAGGATCCCGAGCGTCACTGCGTTTTCTCCCCGGCGAGCTTCCGCGTGTGAGCGCCGAGGATGACGCCGCCGATCGCCGCCACGAGCAGCACGATCGAGGTGATCTCGAACGCGAGCAGGTGGTCGGTGAGGAAGAGCCGGCCGATCGCGCGCGGGCTGCCGAACGAGCGGTGGATGTCCTGCTCGTGCGAGAGCCGTCCGCCTGCCTTCAGCCCGACGGCGACGACGATCTCTACGAGGAGCGTGCCCGCGGCGCCGACGGCGCCGATCTGCTGCCAGCTCGGCCCGCCTGCCCACGGCGCGTCGGCCCGCCCGCCGAGGTAGGCGATGACGAAGAGGAACATGACCATCACCGCCCCGGCGTAGACGAGCACCTGCGCGGCGGCGACGAACTCGGCCGAGAGGAGCAGGTACAGCACCGCTAAAGCGCCGAGGTTCCCGATCAGCGCGAGCGCCGAGAAGAAGGGATTCGTGAAGCTGATCACGGCGACGCCCGAGCCGAGGCAGGCGAAGGCGGCGGCGAGCCAGACGATCCAGACGAGCACGTTCCCCGCGCTGAACGCGAGGACCGCCATCTACGAGCGCTCCTTGTAGAACGGGATCGGCGTGTCGTAGAGCTCTGCGTCGGCGACCGGCACGCGCTTGATCGGCGGCGCGAGGAGCATGTCCTTCGTGTAGATCTGGTCGTCGCGCGCGTACTCGGAGATCTCGTACTCGTTCCCGAGCGTGATCGCGTCGAACGGACACGCCAGCTCGCAGTAGCCGCAGAAGATGCAGCGGCTCATGTTGATCTCGTAGATACGCGCGTAGCGCTCGCCAGCCGAGATGCGGTTGTCCGGGGTGTTCTCGGCCGCGACGACGCGGATGCAGTCGGCCGGGCACGCGGCCGCGCAGAGCGAGCAGCCGACGCACTTCTCGAGCCCGTTCTCGTGCCGCCAGAGCCGGTGCCGGCCGCGGAAGCGCGGGTAGACCGGCCGCTTGTACTCCGGGTACTGCTGCGTGATCGGCTTCTTGAAGATCTGCTTGAAGGTGACCCCGAAGCCCTTGACCGTGTCGAGCGGCTGAGGCATCAGAAGGCGACTACGAGAGCGGCGGTGACGACGGCATTCACGGTCGCCACCGGCAGGAGCACCTTCCAGCCGAAGCGCATCAGCTGGTCGTAGCGCAGGCGCGGCAGCGTCGCCTTGAGCCAGATGAAGATCGAGACGACGACGAAGAGCTTGAGGAAGAACCAGAGCGGGCCGAGCGGCGCGTACGGCCCGTGCCAGCCGGCGAAGAAGAGCGTCACCGCGAGCGCCGAGAGCGTGATCATGTTGATGTACTCGGCGGTCTGGAAGAGGCCCCAGCGCATGCCGCTGTACTCCGTGTGGTAGCCGGCGACGAGCTCGGTGTCCGCCTCGGGGAGGTCGAAGGGCGCGCGGTTCGTCTCGGCGATGCCCGCGATGAAGAAGCAGAGCAGGCCGACGACCTGCGGCGCCGCGTACGGAAGCGTCGTGCCCTGCTTGTGGACGATGTCGACGAGCGAGAGCGAGCCGGCCATGAGCACGACGCCGAGGACGGAGAGCGCGAGCGAGACCTCGTACGAGACGAGCTGCGCGCAGGTGCGCATCGAGCCGAGGATCGAGAACTTCGACTCGGAGGCCCAGCCGCCGACGATGAAGCCGTAGATCCCGATCGAGCCGAGCGCGAAGACGAGCAGGAGCGCGATCGAGACGTTCGCGATCTCGCCGTCGACGTGCCAGCGCCACAGGTGCCAGCCCGCGCCGAAGGGGATGACGCTGAAGGCGGCGAGGGCGGTGAACATCGAGATCGCCGGCGCGGCGATGTACGGGAGGTCGATCGCGCTCGCCGGGAAGAAGCTTTCCTTGCGGATGAGCTTGATCGGGTCGGCGATCGGCTGGAGGCTGCCGTAGGGCCCGGCCCGGTTCGGCCCGTAGCGGAGCTGCATGCGGCCGAGGAGCTTGCGCTCGAGCAGCGTCGTGTACGCGAACGCGAGCATGACGAGGTTGATGATCACGAAGGCCTTGATGAGGCTGATCCACCAGGGCTCGCTCACGAGCGCGTCACCTCCACCGTCGGCTGCAACCCGTCCGCGTGCTCGTCGGCGACACGGACGACTCCGGCCACGAGGCGGCCTTCGATCCGCGCGCGCAGGCGCCGCGCCGTCCCGTTCGAGCGCACGAAGACCTCGTCGCCCGTCCTCACCTTCAGGCGCTTGGCGTCGTCGGCCGAGAGCTCGACCTCCGGAGCCGGGCGCTGGAACTGGAGCTCCGGCACGCGCTCGACCGCCGGTCCCGAGAAGAGCGGCCGGTAGCGCACGAGGCGCAGGCCGCGGCGGCGGGGCTGCTTCTCGAGCGGGGGCGCCTCGACCTTGCCGAGCGGCTCGCGGCCGCGCAGGTCGGCTCTCTCGCCGATCTCGCCGTAGGGCAGGCCGCCGAAGGCGCGCTCCGAGAGCTCGGCGAAGACCACCGGCGGATACGGCGAGACCTCGACGCCGAGGTGTCCGGCGAGCCGCGAGAGCCATGCGAGCTCGTCCGGAGCCGGCGGGATCACCGCGCGCCGCAGGCGCTGGAGCCGGCCCTCGAGGTTCATGTACGTGCCGTCGCGCTCGAGGTAGCTCGTCCCGGGGAGGACGAGGTCGGCCCAGCCGACGGCGACTCCTTGGAACATCGTCGTCGCGATCACGCGCTCCGCCTGCTCGGCGAGCGCGCGCACGTCCGGGTTGGACGCGGCCTCGTCGCCAGAGACGAAGAGGAGCGCGATCGGCTCCGGGTTCGCGGCCTCCTCGTCGGCCGCGCAAGCCCACGCCTCGGCGACCCCGCGGCCGTTCGCGGTCTGCGGGAGGTAGAGCACCCCGCTGTCCGGTTTGGCGCCGAACCCGAGCTGCTCCGCGCACGCCGCGACGTGCGCGCCGCCGGCTCCGCCCGTCCCGGACCAGATGAGGATCGCGCGTTCCGACTCGCGCAGGCGCCGCCCGAGCTCGTCGTCCTCGCCGGCGAGCCGGCGGCACGCCGCCGCTCCGCCGCCGATCCCGGCGACGACGATCTCGGCGCCGTTGCGGCGGGCGGCGCGGAGCCAGAGGTCGACGATCGGCGCCCGCTCCTCGACCGGATCGTCGCCGACCACGACGACGAGCTCGGCGTCGGCGATCGCCGAGAGCGGCAGCCGGAAGCCGTCGACGGCGTCCGAGATCTCCTCCGGCAGCATTGCCGTGTGCGCGCCGAGGCCGACGCGCATGAGCTTCGCGAGCGCGTACGCCTGCTCGACCGTCTCCGAGCCGGAGAGCGCGGTGACGATTCGCCCCTCGGCGCCGCGCAGGAGCCGCGCCGCCTCCTCGACGGCCTCGCCCCATTCGACCGGCTCGAGGCCGCGCCGGCGGACGCGGCGGAGCGGATCGACGATCCGGTCGCGCGCTCGCAGGTGGCCGAACGCGAACCGGCCCTTGTCGCAGAGCCAGCCGCCGTCGACGTCCGGGTGGTTGCGGGAGAGGATCCGCTTCACCTTCCCCTCGCGCGTCGTCACGCTCACGTTGCAGCCGACGGGGCAGAGGCCGCAGACGGTGGGGATGCTCTGGATCTCCCACGGCCGCCCCTCGAAGCGGTACGGCGTCGGAAGCAGCGCGCCCACAGGGCAGAGCTCTGTCACGTTCCCGGAGAACCGGCCGCGGTACGGCTCGTCCTCGAAGGTGGCGATCACCGACTGCGCGCCGCGGTTGATCGCGACGAGCTCGCCGTCCTCGGCGACGCCCTCGGAGAACCGTGTGCACCGGTAGCAGAGGATGCAGCGCTCGCGGTCGAGCGAGATCGTCGGCGAGATCGGGATCGGCTTGTCGAAGGTCCGCTTCGGGAATGTCATCCGCGTCTGGCCGGGCCCGAAGCGGAAGGTCAGGTCCTGGAGCGGGCACTCGCCGCCCTTGTCGCAGACCGGGCAGTCGAGCGGGTGGTTCACGAGGATGAACTCGAGCGTCGCGTTCTGGGCGTTCCGAGCCAGCTCGGACGTGAGAGCCGTCTTCACCACCATCCCGTCCTGCGCCGTCAGCGTGCAGGCGGCCTGCGGCTTCGGCGGCATCCCCTCGACCTCGACGAGGCACATGCGGCAGGCGCCGATCGCCGGCCCGAGTCGCGGCTCGTAGCAGAAGACGGGGATCTCGATCCCGGCCGCGAGCGCGGTCTCGACGAGCCCGGTCCCTTTTGGGACCTGCACCTCCTGACCGTCGACGGTGACCGTCACCTGCTCCGGCTGGCTCACGAGAGCGGGTCCTCTTGTACCGAGCGGAGCGACGGTACTAACCAGTCCCGCCGAAAATGCGCAGCATTTTTGGCGGATTTCAAGTCGGCACCTCCACGGTTGGATGGCCCCGGTGCTGGTCGACCGGCGCGAAGACGTCCTCGAGTGACGACTCGCCGCCGAAGGGGCAGCGGCCCTCGCGGACGTGCTGCCGGAACTCGTCGCGGAACTTGTCGACGTAGCTCGCGATCGGCATCGCCGCCGCGTCGCCGAGCGGGCACAGGCAGTGCCCGAGAATCCGGTCGCAGACGTCGAGGAGCAGGTCGAGCTCCGCCTCCTCGGCATCCCCGTCCTCGATCTTGTGCAGGAGCTGCACCATCCAGCGCGTCCCCTCGCGGCAGGGCGTGCACTTGCCGCACGACTCGTGCATGTAGAACTGCGCGACCCGCAGGCCGAGCTGGACGATGCAGGCGCGATCGTCGATGACGATGATCGCTCCCGACCCGACCGACGATCCCGCTTCCCGCATCGCGTCGTACGACAGCGGCGTGTCGATCTGGTCCGCGGTCAGGATCTGCACCGACGAGCCGCCAGGGATGACCGCCTTCAGCTCCCGCCCGTCCGGCACGCCGCTGCCGATGTGGTAGATCAGCTCGCGGAGCGTCGTCCCGTTCGGGAGCTCGTAGTTCCCGCCGCGCACGACGTTTCCAGAGAGCGAGAACACGCGCGTCCCAGTCGAGTCCGGGGTACCGAGCTTCGCGTACTCCTCGCCGCCGAGCTCGAGGATCTTCGGCACCGTCGCCATCGTCTCGACGTTGTTGATGAGCGTCGGCGCGCCGTAAAGCCCTGTGATCGCCGGATACGGCGGCTTCGCCCGCGGCTGCCCGCGCTTCCCTTCGAGCGACTCGAGGAGCCCCGTCTCCTCGCCGCAGATGTACGCGCCGGCGCCGCGGTGGAGCACGATCGTGACGCCGCCGAGGAGCTCGGCCTCGCGCGCCTCGTCGAGCGCCGCCCGCAGCACCTCGAACTCAGTGAGGTACTCGCCGCGGATGTAGATGAAGACGTGCTGGGACTCGATCGCGTGGGCCGTGATGAGCGAGCCCTCGATTACGCGGTGCGGAACCCGGAGCATGATCTCGCGGTCCTTGAACGTGCCCGGCTCGGACTCGTCCGCGTTGACGGTGAGGTACTTCGGCTTCGGCGACTCGCGCGGGATGAAGCCGGCCTTCTTGCCCGTGGCGAAGAACGCGCCACCTCGGCCGCGCAGGTTGGAGGCGTCGAGCTCGGCGAGAATCGCGGCCGGCTCGAGCTCCCGGGCCCGAGCGAGCTGCGCATAGCCGCCGCCGGCGCGGTACTCGTCCAACCTCGTCAGGTCGCGGTCGTCCGCGCCCGCGAGGACGATCTCCCTAATCGCCATCGCGTAGCTCCTGCACGATCCGCGGGACGTCCTCGGCGCGCACCGGCTCGCGGTAGCGGTGGTCGACGACGACGACCGTCCCCCACCCGCAGCCGCCGGCGCACTCGATCGTCCGCAGCGTCACCGCGCCGTCGTCGGTCGTCTCACCCGGCCCCACGCCGAGCTCCTCCTCGAAGGCCTCCACGACCTGCTGCGCGCCGACGAGCGCGCACGAGACGTTTGTGCAGATCTCGACGAGGTGCCGACCGACCGGGTCCAGGTGGAACATGTCGTAGAAGGACGCGACCGCCTTGCAGTAAGCGGGCGTGAGGTCGAGCGCCTCGCCCACCTCCTCGAAGGCCTCGGGCGGCAGCCAGCCGCCGTGGCGCTCCTGCGCGATCCGAAGCGCCGGCAGGATCGCCGAGCGCGCGACCGGATACTGCGCCGCCACCTGCCTGATCTCGTCGATCACCGATCCACTTCCCCCATGACAGTGTCGAGCGAGCCGACGATCGCGATCAGGTCGGCGACGAGCGCGTTCCGCATGCAGGTCGCCGTCGCCTCGAGCGCGACGAAGGAGGAGCCGCGGAACTTCACCCGCCACGGGCGCGGGCCGCCGTCCGAGACGACGTAGCAGCCCATCTCGCCGCGCGGCGCCTCGATCGCGACGTAGACCTCGCCCTCGGGGACGCGGTAGCCCTCGGTGACGATCTTGAAGTGGTGGATGAGGGATTCCATCGAGGTGTGGAGCTCCTCGCGCGGCGGCAGGACGACCTTGCGGTCGTCGCTGATCCACGGCTCGCCCTCCATCCCCTCGAGCACGTCGAGGCACTGCGCGACGATCCGCGTCGACTGCCGCATCTCGTCGATGTGCACGCGGTAGCGGTCGTAGACGTCGCCGTGCGTGTAGACGGGGACGCGGAAGTCGACCTGGTCATAGGCGAGGTACGGCTGCGCCTTCCGCAGGTCCCAGTCGACCCCCGAGGCGCGTAGCACCGGCCCCGACTGGCCGAGCGCGATCGCGTCCTCGGCCGAGAGGAGCCCGATCCCCTTCGTCCGCTCGAGCCAGATCTCGTTCCGCGAGAGCATCGCCTCGTAGTCGTCGATCGCCTTCGGCATCCACTCGACGAACTTGCGGCACTCCGGGTAGAAGCCGCGGGGCACGTCCTCGGCGAGCCCGCCGGCCTGGAAGTAGCGCGTGTGCATGCGGTAGCCCGCGACGAGCTCGAACAGGTCGAGGATCTGCTCCCGCTCGCGGAACGCGTACCAGAACATCGAGATCGCGCCGAGCTCGAGGCCCGACGTGCCGAGCCAGATCAGATGCGAGTGGATCCGGTTCAGCTCGCAGAGGAGCGTCCGCATCCAGACCGCCTTCGGCGGGATCTCCATCCCGAGCAGCTTCTCGATCGCGGCGACGAAGACGTACTCGTTGTTCTGGAACGCGACGTAGTCGATCCGCTCCGGGTACGTGATCGCCTTCCACCACGTCTTCTGCTCCATGTTCTTCTCGAAGCCCGTGTGGAGGTAGCCGATCACCGCGGCGAGCCCCACCACCTCCTCGCCGTTCAGGTCGACGACCAGGCGGAGCACGCCGTGCATCGAGGGATGGTTGGGCCCGAAGTTGACCTGGAGGATGTCGCCCGCCTCGCGTAGCTCGTCCGAAACCCGGAGCACGGTCGGGATCGGCGACGGAATGCGACTGCCCTCGTAGATCGGCGGGCCGACGAGCGGCCACTCGCGTGCGCGCGGCTTCTCGGGAGCGATCGCCACTATTCGTCGCTCGAGAAGCGGACGGGCTCGCCGCCGATCGGGTAGTCCTTGCGCAGCGGGTGCCCCTCCCAGTCGTCGTCCATCAGGATCCGCGCGAGGTTCGGGTGCCCCTCGATCCGGATCCCCATCAGGTCGTAGGCCTCCCGCTCGTGCCAGTCCGCTGTTGGCCAGACCTCGACGAGGCTCGGCACCGGCTCGCCGTCCTCGATCCACACCTGGAGCCGCAGACGGGGTGCGCCCGGCCGCAGCGCCAGGAGGTGGTAGCTGACCGAGAAGCGCTTCGGCTTGAGCTCCGGCATCGTCTGCAGCCCCTGCGAGCCGGGCCGGTTGAGGTCGCGGCCCGTGACCGTGCCGATGTACCCGGCGACGCCCTTCTGCCCCCAGCCGAGGTAGTCGGCGGTCGCGATGTCGGCGAGGAACGAGAAGCCCTCCTCGTCGCGGAGATGGAGCGCCGCCTCGACGAGCTGCTTCGGCTCGACGACCACCGTCTGCTCGCCGTGCGCGTGCTGCTCGCCCATGTAGCCGGGCACGTGCTCCCAGCTCAAGAGGCGACTCCTCGCACCTCGTAGGCCGGCGGGATCCCCGCCAGCACGCGCTCGTGCAGCCGGAGGATGCCCTCCATCAGCGCCTCCGGCCGCGGCGGGCAGCCGGGGACGTAGACGTCGACGGCGACGATCTTGTCCACGCCCTGAAGGGTCGTGTAGTTGTTGAACATCCCGCCTGACGAGGCGCACGCGCCCATCGCGATCACCCACTTGGGCTCGAGCATCTGGTCGTAGATCTGGCGGAGCGGCGCGGCCATCTTGTGCGCGACGCGACCGGAGACGATCAGCAGGTCGGCCTGGCGCGGCGACGAGCGGAAGGCCTCCATCCCGAAGCGCGCGATGTCGTAGCGCGCCGAGACGATCGCCATCATCTCGATCGCGCAGCACGCGAGCCCGAACGTGTCGGGCCACATCGACTTCGTCTGCGCCCACGCGACCGCCTTCTCGAGCGTCGTCAGCCCGAGCCGCTCCTCGAGTCCCGCGACCTCCTCCTCGAACGAGCTCGGCCCCTTGCCGGGCCAGAGGATGCGTTCCGACTTGAGCCCGTACCGGCGCAGCTTCGGAGGCTCGCTCACTGCCACTCGAGCGCTCCCTTCCGCCACACGTAGACGTAGGCGACGACGAGGATCGCGACGAAGAAGGCGAGCTCGAGGAAGCCGAACCAGGCAAGCTGGTGCAGCACGACCGCGAGCGGATAGAGGAAGACGATCTCGATGTCGAAGACGATGAAGAGCATCGCCGTCAGGTAGAAGCTGATCGTGAAGCGCTGCTGCGGGAGCGGCCCCCGAGAGACGCCCGACTCGAAGGGAATCGTGCGGGCGCGCGTGCGCCTCGCCGGCCGCTGCGCGAACACGAACGACGCGACGATCATCGAGACCGGAATCGCGAGCGCAAACCCTCCGTAGATCAGGAAGGGCAGCCAGTTGTGGAGCACGCGATCCTCCCGCGGAGACGACGCAACTTACCAGACCAGACTACCGCCACGAGCTGCGCTGAAAACCGCTCAACCGTGCCTGAGACGCCTGTTACAAAGTCGTCGGCTCTCGCGCTCTCTCGGGCGGCTTCCGTCCCGAGTCTTCGCTGCTACGATGCGACCCATGGAGATCACCGAGCGCCCGTTGGCGACCACGCCCTTGCTCACCGTCACGGAGCGCGCGGCGACGAAGATCAAGCAGCTGCTCGCCGAGGAGGAGGACGTGAGCGTGCTGCGGGTCGCGATCCAGGGCGGGGGCTGCTCCGGCTTCCAGTACGGGCTCGGATTCGACCGCGGCTCGCAGGAGGGCGACGTCGAGCTGACGATGCACGGCGTCGACGTCGTGGTCGACCCGTTCAGCGCTCCGTACCTGCGCGGCGCCGAGATCGACTACGTCGACTCGATCGAGGCCTCCGGCTTCGCGATCAACAATCCGAACGCCGTCTCCTCGTGCGGCTGCGGGCACTCCTTCCAGGTCGAGGAGGGCGCCGAGGCGCCCGAGGCGACCGGCGGCTGCGGCTCCGGTTGCGGGGCCTAGGCTCTAGCAGCGCCTAGTACCCTCTCGCGCGTCTCAGGTCTTCGACCGGGATGGCGTGGCGGACCGCGACCGGCGGCTTCCTAGTACTGCACGGTCACGACGTAGTAGTCGTTTCCGTCGCTCGTCTCGTCGCCGGTGAGGTAGGCGAGATCGAAGGTGTGCGGGCCGATCGAGAAGGTGTACGAGAACACCATCGGGACGACAGCGAGGTGCATGGCTGACGCGTTGGCGTAGATCCGAGCGGTTCCCGCCACCGAGCCGTCGATCGAGAGCGCGATGCCGATCGTGAAGTTCGGATTGGGGGCCCAGACGGAGCCGGCCAGCGTGACGATCGCCGGCTCGTTGCTCTCGATCTGAACCGTGTTGTTGAGCGGGAGCGGACCGGGTTGCGCGAAGACTTGCACGAGATCTGCCATGAGGCCTCCTCTGGTCGATGCCCTGTCCATCTTCTCGCGTCACCGGGGTAATCGCTAGGGCCGACTACCATTTCCGCGACATGGCGGCCGACGGCGTCGTCGACATCACGATCCTCGGGGCCGGGCCGGCCGGCCTCGCCGCCGCCTACTACGCCGGCCACCGGGACGCCTCGGTTCGGATCGTCGACTCGATCGAGCAGCTCGGCGGCCAGGTCGCGGCGGTCTACCCCGAGAAGCACGTCTACGACGTCGCGGGGCACCCGAAGATCCTCGGGCGGGACCTCGTCGAGCTCTGCGCCGAGCAGGGGCTCCAGTGGGGCGCCGAGGTGCACCTCGGCGAGGAGGTGCAGAAGCTGGAGCGCGTCTCCCAGAACGGCGAGGAGCTGCTCGCGGTCGGGACGAGCGCCGACAAGACGTACCTCAGCCGTGCGCTCATCATCACGGCGGGACACGGCGCATTCGAGCCGCGCAAGCTCGGGATCGAGGGCATCGACGACTGGGAGGGCAGGGGCCTCCACTACTTCGTCCGCGAGAAGGACGTCTTCCGCGACCGGACGTGCGTCATCGTCGGCGGCGGCGACTCGGCGCTCGACTGGGTGCTCGGGCTCCAGGACACCGCGCGGCATCCGATCGCCGTCGTCCACCGGCGCGAGCGCTTCCGTGCGCTCGAGTCGTCGGTCAACGAGGCGAGGGAGCTCGAGGGCCAAGGACGGGTCCGGATCCTCGTCCCGTGCGAGGTGCGCGAGATCCACGGCGACGGGCACATCGAGGCGGTCACGATCGAGAACGTCTCGACGAACGAGCACTTCGAGGTCGAATGCGACGCGCTGATCACGCTGCTCGGCTTCCATTCGCACCTCGGCGCGATCGCCGAGTGGGGCCTCGAGCTCGAGGGCAAGCGGCAGATCAAGATCGACCCGACGACGTGCGAGACGAACCTGCCGCGCGTCTTCGCGGCCGGCGACGTCGCCGGCTATCCGGGCAAGATCACGCTGATCACGATTGGCATGGGCGAGGCGGCGATCGCCGCCAACAACGCCGTCGCGCAGATCCGCGGCGAGAAGGTCCAGCCGAAGTACTCGACCGACTGAATCGCCCGGACGAGGGCTCGCAGCCGCTCCGGCGAGGCCGATCTCCAGCGCATGGGCCAGATCGTCGAGTGCCTTCGGTGCAGGAAGCAGCGCGACTACCGCGACGACGAGTGCCCGCGCTGTGGCTACCTCGGCTGGGCGGCGTCGAGGGATCTCGACGAGCCCATCCGTGGCTCGCTCCGCGAGCGGCCGCCCGAGGCCCGGAAGCTCCGCCCAATTGCCTGACCCAGGGCTAGACTCGCGGAGGTGCGGAGCATCTCTCGCGACGAGGAGCTGTGGGGCATGGAGACGCGCAAGGCCGTCGACAATTTCCCCGTGTCCGGCGAGCCGATTCCGGCGCCGGTCGCACGCTGGCTCGGCCGGATCAAGGCCGGGGCTGCGCGGGTGAACGCGGGGCTCGGCCTCCTCGACCCCGACAAGGCCGAGCGCATCGCCGCCGCAGGCGACCGTCTCGCGGTCGGTGAGCTCGACGACCAGTTTCCGATCGACGTCTTCCAGACCGGCTCCGGGACATCCTCGAACATGAACGCGAACGAGGTGATCGCCTCGCTCGCCGGTGAGGACGTGCACCCGAACGACGACGTCAACATGGGCCAGTCGTCGAACGACGTGTTCCCCTCGGCCGTCCACCTCGCCGCGTTGGACGAGATCGTGAACGACCTGCTGCCCGCGCTCCGGCAGCTCGCCGAGTCGCTCCAGGCGAAGGCGGCCGAGTTCGACGACGTCGTCAAGTCGGGCCGGACGCACCTCATGGACGCCGTCCCGGTGACGCTGGGCCAGGAGTTCGGCGGCTATGCGGCGCAGGTGCGGCAGGGGTTTGACCGCGTCGGCTCGACGCTCGAGCGGCTGGGCCAGATCCCGCTCGGCGGCACGGCCGTCGGCACGGGGCTGAACACGCATCCCGAGTTCGCGGCTCGCGTGCGCGCGCGTCTCGCAGAGGAGACCGGGCTCACGATCGGGGCTCCCGCCGATCCCTTCGAGGCGGAGGCGGCGCGAGACGCCCTCGTCGAGGCCTCCGGCGCGCTGAAGACGGTCGCGGTCTCGCTGACGAAGATCGCCAACGACCTGCGGCTGATGGGATCCGGGCCGCGGGCGGGCCTCGCGGAGATCCGGCTCCCCGAGCTGCAGAAAGGAAGCTCGATCATGCCGGGCAAGGTCAATCCGGTCATCCCGGAGGTCGTGACGCAGGTCGCGGCGCAGGTGATCGGGAACGACCAGGCGATCGCGATCGGCGGCCTGCAGGGCCACTTCGAGCTCAACGTGTTCGTGCCGCTCATGGCCCGCAACCTGCTCCAGTCGATCAAGCTGCTCGCGAACGCGTCGCGGCTGCTCGCGGAGAAGTGCGTGGACGGGATCGAGGCGAACCGCGAGACGTGCGAGCGCTACGCCGAGCTGACGCTCTCGGCGGCGACGGCGCTCAACCCGTACATCGGCTACGACCGGGCGACCGAGATCGTCAAGGAGTCTGCATCGTCCGGCCGGCCGCTACGGGAGGTCGCGCGCGAGGCGGGTGTGGACGAGGAGATCCTCGACCGCGCGCTCGACTACCGCGCGATGGCGAAGCCTCACTCGTCGTAAGGCGCCGTCAGTGTCATGCTGGTTTGGCGACCGCGGCCGAGACGCACTTCGGCGTCCTCGCAGCGACGCGCGTAGGGCCGCGGATGTCTGGAGGTCGACCTAGGCGTCACGTACGCCCTCCAGACGCAGGAGAAGAGGCAGCCTCCGGGACGCTCTCTTGACAAAGTCGATCTACGCGGCACAATACCGCGTCGTACATGAGGGCGCCCGTGGGGGGCTCCCTCGTCAGCGCAAGGGGAGGAAATCTTGAGGATGAGCACCTTCCGACGGCTCGGCCTGCTGGTCGTCTCGTCGCTGCGGTCTCCTTCTGGCTCGCTTCGGCGGCCATGGCGGAGTCGCGGCAGATTCCGATCGGCGGGACCGGCTCGGCCCAGACGGGCGACTTCGCGCCGAGCGCAGGCGATGGCACCCAGTACGAGTTCCCGACCGGCGAGGACAGCGACGAAGGGCCCGACCCGTATGACGGGACGATCAGCCTCTCGAACGGCGTCGGCCGCGGCCCGTCCGTCGCCAGCGGCAAGAAGGCGAAGTCGAACCCGACGTTCAACTTCGGCTTCGAGGGCCTGAACCACTACCAGCAGCGCTACTCGCGCGGCGGGAACCAGTTCTCCGTCGAGCCGCCTGACCAGGGCATGTGCGTCGGGAACGGCTACGTCGTCGAGGCCGTCAACGACGTCCTCAACGTCTACAGCCAGGCCACAGGCGCGTCGGCGCTTCCGGACAACACGTCCACCAACATCGTGAGCGGCTTTCCGCGGAACGTGAACCACGCGGTCGACCTGAACTCGTTCTACGGCTACGCGCCGGCGATCGATCGGGCGCACGGGAACATCCGCGGGCCGTTCGTCACCGACCCGACGTGCCTCTACGACGCGCAGACGCAGCGCTTCTTCCTCGTTGTGCTCACGCTCGAGGTGAACCCGACGACCGGCGCGTTCACGTTCGTGAACCACCTCGACCTCGCGGTCAGCCAGACGTCGGACCCGACGGGAGCGTGGAACATCTACCGGATCGACGTCACGAACGACGGCACGAACACCGGTGGCGCGAACCCTGGCCCGTTCCTCGGTGACTACCCGCATATCGGGGCCGACGCGAACGGGATCTACCTCACGACGAACGCCTATCCGTGGTGCTGCAACGGCTTCTCGGGCGCGCAGATCTACGCGCTCTCGAAGGCCCAGCTCGGCGCGGGTGCCGCGAACGTGACGATGCAGCACATCGACACCTCGGGCATGGTGAACGCTCCGAGCGACGCCGGCTCGACGCAGCCGGGCTTCACGGTCTGGCCGGCGCAGTCGCCGGGGACGTCGCAGTTCAACCTCGCGAACAACGGCACCGAGTACCTCCTGAGCTCGAATGCCGCCGACGAGGCGCAGAAGCCCGTCGCCGACACTGCCGGCACCCGGACGTCGAACCAGCTCATCGTCTGGACGCTGACGAACACGGCGTCGCTGAACGGCGTGCCGAACCTCAGCCTCAGCAACAGGATCCTGACCGTCGGCCAGTACGGCGTCCCGCCGAAGCAGCAGCAGCCCGGCTCGGGCACCGCCCCGACCACGGCCGTGCCGCAGGGCTTCTGCCTGAACGACGAGACGACGCTGCTCTTCAACGGCCAGACCGGCTGCTGGAAGCTGCTCGTCAGCGCAACGGCGCACGCCCGGGGGGCCGAGGTGATCTCGCGGCCCGACTCGAACGACACCCGCATGCAGCAGGTGATGTACGCCAACGGCAAGGTGTGGGGCGCGCTCGACACGGCGCTCAATCCGGACGACGGGGCGCAGCGGGCCGGCATCGCGTGGTACATCGTCAACCCGGACGCGGGGAGCATCGTGAAGCAGGGCTACCTGGGCGCGAGCGGCTACGACTTCACGTACCCGGCGATCGGGGTCACGGCCAGCGGCCGCGGCGTGATGGCGTTCACGGCCACGGGCGACACGCTCAACCCGAGCGCCGCCTACGCGCCGATCGACGCCAGCGCCGGCGTCGGCGCGTGGAACGTCGTGACCGGTGGCACAGGAGCCGCGCAGGACGACGGCTTCACGAGCTACAAGCAGCAGGTGGGCGGCAATCCGCCGCGGACGCGCTGGGGCGACTACGGCGCTGCCGCGGTGGACGGGAACTCGATCTGGATCGCCAGCGAGTACATCGCCCACACGTGCAACTACACCGGCTGGGGCGGCCCGTTCTTCGCGGGCGGCACGGGCGACAACCTGCTCGGCACCTGCGCCGGCGCAAGCCACGGCCCGGGCCCGCGCAGCGCGCTCGCCCAACTGGTCGACGCGGATCAGCAAGCTGACGCCGTAAGGCGAAGGCGAACTGACGGCACGAGACGGGGCCGGCCACAACGCCGGCCCCGTTTCGTTCGCGGGAGCGGGCGTATCCTGTGTCGAGATGCGCGTTCTCGCTGCTCTGGCGGCTGTCGCCGCCGTCTCGTCGGCGGGTGCGGGCACGAGCCCGAGCGGCCTGCGGGGGATTGTGACCCGCGGCCCGATCGTCCCGGTATGCGCCGCCAAGCAGCCCTGCGACGGGCCCGCGAAGAACGTGACGCTCGTGTTCTGGCGGAACGGCCGCGTCGTCCGGCGCGCGACGACGAACGACCTGGGCCGGTACCGCGTGATGCTCGCGCCCGGCCTCTACGCCGTGCGACTCCAGATGAAGCAGCGCGTGGGCCGCGGGCTCGAGCCGAGCCGCGCGCGAGTGATGGCGAACCGCTTCCGCCGCGTCGACTTCTCGATCGACACGGGTATCCGCTAACGGGGCTTAGTAGGCGACCGCGCCGCGGCCGGTCGCGGCCGCGTGGCGCTGCTCGTCGGCGCGGTAGCTTGAGCGGACGAGCGGACCGGAGAAGACCGAGCCGAAGCCGAGCGCCTCGCCCTGCTCCCCGAACCAGCGGAACTCGTCCGGGTGCACCCAACGGTCGATCGGCGTGTGCTTCGCCGACGGCTGCAGGTATTGGCCGATCGTGACGACGTCGACGCCGTTCGCACGGAGGTCGCGCATCGTCTCGACGACCTCGTCGTTCGTCTCCCCCAGGCCGACGATGATCCCCGACTTCGTCAGCACGGGGTAGTCCGCGATTTCCTTCGCGCGGCGGAGGAGCCAGAGCGCCTTCTCGTACGAGGCCTTCGCGCCGCGCATCCGGCGGTGCAGGCGGCGCACGGTCTCGATGTTGTGGTTGAAGACGTCGGGCCGCTCGGCGAGGACGGTGCGAAGTGCTTCCTCCTCGACGCCGAGGAAGTCGGGCGTCAGCACCTCCACCGACGCTTCCGGCAGCTTGTGCACGAGTGCACGAATGGTCGCGGCGTAATGCGCCGCGCCCCGATCCCGCAGGTCGTCGCGGTCGACGGAAGTGACGACGACGTGCTTCAGGCCCATCTGCGCCGCCGCGTGCGCGAGCCGGAGCGGCTCGAGCGGGTCCGGCGGGTGCTCTGGCTTGCCGGAGTTGACGTAGCAGTAGCGGCACGCGCGGGTGCACGTGTCGCCGAGGATCTGGAACGTCGCCGTGCCGCGCCCCCAGCACTCGGCGATGTTCGGGCAGCGCGCCTCCTCGCAGATCGTGTGCAGCGACTGCCCGTGGATGAGCTTCTTGACGTCGAAGTAGCGCGAGTCGGCGCTCGGCGCCCGGACCTTCATCCACTCCGGCCGGCGAGGCCGCTCGGCGACTGGCAGCGAGCCCTGCATCGCCGGCAGTGTAGTTACGCGGTTGCCGCGAGCCTCGCGTGCACCGGCTGTGGCCAGAGGCCGGCGCCGTCGTCGGCCGGAAGCTGCTCGAACTCGAGCCCGAAGACCTCGGCAAGCGCGGCGACGGCGACCGGCCGCACCTCGTCGACCGACACCGGCCGCGCGAGCTCCTGAGTGATTGTCGTGAACTGCGCGTCCTCGAGCCCGCACGCGGTGATCCACTGCGTGAACGGCGCGGTGTCGAGGTCGACGTTCAGGGCGTAGCCGTGCGTCGTGATCCACTTCGCGACGTGGATGCCGATCGACGCGATCTTGCGCGGAGGGCGCTCGAGCCAGATCCCGGTCAGGCCGTCGATCGTCGTCGCCTCGAGCCCGAGCGGCTCGAGCGTCAGCAGCAGCGCGCGCTCGAGGTCGCGGCAGTACCGCTTGACGTCGGTGCCGTGCCGGGTCAGGTCGAGGATCGGGTAGCAGACGAGCTGCCCGGGCCCGTGGTAGGTGGACTTGCCGCCGCGGTTCGTCTCGACGACCTCGACGTCGGCGTCGGCCGGAATGTGGAGCTCGCTCTTGTCAGCGCGGCGGCCGAGCGTCACGACGGGCGAGTGCTCGAGGAGCACGACCGTCTCCGGCATCGCCCCCTGCGACACGGCCGCGGCGAGCGAGCGCTGGAGGTCCCAACCCTCCAGGTAGCGCACCGGCTCCCGCAGGTCGAGGAGGTAGGCGCCCGTGCTCATGCCGTCGGCGATCCCTCTAGTACGACTGCTCTTCCCAGCCCTCGAGGTTCTCGCGGAGCTCCTTCATGAACTGGGCCGCGTAGGCGCCGTCGACGAGCCGGTGGTCGTACGAGAGGCAGAGGTTCATCATGTGCCGGATCGCGATCTGGTCCTGGCCGTTCTCGTCGGTGACGACCACGGGCCGTTTCACGAGCGCCTCGACGTCGAGGATCGCGACCTGCGGCTGGCTGATGATCGGCGTCCCGATGATCGCGCCCCAGCCGCCGGGGTTCGTGATCGTGAACGACCCGCCCTGGACGTCGTCCGGGGTCAGGCGCTTCGAGCGCGCCCGCTCGGCGACGTCCGCGATCGCGCGCGCAAGCCCGAGCAGGTTCTTCTCCTCGGCGTTCTTGATCACCGGGACGATCAGGCCCTTGCCGCCCTCGAGCGCGACCGCGATGCCGAGGTTCACGAATTGCTTCTGGACGATCTTGTCGCCGCGGATCTCGCCGTTCACCCAGGGCCAGTGCTTGATCGCCTCGATCGTCGCGCGCGCAATGAACGCGAGGTAGGTGAGGTTCACGCCGTAGCTCTTCTCATACTCCGGCTTTAGCCGCTTGCGGATTTGCACCACCTTCGTCATGTCGACCTCGAAGACGGTGGTGACGTGCGCGGAGGTGTCGAGCGAGCGCCGCATGTGCTCGGCGATCCCGCGGCGCATCGCGTTCATCGGCTCGAGGATCTCGCCGGCCTGCGGCGCGGCGGCCTCGGCGGCGACCGGCTCCGGTCTCGGCTTGGGCGGAGGAGGCGGGGCCGGTGGAGCGGCTGCCGGCTCGGGGGCCGGAGCAGGCGCGGGCGGAGGAGCCGGAGCCTCGGCTGCCGCAGGCGCAGGCGCGGGTGCCGGCTCGGCGGGGCCCGACTCGATGAAGCCCAGGATGTCCTTCTTCGTGACCCGGCCGCCGCGGCCGGTGCCCTGCACCTGGTTCGGGTCGACGCCGTGCTCGGAGGCGATCCGCGCGACGACTGGCGAGACGAACGTCTTGCCGTCCTCGCTCGGGGCGGGAGGAGCGGGTCTCGAGGCAGCCGAGGGAGCGACGTCCCCGACGCCTTCGCTCGCGGCGGCCATCGCCTCGTCTGCCGCCTGCTGCGTCGCGGGCTCCGGGGCCTCCTGTTCGGCCGGCTCCGGCTCGGCGGTGGCCTGCTCCTCGGCGGCCGGCGGCGCGGCGGCGCCCTCGGGTGCGATGACGGCGAGCTTCGTCCCCACGTCCACGGTCTCGCCCTCCGGGACGAGGATCTGCTGGAGGACGCCCTCGCCGGGGCTCGGCACCTCGGTGTCGACCTTGTCGGTCGAGATCTCGAGCAGGGCTTCGTCGGCCGCGACCGACTCGCCTTCCTGCTTCAGCCACTTCGTGATCGTCCCCTCGGAGACCGAGACGCCCATCTGCGGCATCACGACGTCGATCGCTTGGGTGGTGGCCACGCGTCCTCCTCTAGTACTCGGCGAGCTCTCTCAGTCCGGCCGCCACGTCGGCGACCTGTGGGATGAACGCCTTCTCAAGCGGCGGCGAGAAGGGCACGGGAGTGTCGGGAGCGGCGATCCGCTTCACCGGGGCGTCGAGGTCCTCGAAGGCCTCCTCGGCGATCGTCGCCGCGATCTCCGCGCCGAAGCCGCCGCTGCGCGTGTCCTCGTGCAGCACGAGCACCTTCGAGGTCTTGCGGACGCTCTCGAGCACGGCCCCCTTGTCCCAGGGCATGACCGAGCGCAGGTCGACGATCTCGACCGAGACGTCGTCTTCGGCCAGCTCCTTGGCGGCCTCCTCGGAGGTATAGACCATCGCGCCCCAGGTGACGACGCTCACGTCATCGCCCTCCTGGTGGATCCGCGCCTTGCCGATCGGGACGGTGATCCGCTCGTCCGGCACCTCCGCCTTGATGCGGCGGTAGAGGTGTTTGTGCTCGAAGTAGAGGACGGGGCTCGGATCCTGGATCGCGCTCGCGAGCAGGCCCTTCGCGTCCTCGGGTGTCGCCGGGCACACGCATTTGAGGCCCGGGATGTGAGCGAACGAGCTCTCCGGGTTCTGGGAGTGGAACGGACCGCCCGAGAAACCTCCGCCGGAGGGCAGCCGGACGGTGATCGGCACCGGCGTTCCGGCGCGCCAGCGCTGCTTGGCCGCGACGGTCACGAGCTGGTCCCAGCCGCAGGAGATGAAGTCGGCGAACTGCATCTCCGCGACCGGCCGCATGCCCATGATCGAGGCGCCGGTGCACGCCCCGATGATCGCGCTCTCCGCGAGCGGCGCGTCGATGACGCGCCAGGGGCCGAACTCCTCCTGGAACCCGAGCGTGACCTTGAAGGCGCCGCCGTAGACGCCCACGTCCTCGCCGATCACGAAGACGCGCTTGTCGCGCCGCATCTCCTCGCGGAGACCGTCGGAGATCGCCTGCAGGTAGGTCTTCTCTGCCACGGCTACTTGTGGTGCGGGGTGTCGAGGTCCTCGGGCGAGGCGAAGACGCCGTCGAGCAGCTGATCGGGCTCCGGGAGCGGCGACTCCTCGGCGCGCTTGAGGGCGTCGTTCAGGAGCCGCTTCACGCCGCCCGCGATCTCCTCTTCCTCCTCGTCGTCGAGATCGGCGTTCTCCCGCAGCCAGCTGCGGAACCGCTCGAGCGGGTCGCTCTTCGCCCACTCCTCGAGCATCGGCTTCGGAACGTAGAAGGCGTCGTCGTGGACGGCGTGCCCTTCCATGCGCAGCGTCACGCACTCGAGGAGCGTCGGGCCGCCGCCCTTGCGCGCGCGCTCGATCGCGCGCTTCGCCTCGCGGTAGACGGCGAGAACGTCGGTGCCGTCGACGACCACGCCCTCGAAGCCGTAGGTCTCCGCGCGGTCGGCGACGTGCTCGGTCGCGTACTCGAGGTGCGACGGCGTCGAGTAGGCCCACTGGTTGTTGTCGCAGACGAAGACGATCGGGAGCCGGCGTGTGCCGGCGAACGTCATCGCCTCGTGCGCGTCGCCGCGCGCCGAAGCGCCCTCGCCGAACCAGCCCACGGCTACGCGGCGCTCTCCGCGGATCCGGAAGGCAAGCGCGCAGCCGGTGGCGACCGGGAGCATCGCCGGCAGGTGGCTCACCATCGCGATCAGACCGAGGCGCGAGTCGGCCATGTGGACGTTGCCGTCCTTGCCGTGCGTCGGCCCGTCGACGCGGCCCATGTACTGGGCGAAGATCCGCCACGGCTCCACACCTCGAACGACGTGCACGCCCATGTCCCGGTGGAGCGGGGTGCCCACGTCGTCCGGCCCCATCGCCGTCGCGACGCCGACCGACGCGGCCTCGTTGCCGCGGCCCGTGTAGAACGAGCCGGGAATCTTTCCCTGGCGATAAAGGATGTGCCCGCGCTCCTCGATCCCGCGCGTCAGCAGGAGGTTCCGGTAGACGGCGAGCAGGTCCTCGCGGTCGAGACCGGCCTCCCTCACCTCACTCAGCGAGCCGACCGGCTCGGCTTCTCTCGCAATCGCCATTCAAACCCCCGTCACGGCCCAGGAACGCTCGAACTCTAACGACTGCGTCCTCCGGCAAGGGACGTTTGGATTCCTTGCCGGATGGCGATAGTGCAGCCGCAGGCGGTTGCCATGAGTACCGCCTAAAAGGGGACAAGCTGGCGACGAGCTTCCGAGATGGCAGGCGCGAGCGGCCTTGCGGCCAGCGGGGGTCGACCGTCGAGCGCGTCCCGAACCACAAGAGAGAAAGGAGGACCGTTGCTCAAGACAGCGGCTCGCACCGCCCTCGTACTGGCGGTTGCCGCGGCGATCCTCGCCGCGCTCGGCGCGACCTCGATCGCCGCGTCGGACCGCGCCTCGTACATCGTCGTCCTGCGCGACTCGGTCGCGGATCCGGCCGCGATCGCGCAGCAGCAGGCGGCCCGCTTCGGCGGCACCGTGACGTACGTGTACTCGCACGCGCTCAAGGGCTACTCGCTCACGCTGCCCTCTGCGGCCGTGTCTCGGCTGGCCCAAGAGCCGAACGTGCAGTACGTCGAGCCCGACGGCGTCATGACGGCCGATACGACCCAGACCGGCGCCACCTGGGGGATCGACCGAATCGACCAGCGCTCGCTTCCGCTCTCCGGCACCTTCACGTACACCGCCACGGGGAGCGGCGTGAAGGCGTACATCATCGACACGGGCATCCGGTACACCCACACGCAATTCGGCGGCCGCGCGATCAAGGGCGTCGACGAGGTCACGTCCGGCGGCTCGGCCTCCGACTGCAACGGCCACGGGACTCATGTCTCGGGCACCGTCGGCGGCTCGACTTACGGCGTCGCCAAGGCGGTGACGCTCGTCTCGGTCCGCGTCCTCGGCTGCAACGGCAGCGGGACGACCTCGGGCGTGATCGCCGGCGTCGACTGGGTGACCGGCAACCACCTCGCCGGACAGTCGGCGGTCGCGAACATGAGCCTCGGCGGCGGCGCCTCGAGCTCGCTCGACACGGCCGTGAACAACTCGATCAGCGACGGCGTGAGCTATGCGATCGCCGCCGGAAACGGCGACATCTTCGGTAACCCGCAGAACGCCTGTAACTTCTCGCCGGCGCGTGTCGCGGCCGCGATGACGATCAGCGCGACCGACCGGACCGACACGAAGGCCTCGTGGGCGAACTACGGGAGCTGCGTCGACTGGTTCGCTCCCGGCGTCTCGATCACGTCGGCGTGGTACACGGGCGACACGGCTACGAACACGATCAGCGGGACGTCGATGGCGACGCCGCACACGACCGGCGTGGCCGCGCAGTACCTCCAGGGGCATCCGGGGTCAAGCCCCGCGACCGTTCGCTCGGCGCTCTATAACCTGACGACGAAGTCGATCGTCAAGTCCTCGAACACGGCGAACAACCACCTGTTGTTCACGAACCTCTAGGCGTCTCTCGAAGGCCGGGCGGCCTCTCGGCCGCCCGGCTCCCGCGGCTAGAGTGCGGCTCGTGGGCAGGGCCGCCGACTGGCTGCGCGAGGAGCGCCGGAACGTGCTCGGCCATTGGGCTGCCGTCTGCCTCAGCTGCGGCGCCGCGCGGCGCTGGTTCGAGGAGTTCGAGGACGAGGTGCCGGCGACGTGTCCGCAGTGCGGCGGCGAGCTGCTGCGCCGCTGCCCCGCCTGCGACGCGCCTTTCAGCTCCGCCTTCGCGGTCGAGTGCGAGAGCTGCCGGGCGGCACTCCGCAGCGCCGAGCTCTTCGGAACGAAGATCCGCCGAACCTAGTCGGAATCACGTGCAAACCGCTGCGCGGAGGCGGGACCGCGCTCCCGCCGCAGCGCTCACAAGCATCGGCCTTGCCGAAGCCGAGAAGGAGGGGGTCCGTGCGGGAACCATGGGTTCCCCCACGTCGGTCAGCGGATCTGCGAGAAGCGGATGACCGTGACGGTGTCGTCCGCCGACACCTCGCGGTTGTAGAGCTGGCCGAGGAAGCCGGCCATCTCCTCCACGCGCCGGATCTCCGGGTTGTCGTGCTCGATCTCCCGCGGCGAGAGCTCGTCCAGGCGCTTCACCTCGACCTTGTCGATGACGGCGTCGAAGATCTTCTCCCGTATGCCGAACCGGACGCCGACGAGCACCTGGACGACCATGCCCTTGCGGTACTTGGCCGACTTGTCGCCGAGCCGGATCGTCGCGGTCTTGCGCTGGCTCCGAAGCTGGTCCGCGACGATCGGGGAGTAGAAGTTCAGGGCATACATCGCGTCGTCCTCAGCGGGCCGCGGCAGATTCAGGATCATAAGCGCCTGCCGAGAGCCGCGCGAGGGCCCGTTCCGCCATGTCCCGCTCGCCCTTGTACGCGAGCAGGCGCGGGGCGTCCTCGAGCGGGAGCCAGCGCGCCTCGGCGACCTCGAAGGCGAGCGCCGAGGGCAGGTCTCCGAGGCGGCCGCGCCGGTAGCGGAGGAGGTAGAAGCTGACGACCTTGAAGATGCGCTCGCCACCGCGCGTGTACACGTAGCGGACGTCGCCGAGCTTGCCCAGGCTCGCCGCCTCGACCCCCGTCTCCTCGGCGACCTCGCGGAGAGCGGTCTCCTCCGGCTTCTCGCCCTTCGCTACGAGGCCCTTCGGTAGGGCCCACACGCCTTCCGGCTTGCCGCCGGGACGGATCGCGGCCAGCATCCAGCGGCCACGCAGGCGGCGGACGACGACGCCTCCCGCGGAGAACTCTCGGAGCACGAAAGCCTTTGTAACACAAGCGCACGAGGCACCTTGCGATCGGCGCGCAAGCCCGGTTAGAATGCCCTGGCACTCGACGAGGAAGAGTGCCAACAGGTGTCACAAAGTCACTGAGGTAGGAGGCGCTGCATGAATCTACAGCCGCTGGGAGACCGCCTGATCGTGGAGGTCCTGGAGGAGGAGGAGACGACGGTGAGCGGCATCGTCCTTCCGGACACCGCGAAGGAGAAGCCGCAGCGGGGTCGCGTCCTCGCCGTCGGCCCGGGCAGCCGGAACGACAAGGGCGAGCTCATTCCGCTCGACGTGGCCGAGGGCGACGAGATCGTCTTCTCGAAGTACGGTGGCACCGAGGTCAAGCTCGGCACCGACGAGATCCTGATCCTGCGCGAGTCCGACGTCCTCG
Source organism: Gaiellaceae bacterium (assembly GCA_035640455.1). Taxonomy (GTDB): domain Bacteria; phylum Actinomycetota; class Thermoleophilia; order Gaiellales; family Gaiellaceae; genus AC-50. Next base: position 202 of record DASQWB010000034.1, on the reverse strand, counting down.
CGAAGGTGGTCGGCACCCGCGAGCCGGTCCCCGCTTAAACGCGAAACGCAAACGGAGGTACGTGAATGGCTCACAAGGAGCTGAAGTTCAACGAGGAGGCGCGCCGCTCGCTCGAGCGCGGCGTGAACACCCTCGCCGACGCGGTCAAGGTCACCCTGGGGCCGAAGGGCCGCTACGTCGTCCTCGACAAGAAGTTCGGGGC